>JAABRV010000158.1 GCA_011390735.1 Trueperaceae bacterium | reverse complement strand
CGCTTCGGCGACGTCGACGTCAAGGGACTCGAGCGCGACGTCGCGGAGATCACCCGCACCTGGGAGGACCACCTGCGCGGCCGCCTGGTGCAGGTCCGCGGCGAGCGCGAGGGGCGTCGCCTGGCCGAGCGCTACGCGGGCGCCTTCGACGCCCGCTACCGGGCCGACACCAGCGCCGCCGGCGCGCTGCGCGACATCGAGCAGCTGGAGGCGCTCGGCGACGGCGACGTGCGCGTCGACGTGGTGCAGCCGCTCGACGACCCGCGCGGCGCGGAGATCAGCCACGTCCGCGCCTACCACCACGGCGAGGGCATGGTGCTGTCCGAGGTGCTGCCCATCCTCGAGGACCTCGGCTTCCGGGTGCTGGAGCAGCTCTCCTACCGCGTCCACGAGGGGGGCCGCCAGCTGGGCATCGACGTCTTCAAGGTGCAGGACCAGCACGGGGCCCCGATCGACGTGCGCGCCGACGGGCCACGGCTGATCGAGGCCGCCGAGGCGATCCTGCGGCGCGAGGCCGAGCACGACAAGCTCGACCGCCTGGTGCTCTACGGCGGCCTGCGCGTGCGCGAGGTCGCGCTGCTGCGGGCGCTGCAGATGCACTACGTGCAACTCAACGCGGTCACCAGCCGGCGCTTCGTCAACGACACGCTCATCGCCTACCCGCTGGTCGCCCGCGCGATCATCGCGCTGTTCGCCGCCCGCTTCGATCCCGAGCTCGCCGACGACCGCGCCGAGGCCGAGGAGGCCGCCTTCGAGGCCTTCGTCGACCTGCTGGCCGGCGTCGCCAGCCTGCCCGAGGACCAGGTGCTGCGCGGCCTGGCCGACCTCGTGCGCGCGATGGTGCGCTGCGACTACTACCGCGGGAACCCCGCGATCGCCTTCAAGATCGAGTCCGCCAAGGTCGCGCACATGCCGGCGCCGCGCCCGATGTTCGAGATCGGCGTCTCCTCGCCGCACATGGAGGGCGTGCACCTGCGCGGGGGCAAGGTGGCGCGCGGCGGCATCCGCTGGTCCGACCGCCCCGACGACTTCCGCACCGAGGTCCTCGGCCTCATGAAGACGCAGATGACGAAGAACGTCGTCATCGTGCCCGTCGGCAGCAAGGGCGGCTTCGTCGTCAAGCGCGGGCCGACCGACCGCGAGGAGCTGCGCGCCTTCGTCGAGGCGCAGTACCGCGTCTACGTGCGGGCGCTCCTCGGCCTCACCGACAACCTGGTGGGCGGCGAGGTCGTGCACCCGGCCGGCCTGGTCATCCACGACGGCCCGGACCCGTACCTGGTGGTCGCCGCCGACAAGGGGACCGCCACCTTCTCCGACACCGCCAACGCGGTGGCCGCCGAGGTGGGCTTCTGGCTCGGCGACGCCTTCGCCTCCGGCGGCTCGGTCGGCTACGACCACAAGAAGGAGGGCATCACGGCCCGGGGCACCTGGGCGGCGGTCACCCGCCACTTCCGCGACCTCGGCCTCGATCCCCAGCACGACACCTTCACCGCCGTCGGCATCGGCGACATGTCGGGCGACGTCTTCGGCAACGGCCTGCTCTACACCGACCGCGTCAAGCTGCTCGCGGCCTTCGACCACCGCCACCTCTTCCTCGACCCCGAACCCGACCCGGTCGCGTCGCACGCCGAGCGCCAGCGGCTGTTCGACCTGCCGCGCAGCAGTTGGGCCGACTACGACCGCAAGCTGATCTCGCGGGGCGGCGGCGTGTACGAGCGCGGCGCCAAGCGCATCCCGCTGTCGCCCGAGGTGCGCGCCGCCCTGGGCGTGGACGCCGAGGCGCTGTCCGGCCAGGACCTCGTCAAGGCGATCCTGCGGGCCCCCGTCGACTTGCTGTGGAACGGCGGCATCGGGACCTACGTCAAGGCCAGCACGGAGCGGCACGGCGAGGTGGGCGACGCGAGCAACGACGGCGTGCGGGTCGACGCGACCGAACTGCGGGCGCGCATCGTCGCCGAGGGCGGCAACCTCGGCCTCACGCAGCCGGCCCGCATCGAGTTCGCCCGCGCCGGCGGCCGCATCCACACCGACGCCATCGACAACTCCGGCGGCGTCGACCTCTCGGACCACGAGGTCAACCTCAAGCTCGCGCTGCAGCCGCTGCTGCTGACCGGCGAGCTCTCGCCGGTGCAGCGCGACCGCGTGTTGCGCGACGTCACCGACGAGGTCTGCGACCACGTGCTGCACAACAACGCCCGCCAGGCGCTGGCCCTGGCGCTCGCCCAGCGCCGCAGCCAGGCCGACCTCGCGCTGTTCGACTCGCTCATCGCCTACCTGACGTCGAAGGGCACGCTCGACCCGGTGGTGGAGCACCTGCCCAACCACCGGCAGCTGGCGGAGCGCGAGAAGGCCGGCGAGGGGCTCACGCGGCCCGAGCTCGCGATCGTCATGGCCTACGCCAAGATGGGCCTCTACCACCGCCTGCTCGCCACCGACCTGCCCGAAGAGGCCTTCTTCCGGCCGATCTACCTCGACCGCTACTTCCCCGGCGCCGTGCTCGAGGGCTTTCCGAGCGCCATCCGCGCCCACCCGCTGCGCCGCGAGATCATCGCGACGCAGATGACCAACCGCGTCATCGACCTGCTCGGGATGACCTTCGTCCACCGCTCCATCCGCGACACCGGCGCCACCACCCTCGAGGTCGTCCGGGCGGCCCTCATCGCCCTCGAGGCCCTCGACGTCGCCGGGCTCGAGGCGCGCCTCGAGCAGGCGGCCCGCGCCGTGCCCGGGAGCGTGGAGCTCGACGCGCTGGACGCGCTGGTCGGCAGCGTCGAGGGCGTCGTCCGCTGGATGCTGCTCAACGACCTCTCCGGCGTCGAGGTCGAGAGCTTCGTCAGCGCCTACCGCGGCCCGCTGGCGGCCGTGCGGTCGCAGCTCTCCGAGCTCCTCCCCACGCCCGAGCGGCGCCGCTTCGCCAGCGAGGTCAAGCGCGCGACGCGCGTCGGGCTGCCCGCCGAGCTGGCCACCGAGCTGGCGGCCCTGGCCTACCTCCCCTCCGCCATGGGGGTCGTGGAGGTGGCCCAGCGCACGGGCACGCCGCTCTCCGAGGTCGGCAAGCTGTTCTTCGCCCTCGGCGAGCGCCTGCGGCTCGGCTGGCTGCGCGACCACCTGCGCGCCCTGCCGGTCGCCGACGCCTGGTCGACGATCGCCGTCGGTGGCCTGGTCATGGACCTGCGCCAGGTACAGCGCGACCTCACCGAGCGCTACGTGCGCGCCCGCGCCGACGAGCCCAAGCTCGCCGTCGAGGACTTCCTGCAGCGCACCCCGAACGTCATCCGCCGCTACGACGACGCCGTCGCCCGCATCGAGGCGGACGAGGCGCTGTCGCTGGCCTCGGCGGGGGTGGTGGTGAGGTTGTTGGGGCAAGCGCGCTGATTCGTCGGCAAGGCCGACGAATCAGCCTGGCAGTTGGGAGCAGCGACCGCCGCTCCCAACTGCACGCGCTGATTCGTCGGCGAAGCCGACGCATCGGTGGATCGGCAGTTCGGGGCGGCCACGGCCGCCCCGAACTGCAAGCTGAGGCGGCGGCCACGCCGCCGCCTCAGCCGCCCTCAGCGAAGAACCCCCGCAGCACCGCGTTCAGCACCCGAATCCCGGCCCGCGTCGCGCTCAGCCGCGGGCCGTCCCGGACCAGCAGGCCGTGCCGCAGCGCGGTCGCCAGCGCGTCGGGGAAGCTCGTCGCCACGTCGATCCCGGTCGTCGCCCGCAGCCCGTCCAGGTCGACCCCCTCGACGGTGCGCAGCCCGGTCATGAGCTTCTCGAGCGCGAAGTCGCGCCCGCCGAGCGGCGTGCGCTCGGGCGGGTCGCCGCGCAGCCAGGCCTTGATCGGCGGGTTCATGGTCCGCACGGCGGCGGTGTCGGCTGGATCATCGGCCTCCGGCGGCAGCAGCCCCGCCGCCCCCGGCCCCAGCGCCAGGCAGGCCTCGCCCCGCCAGTAGACGGGGTTGTGCCGCGAGCGGTGGCCCGGCCGGGCGTGGTTGCTGACCTCGTAGCGCTCGAAGCCGTGCTCGCCGAGCACCGCCTCGGCGAGGTCGAAGTCGTCGGCGGCGCGGTCGTCGTCGACGGCGACGCCGCGACGCGCGAAGGGCGTGTGCGCTTCGATCGTCAGGGTGTAGACGGAGACGTGATCCGCTCCCGCGGCGGCGACCGCGCGCAGGTCGCGCTCGGCGTCCTGGCCGGGCACCGCGGTGATGACGTCGGCGGAGACCTCGAGTCCGGCGGCGCGGGCGTCGGCGATCGCCTGTAGGCCGTCGCCGCCGCGGTGGCTGCGCCCGAGGAAGCGCAGGACGTCGTCCTGCGTCGACTGCAGGCCGATCGACACGCGCGTGATCCCCTGGGCGCGCCAGCGCGCGGCGCGCTCGCGGTCGAAGGTGAGGGGGTCCGCCTCGAGGGTCGTCTCCACCGAGCCCAGCCCGCCCCAGTTGCGCGCGATCGCGCCCAGCACGGCGTCGAGCTCGGCGTCGGAGAGGTGCGACGGGGTGCCGCCACCGACGTAGAGGGTGTCGAGCGTGCCCGGCCAGCGGGCGGCCGTCGCCGCGGCCTCGGCCGCGACGCGCTCGACGTAGGCCGCCACCAGCCCCTCGCTGCGCCGCATCTTGTGGAAGTCGCAGTAGGGGCACACCTGCGGGCAGAAGGGCACGTGCAGGTAGAGCGCGCGTGGATCCGCGAGCGGCTCCACCCGCGGGGCGGTCAGGGGCGAGGCGGCCGGGGCGGTCATCGCGGTCACGCTACCGCGCGCGAGCGCGCGCCCGCCTGGCCGCGCGGCCGCGCGCCGGAGGCGCCAGGCCAGACGGCGGGCGCCGCGACCCGAGGGCCGCGGCGCCCGCCGCACACCTTGCGAAGCGGGGGGTCAGTCGATCTCGGCCAGCTGCTCGTCGAGGAGCTCGTTCGCCTCGAGGTTGGCGAAGCCGAGGGTGGCCTCCACGTCGGCGCCCTCGAGGATCGCGGCCATCTCGCCGGCGATGAGGTTGCGCACGAAGTCGTAGCCGGGCACGGGCGGCTCGGCGACGCCGTACTGCAGGAAGCTGAACGCCGCCTCGTACGCGGGGTCGGCCTCGAAGTAGTCGCCGAGGTCGGCGGCGACGCTGGCGCGCACCGGGAAGTAGTTCGACGCGCGCGCCCAGTCGGCCTGGACCTCGCGGCTGGTGTAGTACTTGACGAAGAGCCAGGTGGCGAGCTCCGTCTCGGCGGTGTGGCCGGCGGGCATGCTGACCGACGCGCCGTAGACGTTCATCACCGGCTCGGGCGTGACGTGCGGGATGGCGCCGACGCTCCACTCGAAGGTGGCGCCGGCCTCGATCGCCTGGCGGTAGAAGGGGAAGCCGGAGCTGGAGCCGACGGTGAACAGCGTGCGGCCCTGGCCGAAGTTCGTCTGGTCGCCGAAGCGCTCGGTGACGATGTCCATGCAGCCGCGCTCCATGAGGTCCTGCAGGAAGGTCATGGCGGCGACCGCGGCGTCGGAGTCGACCGAGAAGCGGTTGGCCTCGTAGTCGAAGATGTCGCCGCCGAAGGCGAAGGTCCAGCTGGCGAAGCGGCTGGCGTCGATCGAGATCTCGTAGCCGAGGCTGCGGCCCGCGCCGGTGGCGCCCGAGAACTCGTTCTCGGTCGCGGCGCATGCCATCTCGGCGAAC
>JAABRV010000157.1 GCA_011390735.1 Trueperaceae bacterium | reverse complement strand
GTACGCGTCGCCGAGGGTCCCGGTCGCTGGACGACGACCTCGCTCCGTGCCGGCGAGAACTTCCAGTGCCTGGCGATCGACCCTCAGGACGACCGGACCATCTACCTCGGCACGCGCGGCGATGGCGTCTGGAAGACCGCGAACGCCGGGGCCACGTGGCGACGCCTGCCGCTCGAGGAGCGCGACGTGTTCGCGCTGGCCGTCAGCCCCGCCGATGGCTGCGTGTACGTCGGGTGCGAACCGAGCCGCCTCTACGGCAGCCGCGACGGTGGCGCCGGCTGGCGGGAGCTCGAGGCGTTGCGGGACCTCCCGTCGGCGCCCACGTGGAGCTTCCCGCCACGACCGTGGACGTCGCACGTCAGCGCCATCGCGCCGCATCCGGACGACCCGCAGCTGCTGCTCGTCGGGATCGAGTTGGGCGGGCTGATGCGCAGCGACGACGGTGGGCGGACGTGGCAGGATCATCGGCCGGGGGCACAACGCGACGTGCACGCGATCGCCTGGCACCCCCGCGACGGGGACCGGGCCTACGAAGCCGGCGGCGGTGGCGCCGCCGCCACGCGCGACCGTGGCCGCACCTGGTCGCCGGCCGACGACGGCCGATCCCGCTCGTACTGCTGGGCCCTGGCCGTGGATCCGACCGAGCCCGACACCTGGTTCGTCTCGGCGAGCCCCGGCGCACGCCATGCGCACGGGGACCGGGCGGCCGAGGCCGGCCTGTACCGCCGCCGCGGCGACGCTCCTTGGGAGGCGATTCACCCGGACGCCCAGCGCCCGCTCGAGGACATGCCGTACGCCCTGGCCGTAGGCGACGGGCGCCTGTTCGCCGGGATGCGGAGCGGCCGCTTGCTCGTGAGCTCGAATCAGGGCGATACGTGGGACGACGTGCGCCTCGACGCGCCGTTGCGTGGGTTGCGCGTGCTGGTCGCGAGCCCGGCGACGGCCGCGTGATCCGACGCTTCCGGAGCCTCTCCGCGGCCGACGGTCGGGACCGGCATCATCGCCCTGGCGCCGATCGTGCCCGTGCTGGCCTCCGGGGTCTACGTCGCCACCTCGAGCGCCGGCCTCGCGAGCGCCACGTCTAGGAGCCTTCGCCCCGCCGCGCCTCCGCCGCAGCAACGTGGCGGATCACGTCGAGCACGCTGTCGGGGTTGACCGAGATGCTGTCGATCCCCGCCTCCACCAAGAACTCGGCGAAGGCCGGGTCGTCGCTCGGTGCTTGCCCGCACAGCCCCACCGGGCGCTCGGCCCGGTGGGCCCGCTCGATCAGGTCCCGGATGAGGCGCTTCACCGTCTCCTCGCGCTCGTCGAACAGGTCGCGCAGCATCTCGCTGTCGCGGCCGACCCCCAGCGCCAGCTGGGTCAGATCGTTGCTGCCGATCGAGAAGCCGTCGAAGCGGGTGGCGAACGCGTCGGCCTCGACGACGTTGGACGGGATTTCGGCCATGACGTAGACCTTCAGTCCCGCCCGGCCGCGCACCAAGCCCTCCTCGGCCATCGTCTGCAGCACGCGGTCGGCCTCGGCGGGCGTGCGGCAGAAGGGGATCATCACGACGACGTTGGTGAAGCCCATGGACTCGCGCGCCTGGCGGATCGCGCGGCACTCGAGGGCGAAGCCGTCGCGGTACCCCTCGCTGTAGTAGCGCGAGGCGCCGCGCCAGCCGAGCATCGGGTTCTCCTCCTCGGGCTCGAAGGGCCGTCCGCCGATGAGGTCGGCGTACTCGTTGGTCTTGAAGTCGCTCATGCGCACGATCACGGGGTGCGGATGCTGTGCGGCGGCCACGGTGGCGATGCCGCGGGCCAGGTGGTCGACGAAGTAGGCGGTGCGGTCGTCATACCCGCGGGTGAGCCGGTCGATCTCGGCCTTGGCCTCCTCGTCTTCGAGCTGGTCGTAGCGGGTGAGCGCCAGCGGGTGGATCTTGATGACGTGGTTGATCAGGTACTCCATCCGGGCCAAACCTACGCCCTCGCAGGGGAGCCGCCACCAGCGCATGGCGGCGGCGGGCGCGGCGACGTTCATCATGATCTTGGTGCGGGTCTCGGGGACGTCGGAGAGGTCCAGCTCACGTTCGCTGAACTCGAGCACGCCGTCGTACACGTGGCCCTCGTCCCCCTCGGCGCACGAGACCGTCACCTCCTGCCCGTCCTCCAGCGTCGACGTCGCCGCCTCGGCGCCCACGATCGCGGTGACGCCGAGTTCGCGGCTGACGATCGCGGCGTGCGAGGTGCGTCCGCCGCGATCGGTCACGATCGCCGCGGCGCGCTTCATGGCCGGGACCCAGTCCGGATCGGTCCTGTCGGTCACCAGGACGGACCCCGCCTCGAAGCGGTCGATGTCGGCCGGATCCAGGATCACCTGCACGGGGCCCGCCGCCACCGATTGCCCGATCGCCGTCCCGGACAGGATGGGCTCGGCTTGCTCCTCGAGGGCGTAGGCCTTGAGGCTTGCGGCGCCCTTCTGCGACTGGACCGTCTCAGGCCGGGCTTGGACGACGTACAGCTCGTCGCGCTGGCCGTCCTTGGCCCACTCGACGTCCATCGGCCGCCCGTAGTGGGCCTCGATGGCGGCCCCCCAGCGCGCGAGGCGCAGGATCTCGTCGTCGGAGAGCACGAAGCGTGCGCGCTCGTCCTCGTCGGTTTCGACGTTCTCGGTCGCCTCGCCGCCCTCGTCCGCGTAGACCATCTTCCGTTCCTTGGTGCCGAGCGTCTTCTCGAGGATCGGCCTTAGGCGCTCATCGTCCAGGAACGGCGCGTACACCACGTAGCGGTC
This sequence comes from Trueperaceae bacterium, assembly GCA_011390735.1. GTDB lineage: Bacteria > Deinococcota > Deinococci > Deinococcales > Trueperaceae > JAABTL01. The sequence goes on along the minus strand of JAABRV010000157.1, from coordinate 2,907 downwards.
GGGGTTCACGGTCCCCTGCACGACGTTGTCGCCCAAGCCCCAGGCCGCGTCGATCTCGATCACGTCGGGGAAGCCGGTCTCGGTGTCGATCGTGAAGAGCACGCCGGAGCCCGCCAGGTCGGAGCGCACCATCTTCTGCACCCCCACCGACAGGGCGACCTCCAGGTGCTCGAAGCCCTGCTCGCGCCGGTAGGCGATCGCCCGATCGGTGAAGAGCGAGGCGTAGCACGCGCGGCAGGCGTCGAGCACGGCGTCGGCGCCGTGCACGTTGAGGAAGCTCTCCTGCTGGCCGGCGAAACTGGCCTCGGGCAGGTCCTCGGCGGTCGCTGACGAGCGGGCGGCCACGTCGGCCGCGGCGACGCCGTAGCGCTCGGAGAGCTCGGCGTACGCGCCCTCGATGGCCTCCGCCAGATCGGTGGGGAACTCGGCCTCGCGGAACAGCGCGCGGACGGCCTCACCGACCGCCGGCAACTCCTCCGCGTCCTCGCCGAGGCGATCGACGCGTTCCGCGATGGCGTCGCGCAGGTCGTTGTGGTCGACGAAGTGCCAGTAGGCGTCGGCGGTGGTCGCGAACCCGTCGGGCACGCGGACGCCCTGGGCTTGGAGCGTCGCCACCATCTCGCCGAGGGAGGCGTTCTTGCCGCCCACCGACGCGACGTCGTCGCTGCGCAGGTCGTCGAACCAGCGGATGTAGGCGTTCGAGGCCATGGATCGCCTCCTCAGGGGTGGAGCCTCGTCGCTCAGGCCCCGAACTTGCGCAAGCGTCCGGCGTGGCCGAGCGCGAGCGGCAGCAGCGCGCTTGCCGGCAGCCGCGGTCCCAAGCCGCCCGCGAGGCAGGCGCGCTCGGAGAAGCGCTCGACCGCGTCGGGCCGCACGTTGGCGGCGTGGAGCAGCACCGGGACCGGATGCCAGCTGTGGGCCCGCAGGCGCGCCGGCGTCGAGTGGTCGCCCGTGACGACGAGCACGTCGGGCTCCAGCGCCAGCAGGCGCGGCACGGCGGCGTCGACGCGTTCGATCAGGTCCACGCGTCGGTCGAAGTCGCCGTCCTCGCCGGCCGCGTCGATCGGCTTCTCGTGCAGGAAGAAGAAGTCGTGGTCCGCCCAGGCCCGTTCCGCGGCGTCGAGGCGGGCGTCGGTGCCGGCTTCGGATGCCAGCACCTCCATGCCCAGGAGCCGCGCCACGCCGCGGTACATGGGGTAGTCGGCCAAGGCGGCGGCGCGCAGGCCGGTGACGTCGGGGAGCCGCGGCCAATCGGGCAGGGTGGAGAAGCCGCGCAGCAGGACCATGTTGGCCGGATTTTCGTCCTGCAGAACCTCGGCCGCCTGCTCGACGAAGTTGCCGACGAGCTCCGCCGTGCGTTCGGCCCCGTCCGCGAGCGCTTCGGCGCGGCGCGCGGGCACCCCGGTCGCCTGCGGGTCCGTGTCGCCGACGGCGCCCGAGAGCCCCTCGCCGCGGAGCCGGAGCACGAAGCGGTACTCCTTCACCGGCTGGACGTCCACCTGGACCCCTGGGAGGTCGACCTCGGCCAGCTTCGCGCACAGCCGCCGGCCGACGTCCGAACCGATGCGCCCCGCGCGGCGATCGACCACGTCGCCGGCCGCGTCGACGGTGCAGAAGTTGCCGCGCGCCGCGACGTCGCCCGGTTCGAGGTCGACTTCGATGCCGAGGGCGGACAGCACCCCGCGACCGACCTCATAGGTCAGCGGGTCGTAGCCGAACAGCGCCAGGTGGCCGGGACCGCTCCCCGGGGTGATGCCCGGACCCACGGGCTCGATCAGGCCGCAGATGCCTTCGGCGGCGAGGCGGTCGAGATGGGGCGTGCGCGCAGCCTCCAGCTCGGTGGGTCCGCCCGCCTCGACGGGCAGTCCGCCCAGGCCATCCAGGACCCACAGGACGATGCGGCTCTCGGCCTGCTGGGCGAGCCGAGCGAGGAGCTCGAGGTCGAGGCCATGGCGCACGGTGCCGCCCCCGAGCCCGGTCATGCGTCCTCTCCCTCCACCAGGTTCTCCGGCTCGCCTCGCTCGAAGGCGCGGATGTTGCCCATCGTGGTCTCGACGATGCGCCGCACCGCCTCGCGCGTGTGGAAGCCGATGTGCGGGGTCACGAGGACGTTGTCCTGCCGCAGCAGGACGTGGTCGACGAGCAGCGCGCCCTCGTCGTGGCCGGCCCGTGCGCCTTCCTCGAGCAGGGCCCGGTCGTCGCGGACCGCCCGCTCCTCGGCCAGGACATCGAGGCCCGCCCCCGCCACCTTCCCCTGCGCCAGGGCGTCGGTGAGCGCCTCGGCGTCGACGATCGGACCGCGCGACGTGTTGACGAGCACCACGCCGTCCTTCATCCTGGTGAACTGCTCGCGGCCCAGCATGCCGTGGGTGGCGTCGTTGAGCGGCACGTGCAGCGTGAGCACGTCCGCGCGTTCGAGCAGCTCGTCGAGCTCGAGGTACGCGAAGCCGAGCTCGTCGGCCAGATCGTCGCGCTGCACCACGTCGTGGGCGAGGAGCTCCATGCCGAAGCCCTTGCCGATGCGCAGGGCATGCTCGCCGATGTCGCCGGTGCCGATCACGCCCAGGGTCTTGCCGAGCAGGTCGAAACCGCGCAGCCCCTGGTACGAGAAGTCGCCCCGCGATGTCCGTTCGGCGGCCTGCACGATGCGACGACCCACCGCCAGCAGGAGGGCGAAGGCGTGCTCGGCGACGGTGTTCTTGCCGTAGGAGGGGACGTTGGCGACGGCGACGTCGTGCTCCCGGCAGTGCTCGAGGTCGATCTGGTCGACGCCGGTCGAGCGCGTAGCGATCAGCTTCAGGCGCTCGAGCCGCGACAGGGTGGGCGCCGCGAGCTCGGAGTAGAGGAACGGCGCGATCACCTCGGCCTCGGCGGCCTCATGGGCGTTGTCGCGGGTGAGCGGTCCCT
>JAABRV010000156.1 GCA_011390735.1 Trueperaceae bacterium | reverse complement strand
AGATCGGCTCGCTGGCCGCGCCGATCGAGCCGGAGGTCGCCGACGCCGTCTTCCGGCGCCGACCGCTCGAGCTGCCGGACGACGTCCTGGCGGCGCTGCCCGGCACCTACGACACGCCCATCGAGGGGCTGTCGATCGCCGTCACGATCACGGGGGGCAAGGTCCACGCGACCCAGACCGGGGGCACGCCCGACGCGCTGACCGCCTACGCGCTCACGGACGAGGTCGTGGGCTTCCGCTTCGAGCGCACGCGCCTCGACTTCGCCCGCGCGGGCGGGCGCATCGAGCGGCTGACGATCAAGTCGCCCGGGATGACGCTGGAGGCGACGCGGAACGACCCGTGACGATGGCCGCCGTGGGGCCGTTCACAGGAGCCGCAGACGCGGTTCTACGGCGCCGATGCGCACGTAGTCGACGTCGTCGTGCAGCAGCTCTGCGTCGTGCTCCAGCGCGATGCAGGCGATGGCGCAGTCGACCGTGCTGCGCACGGTGACGCCCGCGGCGCGACACCTGCGGAAGAGGTCGGCCGAGAGGACGGCGCCCTGCCACGGGTCGCCGAACTCGAGCCGCCATTGGCTCGCCAGGTAGCGCTCGAGGGTGGCGGCCGCCGCTTCGTCGCGGACGCCCTGCAATACCTCCTGCGCGACCACGCTCGTCACGGCGATCGGCGCTCCGCGGTCGAGCCAACCCTGCAGCGCGCCGGCGGCCGCGGTGGGCTCACCGCGCAGGTAGGCGATCCACACCGACGTATCGACCAGGATCACGCGTCGTCGGATGCGCCGCGCAGGCGCTTGTGGTCGTAACCCTCGGCGAAGGCGATCCTCCCACGCAGGTCGCGCGGGTCGAGCCGCTGGCGCTGGCGGATGAACTCGCGCAGCGCGAGGTGGACGAGGTCCTTCTTGGTCCGCACGTCGGCGTACCTGAAGGCCTCGGCCACCAGCGCCGGATCGAGGTCGATGTTGGTCCGCACGATGCACCTCCAAATACACATCAGCGTACACCAGGCCGACGTCCGGCTCCGGGGTCTCACGCGGCGGCGGTCCTCCCATGCCCTTCCAGGGTCACATCTGCCGCCACGTGCGATCCGGCGAACTGGGCAGATGTCGTCGGTCCCTGGGCGGTCCGCCGAGCGCCAGAGCGGCACGTCGAGCCGCCGCGTCGCGGCCCATGGCCACGGGCACCAACGGCTACGATGACGGCACCGTCGCCCGCGCGTCCAACCCCACCCAGGAGCCGACCATGACCTACGAACCGACGCCCGAGCCGTCCAATGAGTTCGACTGCGCCGCCTCGGCGCCGGGGCCGGCATGAACGGCGCCGCCCGCTCGGGCACCGCGCTCGCGGGCGCAGCGCTCCTTGAGGCCGTGCGGGCCCAGCGCGTAGTCCCGCTGTTCTATGAGCCCGACGCGGCGCGCGCGGCCGACGCGGTCGCCGGACTCGCCGAGGGCGGCGCGAGCGTCATCGAGTACACGCTCCGCGGCCCGGGCGCCGAGCGCGTGTTGGCGCACCTGGTCGCCGGCGCGCCAGCCGGCGTGGCCGTAGGCGCGGGCAGCGTCCGCGACGTTGCGGGAGCCCACGCCGCGCTCGACGCCGGAGCGGCCTTCGTCGTCGGACCCAACGGCGACCCCGCGGTCGCCGAACTGTGCGCCGAACGGGGTGTGGGTTACGTCCCCGGAACGCTCACGCCCAGCGAGATGGTCGCCGCGCTGTCGTGGGGTTGCCCGCTCGTCAAGGTGTTCCCCGTCGCCGCCGTCGGCGGCCCGGTGTATGTGCGGGCCGTCCGCGGTCCGCTGCCGTCGCTGCAGGTGATGGCCACCGGCGGCGTGGGGCCGACTGACCTGACGGCCTACCTCGACGCCGGCGTGGCCTGCGTCGGGATGGGCAGCGAACTCGTCAAGAAGGCGTGGGTCCAGACCGGGGACGTGGCGGCCCTGGCCGGGGCGATGCGGGCGATCCTGACGGACGCCGGCGCTGGCGCCGCGTCGCGGGGTTGATGCGGATGCACTTCCTGCGGCGGCTGCTCGCCTGACGCGGGGCGCCGCGCCTCAGCCAGCGCGCCTCAGCGGGTTCGGCACCGCACGCTGTAGTCCCAGATGGTCCCGCTCTCGCCGCCGATGACGACGACGGTGAAGACCTGGTCGCCGGACTTGGTGAACAGGTCCGTGGCCTCGCCCGAGCCGGGACTCACGACCCCGCCCGGGTACTCGGCGTTCCCGTCGTAGCTGCTGGAACCGCGCCAGCCGCTCTCGAAGACGTTGACGCCGCGGACCACGACGCGGAAGCGATCGGGCATCGACTCCGCGTCGAAACGCAGGTCGAACACCGCGCCCTCGGGGATCGTCCCGATGTCCCACGTGTCGACGGTGCCCTCCTCGCCGCCGGAGTTCGTGGCCGACCAGACGTCGCACTGGTTCAGCGTCTGGTCGCGCCGCTCGGCGTCCGGCGGCAGGTCCTCCTCGATGGGATCGCCGCCGCCGGGGTCCCCGGCGACACCGCGGCAGTCGTACGCGTCGGTGCCGGGCAGGCACACGCCGGTCCCGATGCCGGGCTCGTCGCACTCGCCATCGAACGCCCACGGGCAACTGTTCGACGCGTCGAACGCGCCGCCCGCGCAGTCGAAGGTGTCGGTGCCCGGCAGGCACGCACCGGTGCCGATGCCCGGCTCGTCGCACTCGCCATCGAACGCCCACGGGCAGCTGTCGTCGGGATCGACGGGATCGTCCCCCCAACCACCGCCCCCGTCGTCATCCCAGTCGTCGCCGAAGGGGTCGCCGGCCAGGCAGCCGTAGAAGTCGCCGCCGTAGCGGCTCAGCGTGCTCATCGAGCCGTCGGCCGCCTCCCAATGCCAGTAGGGGCCACCGAGCGCGGGGTCGATCTCCCAGCGCTGCCGCAGCGCGAGCTCCGTCGCCCAACAGCCGCCGCCGGACAGGACCGCCAGGGCGCCGGGCGTCCGCGAGGTGTCGGCCAGGTAGAACTCGAAGCAGTTGGGCGGCCCGTAGATGTCGGAACGTCGCAGGATGCAGTACGGTCCGGGCCCCACATCGCCAGCGAGGTCGCCGCCGGCCGCCCCGCCCCCGGCCGTCCCGCTCCCCGACGTGCCACCACCGGCCTGCAGCCAGAGCGCCTCCACGAGGACGCTGCCACCGTTGTCGCGGTAGTCCGTGTCGATCACCCACAGCGCCACGTTCGGGCCTGGGGCCACGAAGGGCGGCGAGAGGTAGACGTGGTCGTCGCGGTACCCGCCGTCACAGAGCGACAGGCCGAGGTCGTTGGCGACCACCGGCAGCGGGTCCGGGAAGCCCTTGGCAGCGAACTCGAAACAGGCGTCGTCGAGCAGCGGCCGGCCGTTCTGCCACCAGGCGCCGAACGACATCCAGCCGCTGACGCGCAACTGGTAGACGTCGCCCGGCTGCAACCCGCCGAGCACGACGCGCTCGCCGGTGGCGGGCAGCAGCGCCCAGGGCTGGGCCCACGCGAGGCCGGCGAGGAGCAGGACGGCGAGGGCGAAGACGCGACGTGGCACGTGGCACCCCAATCCGCCGACGACCGACGCCACCGCGCCCGCGCTCCGCGCCCGGCACGACCCGCCGCTGGACCGATCGACGCCCCACGGGTACACCCGGTTCCTGGCGGCTTCCAGAGGCATTCGGCCCGGTCGGCGGCACCCACGCGCCGCCGACGCCGGCGGTAACCTGGCCGCAGAGCGCAAGCGCACCCCACGGGAGGTCCCCATGCACCCCAACGTCGTCCTCCACGACCGCATGCCCACGATCGACGAGTACCGCGACCTGTGCACCGCCGTCGGCTGGGCGCCGGTGCTCAACTTCGACGCGGCGCCGGCGTCGCTCGCGCGATCGCTCCTCGGCGTCGTCGCCACGCTTCACGGCCGCACCGTGGGCATGGGACGGGTGGTGGGCGACGGCGCGATCTACCACTACGTGCAGGACGTGGTCGTGCACCCCGACCTGCAGAAGCGCGGCATCGGCGACGCGATCGTGGCCCGGCTCGTGGCGCGGATCCACGAGCAGGCGCCCGAGCGCGCCTTCATCGGCGTCTTCGCCGCCACGGGCACCCAACCCTTCTACGAGCGGCACGGGTTCATCGAGCACGAGGCGCTGCTGGGGATGTTCCAGGTGGTGCGCCCATGACCCACGCCGCAGCCTGGCTCGTGCTCGTCGTCGCCGGCCTGTTCGAGACGGCCTGGGCGATCGGGCTGAAGTACGCCGACGGCTTCACGCGGCCGTGGCCCAGCGCGTTCACCGTCGCAGCGCTGGCCGTCAGCATGGTCCTGCTCGCGCTGGCCGTCCGCGTGCTGCCGATCGGCACCGCCTACGCGGTGTGGGTCGGCATCGGGGCCCTCGGGGCCGCGGCGCTGGGGGTGGTGCTGTTCCAGGAGCCGCTCACGCCTGCCCGCGCGGGCTTCCTGCTGCTGCTGCTCGTGTCGATCGTCGGCCTGCGGCTCACCAGCCGGGCCTGACCGGCGAGCGCCCCGTCCCGACGCCCCCATCCGCGGACGCCGGCTCGCCCACGTCACGTCACCCGAGCCCGAAGCACCCGGTCAGCACGCCGAAGACGCCGAGGAGCAGCACCAGGAAGCCCACGGAGGTGAGGATGACGCCGACGATCATGCTCTCGGTGCGGCGGGTCGTGGCGATCTCGGGTCGTTGCCTACCGTGGCCGGTGAAGAAGCGCACGATCAAGTAGGCGCCGCCGGCGGTCATCAGGACACCGAGCACCAAGGGAATCCAGCACATGAAGCCTCCTCTCGCGCCCGCGCGGGTGGCGGGCACGGCGACGGGTCAAGGCCGGTCGGCGTCATCCGATCCCGAGGCCCTGGCAGATCACGCCCGTGATGCCGAGGACGAGCATGAGGAAGCCGACCGAGGCGAGCAGCGCGCCGACGATCATGCTCTCCGTGCGTCCCATCGTGGCGACCTCGGGTCGGGCGCTACCGCGGCCGACGAAGAACCGGACGATCAGGAAGGCACCCCCAGCGATCATCACCACGCCCAGCGTCAATGGGATCCAGCACATGAGGTCCTCCATTCGGGTCCGCGGGCTTCGCATCGGGCGGAAGCGCCGACGCGCTTGGCCGGGTTGCGACCGATCGCCGCGCCTCGCGCGCGCCCGGCTGACCTACGCGGCCGTCGCCTCAGTGTAGACCCGATCGACGTCCGCCCGCTGCTACCATGGCCGAAACGATCGCGCCGGTCCATGAGGTAGGTCGAAGCCTCGAGCCCCGGGGAGGAAACCGATGCTGAGAACGCTGCGCTCCGCCGTCATCATCGCAATGCTGCTGCTCGTCCACGCCGGTGCCCTCGCTTGGGCCCAGGCGGAGTCGACCCACGTCCTCCTCGTCCTCGACGCCTCGGGCTCGATGTTCAACAGGCTGGCCGACGGCCAGTACCGCATCACGGCCGCCAAGGACGCCGTCGCCGGCTTCGTGAGCCGCCTCCCTGCGGCCCCGGACCTGCACGTGGGCCTGCGCGTCTACGGCGCGCGGGTGGCGGCGCTCGACGACGCCGCCTGCGAGGACAGCGAGCTGGTCGTGCCCGTCGACGGCTTCGACCGTGAAGGGCTGCTCGGCGCGGTACGCGGGACGCAGGCCAAGGGCGCGACGCCCATCGCCTACTCGCTGGAGTTGGCCCTCGACGACCTCCGCGACGCAGACGGGCGCGCCATCGTCGTCCTCGTCA
>JAABRV010000015.1 GCA_011390735.1 Trueperaceae bacterium | reverse complement strand
CGTGGGTGCTGTGGTCGGGCATGATGGTCATGGCTGTCCCCCTCCGCGCTGGTGCGGGATGGCACGCGCCGGCCGGGCGGGCGGACAAGACAGTGATGGGGCTTCTCGACCAAGCTCCTATGAAGTCACGTTCGTCCGTCCGGTCGCATGCGCGATGGTCCTTCGGGACGAGCCGACGAATCGCGTGAAGGACAGTTGGAGCGTCGGTCAGTCCGTGGGTCAGGCTCGCCCGAAGTACCACCACGCCCATCATCACTGTCAGTCCAGGTACTGCCCGCCGTTGACGTCCATCACCTCGCCGGTGATCCACCCGGCCCCGGGCGAGGCCAGGAACAGGACGGCCGCGGCCACGTCGTCGCCGCGGCCCGGGCGATTCATGGGGATCGTCTCGAGCAGCCGCGCGCCGTCCGCCCCGTCGGCGATGCCGCGGGTCCGCTCGTTGACGATGAGGCCGGGGCAGATCGCGTTGACCGTGACGTGGGGGGCCAGCTCCTTCGCCAGACCGCGGGTGAGCCCGAGGATGCCGGCCTTCGCCGCCGCGTAGGCGGAGCGGCTGACCGAGAAGGGCGGCCCGCCCCCGTACTTCGCGCTCACCGACGAGATGCTGATGACGCGCTGGTCCTGCCGCGTCAGCATGCCCGGCGCCAGGTGCTTGATCCACGACCAGGCGCTGCGCAGGTTGCGCCGCTGCACCTCCTCGAACTCCTCCAGCGTCAACTCGGTGATGTGCTTGGGCTGACTGGCCCCGGCGACGTTCACGAGCACGTCGACGGGGCCCAACTCGTCCTCGAACTCGTGCACGAGGCGCCCGGCCAGGGCGTGGTCCGAAGCGTCGCCGACGCGCACGACCGCCCGCCGTCCGAGGGCGCGAACCTCCGCGGCGACGGCCTCCGCGGCGTCGGCCCGCAGGTCGACGATGGCCACGTTCGCGCCCGCCCGCGCGAGGGCGCGCACGCTGGCACCACCGATCACGCCCCCGCCCCCGGTCACCAGGGCCACGCGGCCGCTGAGGTCGAACATCGGATGCGCGTCCATCATCCCTCCTGGGCGGCGAGCCAGCGCCGCGCGACGTCCGCCAGCAGCGCCGCACCCAGCGGCAGCGCGTCCTCGTCCAGGTCGAAGCGCGGGTGGTGCAGCGGATGGGTGAAGCCGAGCGCCTCGTTGCGCACGCCCAGGCGCGCGATCATGCCGGGGACGTGGTGGGCGTAGTAGGCGAAGTCCTCCGCGCCCATCGTGGGGGCCATCTGGGCGTTGCGCCGCTCCCCCATGACGGCGGCGACGCTGGCCTCGAAGTCCCGCAGCAGCGACCCGTCGTTGACGGTCGCCGGGTAGCCGAACCGGTAGTCGAGCGTGGCCGTGGCGCCGTGGGCGGCCGCCACCCCCTGGACGACCCGCTCGAGGCGCGCCGGCATGACCTCGCGCAGCTCGGGGTCGAACGTGCGGACCGTGCCCGTCATGCGCACGGAAGGCGCGATGACGTTGGACGCGAAGCCGCCCTGGATCGTGCCGATCGTGACGACCAGCGGCTGCAGCGGGTCGCTGTGGCGGCTCACCACGTGCTGGATAACCGTCACCACCTGCCCCGCCACCGCCACCGCGTCGACCGACAGGTGCGGGTAGGCGGCGTGGCCGCCGGCGCCCGTGACCTCGATCGCGATCTCGTCGGCGGCGGCGTTGGCGGGGCCGACGGTCGTGCCCGTGTGCCCGACGGGCGTGCGCGGGTCGACGTGCAGCGCGTAGATGGCGGCGACGCCGTCGAGCGCGCCGTCCTCGATCATGCGCGCGGCGCCGGCGCCGGCCTCCTCGGCCGGCTGGAACAGCAGCCGCACGTGCCCGCGCGCCGGCCGATGGCTCGCCAGCAGCGCGCCGGCGCCGATCAGCATGGTGGTGTGCGCGTCGTGGCCGCACAGGTGGGCGACGCCCGGCTTCGTCGAAGCGTACGGCCCGCGCGAGTCCTCCTGGATGGGGAGCGCGTCCATGTCGGCACGCAGGGCCACCGTGGGGCCGTCCTCGAGGCCGCGGATCGTGCAGGTGAGGCCGGTGCCGCCGGCCAGCGGCGGCGAGGCCTCGAGCCCCAGCGCCGCGAGGCGCTCGCGCACGAAGGCGGCGGTCTCCGTCTCCTGGTAGGCGAGCTCGGGGTGCCGGTGAAGGTGGCGGCGCCAGGCGACCAGATCCGGGCGCAACGCACGGGCGTCGGGCAGCAGCGGGGAGTCCATGGGGGATCCTACCGGAGGCGAACGGCGGCGGCCGGACGCCACGTGCAGGCCGTGATCGTCGCCAGCTGCTCGAAGCCCAGCCGCTCCAGGATGGGCCGGCTCATGGGTCCGGCGTCGACCGTGAGGAAGCGGAAGCCCCGCGCCAACGCGTGCCGGGCGCGGGCCGCGATGATCGCGCGGTAGAGGCCACGCCCGCGATGCGTCGGCAGCACCGCGCCGCCCCACAGGCCCAGGAAGGGGGTGACGTCGCTCGAGGCCTCGCACCAACCCGCGGCGACCGGCGCGCCGCCGTCGTAGGCGACGAAGAAGCGGGTGCGCGCCGTCGCCGCGAGACCGTCGTCGCGGTAGCGGGCCATGAAGCGCCCGACCTCGTCGGGCCACACGCCGGCGATCACGGTCGCCACGTCGTCCAGTGCCTCGAGGCTGACCCCGCGCACGTCATGCCCCGCGTCCGCCGCGATCCAGTCCGGCGCCCGCCGCAGGTCGAACGCCATGAGCGCCTCCTCCTCGTCGGGCTCGAATCCGGCCGCCAGCAGGCGCCGGCGCAGGTCGGTCGGCAGGTCGTGGGCATGGAACTTCCACTCGACCTCCTGACCGAGCGCCGTCCAGTGGGCGACCTCGTCGGCGATCACGGCGTCGACGTCGGCATCGACCAGGTCGTGCCACACGATGCAGCTCGGCTGCCGCGCGGCCCCCACGTGGCGCACGAGGTGCGGGGTGCGTTCCAGGCGAAGCCCAGCCGGCACCGCCTCGCGGCGCTCGAAGCGATCGAACAGGGCGAGGATGTCGGCGCGATCCATGGCGTCGAGCCTAGCGCGACCGCGCGCCGGTGTGGAAGCGGCCTCAGGTGGGCTCGCGCCGCTCCAGTCCCAGCGTCCCCAGCACGCTGGCGGCCAGGAGGGCGGCCAGCACCAGGAGCGCGCGCTCGATGCCGTTGGCGCCGGCGGCCGAAGCCGCGATCGCGCCCACCAGCGCCCCGCCGGCGAGGCGGCCGGTGCTGCCGAACACGGTGAGCACGCCCTGCGCCGCCCCGCGCTGCTCCGGCGGCGCGTGCTGCAGGAGGAGGTAGCGCAGGGGGGCGCCCACCAGCGCCGACAAACCCAGGCCGACCACGGCCGCCGCCACACCGAAGCCGACGAACGTGCCCCCGAAGCTCCCGAGGCCGAAGAGGCCGAGCGCCGTCAGGCTCAGGCCGGCGGCGATGACCGGTCGGGCACCGCGGCGGTCGACCAGCCGGCCCGCCAGCGGCGCCCCGATCGCCACGGCGGTCACCAGCGGCAGCAGCATGAACGACGCGGTGGTCACCGTCGACCCCAGCGACGCCACCGCCAGCGTGGGGAGGAACACCATCGACGCCTCCGTGAGACCGCCGGCGAAGGCGAAGAGGCCGACGAGCCGGATCTGCCCCGAGGCCAGCAGACGCGGATGCACGATCGGGTCGGCGGCGCGTCGCTCGACGACCGCGAACGCGGCGAGGAGGGTGAGCGCCAGCAGCAGCAGCGGGCCCACGCCGGGGTCGAAGAGGGCCGCCGCGCCCTGCTCGACGTCGAGGCGACTCAAGCCCAGCGTGAGGCTCGCGAGCGCCCCGCCCAGCAGCCCGCTGCCGGCCCAGTCGAAGGGACGCGGCGTCACCGGCCGGCTGGCGGGCATCCAACTTTGCGTCCCCACGAGCAGCGCCGCCGCCACGGGCAGGTTGATGAGGAAGAGCCATGGCCAGCCGAACCGCAGCAGCAGCCCACCCAACAGAGGGCCCACCAGGAAGGCGATCCCGAACACGGCGCCGATCATGCCGAGCGCACGCCCGCGCCGCTCCGGCGGGAAGGTGTCGCCCACGACGGCGCTGGCCACCGGCAGCAGGCCGCCGGCACCGATGGCCTGCAGCGCGCGCCCCGCCAGCAGCACCGTGAAGCTCGGTGCCAGGGCCACGACCAGCGAGCCGGCGGCGAACAGCGCGATGTCGAGGAGGTACACGGGGCGCCGACCCCAACGGTCGGAGAGCTTCGCCATGGTCGGCGTCGCGACCAGGTTGAAGAGCACGAAGATCGTGAAGACCCAGGCGGCGGCGCGAGCATCGATGCCGAAGCTGAGCTGGATCGCGGGCAACGCGGGGCCGACGATGGCGATGTCGAGGGCGGCCATGAGGACGCCGACGAAGAGGAGCAGCAGCAGACGCGGTTCGGATCGTTCGCTCAAGTCGGTGTCCTCGGCGGGCCGAGCGGGCACCCGCGGTCGCGGTTCACCTTACGACCCCGGCGGTCGCTGACGCCGCCTCAGGAGCCGGTCGCCCACGCGAGACGCTCCGCTACCCACCCCTCGAGCCCCGCATCCCCGGCCCGCGCGACCAGCTCCGGCAGCGGGACGCGCGCCGCCAGGAACCGCACCGCGGCGGCGTAGTGGGCGTAGGCGCCGGGGCCGTCGGCGCGCGCGTGGCGCCACAGGTCGTCGGCCTTCGCCACCTCGAGCCCGACGAGATCGCCGGAGGCGACGACGGCGAAGCCCTCGTAGAACCACGCCGGCCCCATGCGCTCCTCGTCGCCGTCGAGGACGGCGACGTGCAGCCGGTGCGCCATCTCGTGCGCGAGCAGGCGCCCGTACGCGCCCGGCGTCGCGCCGTAGCGCGGCTGGACGCGGGCGTACACGTCGGGCGTGACGGCGTGGAGCACGCCCCGCTCCAAGGCCCCGGCGAGGCCGGGCGTCGGCAGCGGGGCCTCGTCCGGCAGCCCGAAGACCGTCCGCAACCGGGCCCAGAGCGCGTGCTGGTCCGCATGGATCTCGACCCGATGGAAGAAGGGCCGCACCTTGGACGCCCAGCCGTGCCGAGCCGCGAACGCGGCGATCGCCTCGTGCGCGGCCACGACCTGCTCGGCATACCAGCCGCGCCGGGGCTCCTCGGCGGCCGGCAGCACGATGCGGTCGGCGACCTCACCGCGATCGATCGCCACCGGCGGCGCACCGTTCATGCCGGACGGCCGCGGCCGCGCCGCGGTTGGGACGAGCGGGCGGCCGCGGGCTCGTCGCGCGCCGGGCACAGCGACAGCCACAGCATCGCGCCGACGATGGGCACCACCGCCCCGTTGAGCGCCGCCCCCGGCGCCGTCCCCAGCGTCTCGAGCGGCTTGAGCGCGCCCGCCAGCTCGCGCAGGGCCGGTTCGACGAGAAGCACCAGCAGCACGAGCGGCACGAGCCCGCGGTAGCGCAGCAGGAGCACCCACAGGAGCAGGGCCAGCAGCAACTGGACCGCGCCCCACTGGCCGAACATCGCGACGATGTTCGCCCCACCGGCGACCGACAGGTCGACCGTCGCGATCGTGCCGGCGCCGCCGTCCGGCGCCAGGACGTGGATGACGCTGCGCACGGTGACGACGACGAGGTAGGCCGCCGCGAACCAGCGCGCGAGCGCGGGCCCGGCGTAGCGCCCGGGGTCGGCCGGCAGCAGCGCCGCGAGCCGCGGCCGCCAGGAGCTGGGGAGCAGCCCGGTCATGCCCCGCGCACCCACGCGTCCACCTCGCGGACGGCGGCAAGCAGCTCGTCGAAGCCGAGCGCCGGCAGCGCGCTCGCCACCGACGGGTCGGTCAGGGCCCTTCGCACCACCGCCTCCTCGGCCGGCGCCGAGCGGGCGTCGCCGCAGCCGAGTGCCTCGAGGTGGCAGTGGACGCCGAGCGCCGCGTAATGGACCGCCTCCTCGCGGAACGCGGCGACCCGCCCGCTGTCGTCAGCGCGACCGTCGAACCCCGCCACGCGCAGCTGCACCAGCGTCCCGAAGCCGACCTTCTCGCCGTGGAGCGCCGCGTGCGCGCCCGGCAGGTGGGTGAGCGCATCGTGCAGCGGGTGCGCGAGCGCCAGCTTGGCGTCGGCGCCGGCCAGACCGCCGATCAGCCCGGGGTAGGCGACCACGGCCTCCGCCACCAGCCGCCGTGGCGGCAGGAGCGCGCCGTCGCGCTCGCCGCCGGGACCGGCCGCCAGCGCGTCCAGGGCGTGCGCCCGCAGGAGCTCCGCGAGGTCGTCGACCAGCGCGAGCGCCGCGCGCGTGCTCGCGCTCGCCGCCGGGCCGTGGCCCGCGCGCGCGCCGGTGAGCCGCACCTCGCGGACCTTCGCCCAGGCGTCGACGATGCCGGCGGCCAGCAGGCGGTCGGGGGCGGCCGCGAGCAGGCCGGGGTCGAGCGCGCAGGCGGCGGCGACCGGTCCGCCCTCGAGCACGTCGCGGTGCGCGCCGCGCTCGTCATAGCGCACCACGGTCGCGGCGGTGGCGGCGCAGGTGGCCGGGCTGGTGGGCAGCGCCGCGAACGGCAGGCGGGCCGTCAACGCGGCGCCCTTGGCCACGTCGAGAACGCGGCCGCCGCCCACGCCCAGCACGGCCCGCACGCCCTCGCGGGCGGCGGTCGCGGCCAGGTCGTCGATGGCCCTCGCGGTGCAGGGACCCTCGTGCAAAGCCCGCGCCGCCGGCACGCCCGCGGCGGCGAGCGCCGCATCGAGCCGGTCGCGCGCCACCGGGTAGCCGACGGGGCCGTGGACGAGGAGCACGGGCGCCGCCGTCGCGGCGAGGTGCCCTGCCAACGCCTCGATCGCGTCGTCGCCGCCGAACCACGTGGCGGGCGCGACGCGCAGGCCGCTCACGCCGCGCCCCGCCTGGCGACCGCGGCCAGGGCGATCATCTCGTACGCCAGGTTGGCCGCCAACAGCTGCGTGACCGCGCCGACGTCGTACGCGGGCATGACCTCGACGAGGTCGAAGCCGACGAAGTCGAGGCCGGCGAGGCCACGCAGCAGCCGCAGCGCCTGCACCGACGTCAGCCCGCCCACCTCCGGCGTGCCGGTGCCGGGCGCGTAGACGGGGTCGAGGGCGTCGATGTCGAAGCTGAGGTAGCGCGGTCCTGGCCCGCCCGCGCGCTCGCGCACCAGCTGCAGCGCGGCCTCGACGCCGCGGCGGTGGAGCGCGTCGGCGCTGAGGCCCGCGAGCCCCAGCCGCCCGGGCAGCGTCACGTCGTCGGCGTCGTAGACGGGGCCGCGGAGGCCGATCTGCACGCTGCGGGCCGGGTCGACGAGGCCCTCCTCGAGCGCGCGCCGGAAGGGGGTGCCGTGGGTGTCCTTGCCTCCGTAGTAGCCGGGCCACAGGTCGGCGTGCGCGTCGACGTGCACGAGTGCCACCGGCCCGTGGCGTGCCGCCACGGCGCGCAGCAGCGGCAGGCTGACGGAGTGGTCGCCGCCGAGGAAGAGCGGCGTGACGCCGGTCGCGAGCACGCGGGCGGCGCCCTCCGCGATCTGCGCGTGCGACGCCGGCAGGTAGCCGGGCGTGACGGGCAGGTCGCCGTGGTCGACCAGCGAGAGCTCGGCGTGCACGTCGACGGCCAACTCGGGGTGGTACGGGCGCAGCAGCATCGACTCGTTCCGGATGCCCGCGGGACCGAAGCGGGCGCCGACGCGGTAGGTGGCGCCCGTGTCGAAGGGCACGCCCACGATCGCCAGGTCGGCCTCGCGCAGCCGCTCGGCCTCCGCGAGGTGGGGCAGGCGCATGAAGGTGCGGATCCCCGCGAAGCGCGGGTAGGCCATGGCGTCGACCGGTCGGTGGTGCGGCATGCGGCATCCTCCCGGGCGCGATCGTACCCGGCGATCGTTGACATCTCCCGCCCCGCCCCGGATACTCCAGCGGTGAGCGCGACCATCAGCACCCAACACGGCGACGACGCGGGCGTCATCGACCTCGCGCGTGGCGACCCGGGACGCGACCTGCTGCCTGCCGCGCTGGTGCGCGACGCCGCCGATCGGGCCACCGCCACCCTCGACCCCGACCTGCTGCAGTACGGCCTCGAGGCGGGCGACGCGGGCGTCCGCGAGGCCGTCTCGGCGTTCCTCGAACGCGAGGGCGCCGGCGCCGTCGCGCCCGAGCGCCTGTTCCTGACCGCGGGCGCGTCGCTCGCCCTGCACCTGATCTGCAGCCTCTTCGCCCGCCCCGGCGACCGGATCCTGGTGGCCGACCCCAGCTACCACCTGGCGCTGGCGCAGTTCCGCGACCACGGCCTGCGGGTGGAGGGCGTCGCCAGCGACGCCGACGGGCTCGTGCCCGAGGCGCTCGAGGCGGCGCTGCGGGCGGGTCCCGCCGCCCTCCTCTACCTGGTGCCGGTCTTCGCCAACCCCACGGGCACGACGCTGCCACCCGCGCGGCAGGCGGCGGTCGTCGCGCTCGCGGCCCGCCACGGCGTTCGGGTCGTGGCGGACGAGGTCTACCGGCTCACGGGCTTCGCGGCGCCGGCCGGGGCCGACGCGACCGCCGGCCCGCCGCCGCGCAGCCTGGCCGCGATCGACACCGAGCACGTGCTCGCCCTGAACTCCGTCTCCAAGATCCTCTCGCCGGGCCTGCGGCTCGGCTGGATCGAGGGCCCGCCCGCCGACCTGCGCCGGATCGCCACGAGCGGCGTGCTGCGCAGCGGCGGCGGCATGAACCCCTTCCCCGCGGCCGTGGTGCGCGCGGCGATGGAGCGCGGCACGCTGGCCGACCACGTCGCACACGTGCGCGCACGGCTGGGCGAGCGCCACGGGGCCCTCGCCCACGCGTTGGCGGCCGAGCTCCCGCGGGCCGTGCATTCGCCGGCGACGGGTGGCTACTTCCTGTGGGTCCGCGTGCCGGGGCTCGACGTCGACGCGCCCGAGACCCTGGCTGCCCTTGCCCGCCACGCGGTGAGGGTGGCGCCCGGCACGCTGTTCTCGCCGCCCCGTGTCGAAGGCACGCCACGCCCGGGCGCCGAAGGCGCGGGCCACGCTGGTGCCGAGGGCGCGGGCCATGCGCGCGAGTTCATGCGCCTGTGCTTCGCGCACGCCGGGCCCGCGGCGCTGCGCGAGGGCGTCGCGCGGCTCGCCGCCGCCCTCGACGACGTCGGCTCCTGAGATTCGACCGCGGCGACCCCACCCCCGTCTTCGGGAATCTCGGCACGAGCACTCGCTCGTGTGTATGATTTACCCTCGTCCGCCCCGGCGAGACGCCGGGCGCAAGCCGTAAGGAGAACCCACATGAAGCTCGCCTCCGCCCGTCCCCTGCTGCTCATCGTCGCGGCCGCGGTGCTCGCCCTGGCCGCCGGCACCGCCGCCGCCCAGACCCTGAAGGTCGCCGTGTACGGCGGGTACTTCCAGGACAGCTTCGACGCCCACATCTTCCCGCGCTTCACCGAGGAGACGGGCATCGCCGTCGAGTCGATCGCCGCGCCCACCGGGGCGGCCTGGCTGGTGCAGCTGGAGACGGCGGGCCGCGCCGGACAGGCGCCCGCCGACGTCTCGATGATCTCGCAGACCTCGCTGCTGCGCGGCATGACCAGCGACCTGTGGGTGGCGCTGGACGAGTCGCGCCTCCCCAACCTGCAGTACGTGCGCCCGGCGCTGGTCGGCCGCGACGCCGAGGGTGACCTCGTGGGCGTGGGCGCCGTGTCGTGGTACGTCACGCTCGTCACCAACACCGACGTCTACCCCGAGGCGCCGACGAGCTGGGCCGAGATGTGGGGCGACCACCGCAACTCGCTCGGCCTGCTGGCGCTGCCCGAGAACTCCTTCCTGCTCGAGATCACCGCGGCGACCTTCTTCGGCGGCACGGACATCCTCGACACCGAGGAGGGCATCCTGCAGGTGGTCGACAAGCTCGCCGAGCTGCAGCCCAACGTGCAGCTGTGGTACCGCGACGAGGGGCAGTTCCAGCAGGCGCTGCAGTCCGGCGAGATCCCGATGGGGCAGTACTACCACGACGTCACCGGCATCGCCGCGGCCGAGGGCTTCCCGGTCCTGTCGACCTTCCCCGCGGAGGGCGGCGTGCTCGACTCCGGCTCCTGGGCCGTGACGCGCGCGTCGTCGATGGTCGACGAGGCGCACGTGTTCATCGACTGGTTCTCCCAGCCCGAGATCCAGGACCTGGTGGCCCGCATGATCGGCACCGCGCCGACCGTCGAGCGGGCGTTCCTCTCGCTCTCCGACGAGGAGTTCGCGGCCGTCAGCGACGAGAGCACGCCCATCGTGCCGCGCTACGACATGTACCTGGAGCGCGGCGACTGGCTCAACCAGGTCTGGGCCGAGCGCGTCACGCGCTGAGGGCCGTACGGACCGCGCCGCCACGGGAGCCGCGCCGGCCGCGCACGCCGCGTCCGGCGTGAGCGCTAGCCGGCCCGACCTCGTCATCCAGGGCCTCGGCAAGCGCTTCGGCGCCACCGTGGCCCTGGACGGCGTCGACCTGCGCCTCCCGGGCGGCTCGCTGGTCTGCTTCGTCGGGCCCTCCGGCTGCGGCAAGACCACGCTCCTGCGCGTCATCGCGGGCCTCGAGACGCCGACGACCGGCCACCTGCTGCTCGGCGACCGCGACCTCACGCGCGTCCCCGTGCACCGCCGCGACGTGGGCATGGTGTTCCAGTCGTACGCCCTCTTTCCCCACCTGACGGTGGCCGAGAACGTCGCCTACGGCCTGCGCATCCGCGGCGTCCAGCGGCGCGAGCGCCTCGCGCGCGCCCAAGAGTTGCTGGAGCTCGTGCAGCTCCCCGACGTCGCCGGCAGGCGCATCGCCGAGCTGTCGGGCGGCATGCGCCAGCGGGTCGCGATGGCGCGGGCCCTGGCGCTCGACCCCGCGCTCTTCCTGCTCGACGAGCCGCTGTCGGCGCTCGACGCCAAGCTGCGCGAGGGCATGCAGGTGGAGCTGCGGCGACTGCAGCGGCGCGTGGGGATCACCACGATCATCGTCACGCACGACCAGGAGGAGGCCATGGCGATGGCCGACCTGGTGGTGGTCATGGGCGACAACCGCGTGCAGCAGGTGGGCCCGCCGCTCGAGATCTACCGCCGGCCGGTCAACCGCTTCGTCGCCAACTTCGTCGGCCGCAACAACTTCCTCCCCGCCCGCATGGTGGCGCCCGGCGCGGTGGAGGTGGCCGGGGTGCGCGCGAGCGTCGCCCGCGACCTGCCCGTCCCGCCGGTCGGCGCCGACGTCACGGTCGCCGCCCGCCCCGAGATGCTGCGCCTCCGCGCGCAGGCGCCGGCCACGCCGGCGCTCCGCGGCACCGTCTCCATGGTGCGCGACCTCGGCCGCGCGGTCGAGACGCGCGTGCGCGTCTTCGACCACGAACTGGTGGTGAGCGGCCGCGGCGGCTTCGCCGAGGGCGACGAGGTGTGGGTGGAGCTCCCCGAGGCCGGGCTCGTGGCGCTGGCGGCATGAGCGCGCCCACCGCGCGCCCCGCGATCTCGGCGTCCCCCGACGCGGGAAGCGGCGACGGCCCCTGGCCGCACGTGCTGCTGGCCTGGCCGACCGTCGCGCTGACGCTGCTGTTCCTGGTGCCGCTCGGCATCATCGCGGCGCTGGGCTTCTTCCGCCGCATCCAGGCTGGCTTCTTCGAGGTCGCGTTCGTCACCGACAACTACGCCCGCGCCCTCGACGCCTTCCACCTCGAGCGGCTCGCCGTCTCCGTCGTGCTCGCCCTGGCGGCGACGCTGGTGACGCTGCTGCTGGCGGTGCCCTTCACCTACCTCCTGACGCGCCGGCCGAGGGCGCGGCAGGTTCCCTACCTGGTGCTCGTGCTGGCGTCGCTGTCGCTCTCCGAGGTCATCGTCGCCTTCGCCTGGTCGCTGCTGCTGTCGCGCACGTCGGGGATCTCCAACCTACTGGTCGCGCTCGGCCTGATGGACCGCGCGGCGTCCTGGAGCCCCGGGCTGGCGGCGGTGCTGCTCGCCTACGTGTTCATCGCGCTGCCGCTGGCCGTCCTGTCGCTCTACCCCACCTTCTCGCGCCTCGACCAGGAGCTCCCCGAGGCGGCCGGCACGATGGGCGCGACGCCGCTCGCGGGGTTCGTGACGGTCGTGCTGCCGCTCATGCGGCGTGCCGTGGCCGCGACCGGCGCGCTGGTGTTCATCTTCGTCCTGGGCGCCTACGTCATCCCGCAGACGCTCGGCCGCCCGGCCCAATGGACGATGCCCGTGCACATCACCGACCAGGCGATCATGAAGAACCACCTGCCGCTCGCGGCGTCGCTGGCCATCGTGCTGCTGGTGGTCAGCTCGCTCGTGGCCGTCGTGATCGTGGCGCTCGGCGCGGGCCGCTGGCCGCGATTCGCGCTCCCGGGGCGCGCCCGATGAGCCGCTGGCTGCGCCGCGCGATGTTCGCGCTGGTGGTCGCGTACCTGCTGGCGCCGCTGGTGGTCGTGGCCGGGGTGAGCGTCAACCCGCGCCAGGTGCTCTTCTTCCCGCCCGAGGGGTTCTCGCTGCGCTGGTACGGCACCGCCTTCACGGACCCGGGCTGGTACCGGCCGGCCATCAACAGCCTGCTGGTGGCGACGTTCGCGGCGCTGATCGCCGTGTCGATCGCGCTGCCGCTGTCGTACGTCCTGTGGCGCTACCGCGTCGGCTACGCGCGCGTCGTCATGGCGATGGGCCTCGCGCCCTTCGCGCTGCCGCCCGTGATCACGGCGCTGGGCGCGCTGGCGCTGTGGATCGTGTTGCAGAGCTACGGCCGGCCCCACACGGTCGTGCTGTCGCACGGCGCGTTCCTGACCACGCTGCCGCTCGCCACGCTCACGGTCGGGCTGCAGAACCTCAACCCGCAGCTCGTCGAGGCGGCCCGCACGATGGGGGCCACCGGCGGCACGGTGTTCCGCACGATCGTCTTCCCCTACGTGCGGCCCTACCTGCTGGCGGGCTTCGTGTTCGCCTTCGTGCTGTCGCTCAACGAGTACATCATCGCCTACATGACCGTCGGCTTCACCTTCGAGACGCTGCCGGTCAAGATCTTCGCCAGCCTGCGCTACGGCTACAGCCCGGTCATGGCCGCGATCTCGGCGCTCTTCTTCGCCGTCGCGGTGGCGCTCTTCGCGCTCGTGGGCCGCGTGGGCGACCTGCCGCGGCTGCTCGGGGCGGACGAGCGGGCGTAGGGCGTCGGCCGCTCGCGCGGGTCCGCGATGGCGTCCGGCCCCAGCGCGGCCCCTGCGAGCGCCGCTCGCTGGGGCGCACGGGTCACGCGCCCGGCACCACCCACGCGATCAGCGAGATGACGACGTGCGCGCTGGCGTGCGCGACCATCGCGGCCTCGAGGTGCCGGCGCCAGAACAGCACGCCGAACGCGACGCCGCCGAGGGCGTTGAGGAACACGGTGCGTGCCACCAGGCCGACCGTGAGCTCCGCCTGGGCGGCCAGCGCGGGCAGGTGCGAGAGGCCGAACAGGAGCGCCGACACCACGATCGCCGTGGCCATGGCCGTCGACGACGGTGCGCCGGCCGGACCCGCATCCGCGAGCCGCGCCACCCGCGCGGCCAGCGCGAACGCCCACGCCAGCAGCGACATCAGGCCCCAGCGCAGCAGGATCTCCTCGGTGACGCCGCCGTAGAGCACCCCGGCGACCGTCACCGCCAGCGAGCGGTCGGCGGTCACCGTCTGGCCCGCGAGCTCGCCGACGAGCAGGCTGGCCGTCAGCGCATCGAGCACCACCAGGAGCGCGCCCACCGCCGCACCGACCGCCAGGGCGACGGGGAGGGCGGCGCGCCAGGCCTCGGCGTCGAAGGGGCGGCCGGCGGCCCACTCCGCGAGGAGGGAGCGCAGGCCGACGCGCGGCGCGAACACCAGCCCCGCCAGCGTCGCGACCGCGACCAGGACGAGGGGATTGACGATCGCGAGGGTCAGCGTCAGCGACGGCGAGAGCTCGGGCGCATCCGGCAGCGCGGCGAGCACGTCGCGCACCAGCGCGAGCGACACGGGCAGCGCCGCGACGACGCCCACCGCGCCGAGCACCACGAGGGCGAAGAAGGAGCGGACGGTGGCCTTGGGGCCGGCGTGGGTCATGCGATCCTCCCGCCCTCGATGGTCGGGCGCGCCGGGCGCGTGGGTCAAGGGACTGGGTACCACCCTCCTCTTTGACACGCGGCCCCAGGGACCGTAACCTGACCCCCGGAAACGCAACTTCTACCGGCCGCCGCGATCTCGCCGCCCGGACGCATCCCGCCGCGTCGCGCTGCGAGCACGCCGAGCGGCCAACGAGACGAGGTCGACCCATGAAGAGAACCGCGCGATCCGTGAAGCCGTTCGTGTTGACGATGGTGCTGCTGGCCGGCCTGCTGGCCGCCTGCATCCCCTCGCCGGTCAACGTCGTCGACCGGGCGATCGACCGCACCGTCGACCGCGCGATCGACAACGTGGCGGAACGCATCGCCACGCGGATCGTCGACCGCCTCTTCGAGAACCTGTTCGCCGGCCTCTTCGCCGACGTGTACGGGGCGGGCCGCGTGCGCTACGGCCCCGATTTCGGCCTCGACCTCTTCACCGGCAGCTACGAGGCGACGGTCTCCGGTGCGGCGCCCGTGACCGGCACCTTCAGCGGCGCGCCGACCGCGGACGACGCCGATCCGGACGAGACCAACCTCTCGTTCGGCATCCGCGGCGTCGACGAGGACGGCGCCGAGGTCGTCATGGTCTCGCTCTACCAGGTCGAGGACGAGGCCAGCCCCTTCACGATCGTCCTCTTCGAGGCGGAGGACAGCGTCGAGGGCGAGGGCGGCACCTTCGCGACCGTGGTGTTCGGCGAGGACGAGGAGCAGGGGTACCAGGGCGAGATGACCTGGACGATCACCACCGACACCCCGACGCGCCTGGCGGGCAGCTTCGCCGCCAGCGGCCTGGTCACGGAGGCCGGCCTCGGCCCCGTCGACGTCGCGGGGACGTTCGACGTGCCCATCAACCGCGCCGGCTCGTTGGTCTTCCTGCGCGACTGACGACCGCGTGGAGCCGCACTTCGACTGGGTCGTGATCGGCTCCGGCTTCGGCGGCAGCGTCGCCGCGCTGCGGCTGGCCGAGAAGGGCTACCGCGTCTGCGTGCTCGAGAAGGGCCGGCGCTTCGCGCTGGAGGACTTCCCCAAGACGAACTGGGACCTGCGGCGCTGGCTCTGGCTGCCGAGCCTGGGCCTACGCGGCATCTTCCAGATGTCGTTCCTGCCGCACGCGACGATCTTCCACGGCGTCGGCGTGGGCGGCGGCTCGCTGACCTACGCCAACACGCTGCCCCGACCCAAGCGCGACTTCTTCGAGGCCCCGTCGTGGGCCCACCTCACCGATTGGGAGGCCGAACTCGAGCCGCATTACGCCACGGCACGCCGCATGCTGGGCGTCGTGCCCGTGCCGGTCGCGACCCGCGGGGACCGGATCCTGAGCGAGATCGCGCGCGACATGGGCCGCGAGGCGCACTTCGCGCCGACCGAGGTCGGTGTGTACTTCGGCCCGCCCGACGAGCGCGTCTCCGATCCCTACTTCGGCGGCGAGGGCCCCGAGCGCGTCGGCTGCACCCACTGCGGCGCCTGCATGACCGGCTGCCGCGTCGGCGCCAAGAACACCCTCGACCGCAACTACCTCCATCTCGCCGAGCGTCGCGGATGCCGCGTCGAGCCCGAGACCGAGGCACGCGCCGTGCGGCCGCGCCCGGAGGGGGGCTACCGCATCGAGGCACGCCAGGGTTCCCTAGGGCGACGGCGCTCCTTCACCGCCGACCGCGTGGTGTTCGCGGGCGGCGTCATGGGCACGCTGCCGCTGCTGCTGGCGATGAAGGAGGACCCCGCGGGCCTGCCACGCCTGTCCGACCGGCTCGGCCACGACGTGCGCACCAACAGCGAGGCGCTGCTCGGCGTCATCGCGCCCGACGCCGGCACCGACTTCTCGCACGGCGTGGCGATCACGTCCATCCTCCAGACCGACGAGCACAGCCACGTGGAGCCGGTGCGCAACGGCGCCGGCAGCGGCTTCTTCCGGCTCCTCACGCTGCCGCACGCGCCCGCCGTCACGGCGTTCGGGCGGGTCGCCGGCGCCCTGCGCGCCCTGGTCCGCCAACCGCGGGCGTGGTTCCGGGCCCTGACGGTGCGCGACTTCTCGCGCTCGAGCCAGATCCTCCTCTACATGCGCACGATCGAGGGCACGATGCGCATGCGGCTGGGCCGCAGCGTCCGGAGCCCCTTCCGGCGCGGGCTCGTCACCGAGGTCGACGACCCGGCGCACGCGCCGCGGGCCTTCATCCCCGAGGCGACCGAGCTGGCGCGCCGCTGGGCGGAGAAGGCCGCCGGCGTCACGGCGACGATGTTCACCGAGACGCTGCTCGGCGTGCCGTCGACGGCGCACGTGCTCGGCGGCTGTGGCATGGGCGCCGACGCCACGGAGGGCGTCATCGACCGCGACCACCGGCTCTTCGGGTACGACGGCCTGTACGTCATCGACGGCGCCGCGGTCAGCGCCAACCCGGGCGTCAACCCGGCGCTGACGATCACCGCGCTGGCGGAGCGTGCGATGGCGAAGGTGCCGGCGAAGAACGCCACCGCGGGCTGACGGGCGCTCCGTCGCGCCCGCCTCCAGCACCCGCTACGCCCGACCAAGATCAGGCCAGAAGCCGCCCCTCGACGGCATCCGCTGCTGCCATGGCGCCGCCGGCCGCGCGGTACGCCCGCGCGATCGCCTCGGCGCCGGGCCTGCGGGTGATCGCCTCGCGGACCTTCGCCCGCAAGCGCTCGGGGGACAGCCGGCTGGCCGGCAGGCGCGCGCCGGCGCCCGCGATCTCGACGCGGCGGGCGACCTCGAACTGGTCGCGCCCGAACGGGACGGCGCAGACGGGCACGCCGTGGGCCAGCGCCTTCTGCGTCGCCCCCATGCCGCCGTGGGTGACGGCGCAGGCGGCGCGGGGCAGCACCGCGCCGTGCGGCACGAAGCGCTCCAGGCGCGCGTTCGCGGGCACCGCGTAGCCCTCGGGGTCGCCCGATGGGAGCGTCGCGACGACGAACACGTCCTCGCCCTGGAGGGCGTCGAAGGCCGTGCGGACGAGCCTGCCGTCGTCCTGGAACTCGGACGAGGTGGTGACGAGCACGATGGGCCGGTCGACCGCGTCGAGCCACGGCAGCGGCGCGTGCGGCGCCTCCCAGTGGGTGGGTCCCACCAGCGCGTACGACGTCGGCCAGTCGCGGCGGGGGTACTCGAACGGTTCGGCGGTCAGGTAGATGAGCAGCGGGGCCGCCGTCTGGAGCTCGTCGAGCGAGCGGAAGGGCGGCAGGCCGAGCCCGGCGCGCAGGGTGGCCACCTTGGGCAGGGTGGCGCGCTCGACGGCGCCCATGACGAGCGGCCGCACCGCGGCGTCGCGCAGGCGGCCGAGCGGTCCGCGCGCGGGCGGCAGGCCGAGCCCGAACGGGGGCGCGTCCGGGGAGCTGAGCGGGACGGGGTACGGGCAGAAGGCGGCCCACGGACCGCCCCATGCCTCGGCCGCCGCCATCGCGCCCCAGGTGTTGATGTCGACGACGACGGCGTCGGGCCGCTCCTCCTCGATGGCACGGCGCAGGTCGGGCACCTCGTGGCCGGCGCGCGCGGCGAAGACCGCCGTCGAGCGCGCGATCGAGCCGGCCGGGCTCTTGGCCCGGTAGTCGTCGAGCGCGATCGCCTCGATGCGGTCGTCGATCGGCGCGGCGTCGAGGCCCGCGGCGCGCATCCGATCCACGCCCGCTGCGAGGGTGCGGAGCGCCACGGTGTGGCCCCGTCGCTGGAGCTCGAGCAGGATCGGCGCCAGCGGGAAGAGGTGCCCGAGGGCGGGCGACGTGTAGGCCAGGATGCGGGCCATCAGGATGCCTCCAGGAGGGGCTCGAGCAGCTCGAGCAGCGCGGTCTCGGTGTCCTCGCGGGTCAGCGCGGCGTCGCGCCGCAGCAGCTTCCAGGTGTAGACGTCGCACACGGCCACGAGCTGCGCCAGGCGGCGCGCGCGGGTGGCGGCGTCGAGGCGCTCGAGCGTGGTGCCGAAGGCGGCCGCACACCAGTCGCGGTGCAGCGCGCGGCCGCGCTCCGCCAACGGCGCCAGGGCGGGTTCGTGCATTTCCGCGGCCAGCAGACGGAACGCGCCATCGCCATCGCGCTCGTAGTGCTCGACCAGTTGCCGGACCGCGCCGGCCGTGTCGCGGATCGCCGCGGGGTCGCGATCGCGGGCGACCCGGGCGTGCTCGCGCTCGGCGGCCGCGGCCATGAGCCCGTCGCGCCCGCCGAAGCGGCGGATGACCGTCTGCACGGTCACGCCGGCGCGGGCGGCGACCTCGTCGAGCGAGAAGGCGACTCCGGGGCGCTCCCAGAAGAGCGCGACGAAGGCGTCGAGGATGCGCTCCGCGGTCTCGGCGGCGCGCTCCGCGCGGACGCCCATGCGGTAGGGGCGGGGTGTCGCGTCATTCATGTTAGTGATACTAACACGATTTCTTCCGCGCGTCACCCGTCGGCGCGTCGCCACCCGTTACCCTGGCCGCGTGACCGCACCGCCAGCGCACCCGCCCCGGCGCGAGCTCGGCACGACCGGCCTCGCCGCCTCCCCCATCGCCCTCGGTCTCGCCGCGCTCGGCCGCCCCGGCTACATCAACCTCGGCCACGGCGACGACCTCGAGGGCGAGCGCGGCGTCGCGGACCTCCGGGCGCGCGCCCACGAGGTCCTCGACGCCGCCTGGGCCGGCGGCGTCCGCGCCTTCGACGCGGCCCGCTCCTACGGGCGCGCCGAGGAGTTCCTCGCGAGCTGGCTCGCCCGCCGCGGCATCGCGCCCGGCGACGCCCTCGTCAGCTCGAAGTGGGGCTACACCTACACGGCCGACTGGCGGGTCGACGCCGAGACCCACGAGGTGAAGGAGCACTCGCTGGACGCCCTGCGGCGCCAGTGGCCGACGTCCCGCGCCCTGCTCGGCGACCGCCTCGGCCTCTACCAGGTCCACTCGGTCACGCCGGACAGCCCGGCGCTCGACGACGCCGCACTGCTCGCCGAGCTCGCCGCCCTCAGGCGCGGCGGCCTGCGCATCGGCCTGTCGACCAGCGGCCCCCGGCAGGGCGAGGTCATCGAGCGGGCGGCGGGCGTGCGCGTCGACGGCGAGCGCCTGTTCGACGCCGTCCAGGCGACCTGGAACCTGCTCGAGCCCTCGGCCGGCCCCGCCCTGGCAGCGGCCCGCGACACCGGCATGGGCGTGATCGTCAAGGAGGCGCTCGCCAACGGGCGCCTCACCGATCGGAACCGTGACGACGACTTCGCGAAGCAGCGCGCGCTGTTGGCGCGCGAGGCCGAGCGGCTGGGTGCGACGGTCGACGCCCTCGCGCTCGCGGCCGTCCTCGCGCAGCCGTGGGCGGACGTCGTGCTCAGCGGCGCGACCACGGTGGCGCAGCTGCGATCCAACCTGCGCGCCCTCGAGATCGGCTGGGACGAGCAGGCCGCGACGGCGCTGGCCGCGCTCGCGGAGCCGGCCGAGGCCTACTGGCGCCGGCGCGCCGGGATGCCGTGGACGTGACGATCGCTCACGCCACCAACTCCCGGAGCGCCGCCCGCAGCGCCGCCGGCACGCGCTCCCGCAGCCGCTCGGGGCGCGCGAGCTGGGCCACCACCAGCCGGGTGGCGAAGGGCCCCGCGGTGCGCACGACGTCGATGTCCGGGTAGATGGCGCGCGCGACGCCCTCGACGGTCACCAGCGCCTTGACGAGCAGTCCGTAGCCCTCGGGGATCGGGATGCGGAAGTCGGCCAGCATGCCGAGGAAGCCGAGCGCGAAGCCGCGGACGTCGGTCGGCTCGCACGCGATGAGGTGTTCTCGGACGAGCCCGTCGACCACCTTCCGCACGTCCTCCACCCGCTCGTCGGGCACCTCCAGGCCGAGCGCGCGCGAGTAGCGCAGGGCGCGGTCGGCGTCGCCATGCACCAAGGCGGCGAGGACCTGCGCGATGGCGACGCGCTGGTCCGGCGCGGTGGCGCCGGTGATGCCGAAGTCGAGGTAGCAGATGCGGCCGTCGGGCGTGACGAAGAGGTTCGCCGGGTGCAGGTCGGCGTGGAAGCGGCCGTGGACCAGCACCTGACGCAGGAACACCTCGGCGCCGTGGGCGGCGAGGCGACGCGCGTCGATGCCCGCCCGCTCCGCCTCCCCCAGCTCGGACAGGCGCCAGCCGTCGACGAACTCGCTGGTGAGCACGCGCCGCGTCGTGTGCCGCCACACCACCCGCGGCACCACGACCAGCGGGTCGTCCGCGAAGTCGAAGGCGAAGCGGTCCGCCTTCCGGCCCTCGTGGCGCAGGTCGAGCTCGCTCGCGAGGGTGGCCTCGAACTCGCGCAGCAGCGCGGCGGGGCGCCAGCGCGCCAGCCGCGGCCAGCGCGCCAGGCGGGACGCCCAGCGGCGGGCGACGGCCAGGTCCTCGGCGATGGCGGCCTCGACCCCCGGGCGGACCACCTTGACCGCCAGCCGCGCGCCGGCGGCGAGCGGCGCGCCCACCACCGGCCGGGCGTCGTCGCGCAGCGTCGCCGCGTGCACCTGGGCGATCGAGGCGGTGGCGACGGGGTCCGGGTCGAACGAGGCGAAGACGCGCTCGGGGTCGGCACCCAGCTCGGCGGCGACGATGGCGCGCACCTCGGCGAAGGGCGCCGCGGGGACGCGGTCCTGCAGCCGCTCGAGTTCGAACACGACCTCGGGCGGGAAGACGTCGGGGCGGACCGAGGCGAGCTGCCCCAGCTTGATGAAGGCGGGTCCCAGCTCCTCGCAGGCGAGCCGCAGCTGGCGCGCCGCGGCCTCGCGGCCCGCGCGGCCGCGGCGCAGGCCGAAGCGGGCCTGCCAGGCGGCGGTGGCCGCGCGCCGCAGGCAGACGGCGGCGATGGTGCGACCGCGCGCCGACACGGGGGCTAGCCCCCGTCGCCGGCGGGGTCGCGCTCGCGCAGGCGCGCGGCGACGGCGTCGACCGAGGCCTGCAGCGACTCGACGCGCCCTCGCAGCTCGGCGAGCTCGAAGCGCACCTCGGCGAGCGCCGCGGCGAGCTCGGGCGGTGCTCCACCCGCCGCCGCCGATCCCCCCGTCAGCTCGCGCCGGAGGCGGTCCTTCTCGTCGGCGACGAGGGCCGCGAGCGCGTCCGCGAAGGGCTCCGCGCCCTCTGCCGGCGCGCCGAGCCGGGTCGTCCGGCCGCGCTCGACGGCGGCCAGCCACGCCTCGTCGGCGCTCTCGTGCAGCAGCGCCCAGGCGGCGAGGAAGCGAACGAAGTCCTTCGTGGGGGGAACCGGTGCGTCGTCGATGCCCTCAGGTTACCGCGGCCGGCGCCGCGACCCGGCTCAGGCCGCAGGCAGCAGCGACCCCACCGCCATGAGCAGCAGCGCGACGAGCGCGAACGCCATCGCGGCCGGCCCGCCCCAGCGACCCAGGCTCCACGGCGGGTCGACCACCGGACCGCGGCGGCGCGCCTCGATGACCATCGGCAGCGTGATCAGCGCCAGCACGAGCGCCGTGGCACCGGCAGCCAGCCGCAGCCACTCGAGGAAGTGCCAGGCGCCCAGCCACAAGACGAGAAGGGAAGGCAGCGTCGCAAACACCCAAGCCAGCCGCACCTGGGCGCCCGTACGCTCATGCACGATGTCCGCGAGCGCCAGCGACACCGACCAGTAACTGGTCAGCAGCGCGACCAGGACGAGCAGCGACCCCGCCGTGCCCGCCCACGGGCCGACCGCGGCCGCGATGCCGACGATGGCGACCTCGGTCACCTCGGCGCGGACGGCCAGCGCGACGAGCGCGACCAGCGCGGTGAGCGCGCCGTTGACGGCGAGGCCGACCGCGATGGCGCGCACCGCGGCGCGGGCGTCGGACCCGAGCCCCTTCACGACCTGCGGCACGCTGTAGAAGGTCCAGTAGGCGTACATGACCATCGCGTAGAGCGCCAGCCACGCCGGCACGCCGCCGCCGCCGACGGGGTCGAGCCGCAGGGGCGTGCGCAGCGCGCCGACGCCGATCGCGACGACCAGCGCGACGAGCACCGCGGCGCCGTAGCGCTCGGCAACGCCCACGGCCTTGAGCCCGAAGAAGACCACGCCGGCGGCGACCGCGAAGACCAGCGCCTCGGCCAGCCGCGTCGGGGCGCCGCTCAGCGCGGCCACGATCTCGCCGGCACCTGCGACGTAGGCGGCGAGGTTGGCGAGGAAGGCGACGGCCAGCAGGGCGAAGACGAGCCACGTCAGCACCCGCCCGACGGGACCGCGCAGGACGTAGAGGCGCATGAGCTCGACGACCTGCAGCGGCCGGCCGGTGCGGAACAGCACCTCGGCGAGCATGAGGTGCACGAGCGCGCTGGCGGCCCAGGCGAGCGGCAGGACGACCGCGAGTCCCAGCAGCCCTACGCGCTCGGCGAGGACCGGGACGGCCATGATGCCGGCGCCGACGCCCGCGCCGACGGTCAGCGACGTCGCCTCCCAGGGGGTCAGGCGCTGCTCCTCCACGCGTCGCCCCTTCACGCGGCCCTCCCTCGTCGACGTCTTGGGCGCGTCACAGCGTCGCGATCTCCACGTACGGCACGCGGCCATCGAGGCGCGCCAGCGGGCCGTCGGTCCACGACAGCGCAATGAGGTCGCTGCGGTAGGTGACGTGCGGGCGGCGCCGGACGACCGGCAGCAGCGGGTCGTCGTCGGCCAGGCCCAGCATGAGGAAGGCGAGGCCGCGCGCCTCCGCCGCCGCGCTGCAGGCGCGCAGCAGCTCACGCATGACGCCGGGGTCGTCGTCGGCGACGCAGACGCGGGCCGCGAACGCCAGCGCGATCGCCTCGCCGGGCGGCGTCAGCGGTCGGGCCCCCCAGAGTCGGGCGGCGAGGTCGAACGCGGGCCGCAGCCGCCGCAGCGTGGGCCCATAGGCGTCGACCACGTCCTGCTTGTACGCCGACTGCTCCCACAGCGCCATCGTGCCGACGACGCGGCCGCCGCGCCAGGCCACCTGCACGTGCTCGGGCCGCAGGCCGCGCAGCGTGGCGCCGTCCGCGAAGCCCGCGGCCGTGGTCACCGGAAAGAACTGCCGCCGCGGACCATGGGCCTCCCAGAAGGCGAAGGCGTCGGCGAGGGTGGCCGCGTCGGCGGGGTGGACCTCGATGCCGCCGCGCCCCGCCTGCCCGGGGGGCGTGCGCCCGCCGGGGGCGCGCCCGGGGCGCAGCACGACGGCGCAGGTCGTCAGCCCGCCCACGCGCGCCACCCGCAGGCCCGCCGGCAGACGTGGTCCCACCAGTGCCCGCGCCGCCCTCGGGTTCTCGCGCGCGATCACGCCGAACGACAGCGTCCCCGGCGGCGTGCGCTCGCGCAGCAGCCGCGCCCCCCGCGTGACGAGGCCGCGGCCGCGCGCCCAGGGCGCGATGCGGATCTGGCCCAGGTAACCGACGCGCGTCGGCTCGCCGCCGACGTACGCGTCCTGCTCCCCGCGGCAGGCGACGCCCGCGAGCGCGCCGTCGCCGCGCCGCCGCGCGACGACGACGTCGCAGGGGTCGCCCATGATCGTGGTGCCGAGGAAGTAGTCCGGCTCCCGGACGAAGCGGATGGCGACGTCGCCCGGCATCGCCACCGAGCCCACCAACTCGCGGACGTCGGGCTCGTCGGCGCGGGTGGCGAGCCGCACCTCGAACTCGTCGCTCACCGCGTCCCCAGCCGCATGTCCTGCTTCTTGAACGACGCGCGCCGGAAGAGCGGGTTGTAGGCGCAGTACACGGCGAAGCGCTCGAGCGAGTGCAGGTGGGTGGCGGGGTCGAGGGCACGGCGCAAGATCGAGCCCGGGCTGCTCCAGCGCCGGCGGCAGCGCCAGCCGACCTCGGTGAGCTCGTCGGCCGTCATGCGCGCGGGCCGGAAGGCGGCGTGGTTGAAGCGGTAGTCGGGGTGCAGCCACCAGCGGCCGTCGTACAGCAGCCGGTCCTCCTCGGCCAGGCGGGCGTAGAGCGCGGTGCCCGGGTACGGCATCAGGACGTTGAACGCCGCGAAGGCGAAGCGCTGCTCGATCGCCCAATCGCAGGTCGCCTCGAGGGACGCCACCGTGTCGTGGTCGAAGCCGAGGATGAACGCCGCCCAGGTCTGCAGGTGGTGGGCGCGCAGGGCGGCGACCTCGTCGGCGTAGGCGGGCGAGGCGTGCAGGTTCGGGCCCTTGCGCGCCTCCCGCAGGCTGTCGGGGTCGAGCGACTCGAAGCCGACGACGTTGCCGAGGCAGCCGCTGTCCGCGAACGCGCGCAGCATCTCGGGGTCGTGGGTGTGGTCCAGGCTCGCCTGCGACACCCAGCGAACGCCGAGCGGCGCCAGGGCGCGCAGCAGCTCCTTGGCGGCGTCCGGGTCGGCGACGAGGTTGTCGTCGACGAAGAAGAGGTCGCGCCGCCCGCTCGCCTCGATCTCGGCGACGACCTCCGCGACCGGCCGCGCGTGGTGGCGGTGCGCGAAGTAGGCGCCGACGGCGCAGAAGGCGCAGCCATGGGGGCAGCCGCGGCCGAACTGGACCAGCGCGACCGGCAGGTAGCCCTTGCCGCGGTAGAGGTCGCGGCGCGGGCGAGCGCCCGGCTGCGGCACGCCGCAGGCGCCGTGGTAGCGGGGCGCCAACCGCTTCTCGTGGGCGTCCCGGACCACCCCCGGCCACACCGTCTCGGCGTCCCCGGTCACCACCGCGTCGGCGTGCTCGGCGGCCTCCTCGGGCAGCAGCGTGGCGTGCATCCCGCCCATGACCACCGGGACGCCGCGCTCGCGGTAGGCGGCGGCGATCTCGTAGGCGCGCCGGGCGGTGAAGGTCTCGACGGTGATGGCGACGAGGTCGGTCGGGGCGTCGGGGTCGAACGCGTCGATGCGGTCGTCGAACAGGCTGAGGTCGACGCCGTTCGGCGTCAGCCCGGCGAGCAGACCGAGCGAGAGCGGCTCCATGCGCGCCTCGTCGACGAAGCGGTCGTCGTGCTCCGTGCGGCCGAGCGTCGGCTTGACGAGCGTGACGTGCACCGCCGGCCTCCCCTGCACGATCGCTCGATCGTCACGGGTCGCGATCGCGATGAGGACAGCGTACGATGGCCGTCGAGATCAGGCGCGGGAGGTTCGGACATGCGGCACATGTTGACGGCGATCATCGAACGGGAAGACGACGGCTACGTGGCGCTGTGTCCGCAACTCGACATCGCGAGCCAGGGAACCACCGTGGACGAAGCGCGGGCGAACCTGCAGGAAGCACTCGAACTCTTCTTCGAGTCGGCTCCGGAAGACGAGGTGCGGTCGCGCCTCGGCGGGGAGGTGTACGTCACGCAGCTGGAGATCGCGGTTGGGTAGGCGGCTGCGCACGCCCCGCCCTCACCCCCGCAGCGCCTGCAGCGCGACCTTGGCGATCGCCGGCAGCTTGAAGCTGAACAGGTGCCGCTGCCAGAAGAGCTCCTGCTTGTC
>JAABRV010000155.1 GCA_011390735.1 Trueperaceae bacterium | reverse complement strand
GATCGCCTGGATCAGCGCGGCGAGGTCGAGGCCGCGGCCCTTGCGCCAGGCGTCGTCGAGGATGCTGCTGAGCAGGATGTGCTCGCGGCTGCGGACCGGGTCGGCGTCGATGCCGAGCAGGCCGAGGAGCCCGGTGACGGCGCTTTGGACCCGCTCGCGGTACGCGTCGGGGTCATCCAGCAGCGCCTGCGGCGGGGCGTCGAACGAGCGCAGCACCGACACCGGGATGCCCGCCGTGCTGCCGGGCGTGTACACGGCGAAGTCGGCGTGCTCGCGCAATCTCTGGATCCTGTCGCCGTCCTGGCCCCAGCCCCCCAGCCCCTTGCGCCAGGCCTCCGCCTGCTGCGCCGCGTACGTGTCCGCGTCGACGCCGCGTTGCCGGGCGACGTCCTCGTTGACCCACGGGCGAAAGTCGCCGGGCGCGAGGTCCGGGAAGGTGAGCAGCAGGTTCGGGAGGTCGCCCTTCGGGTCGATCGCGATGACCGGGATGCGGTCGATCGCGGCCTCCTCGATGAGGCCGACGCCGAGACCGGTCTTGCCGCTGCCGGTCATGCCGATGATCACGCCGTGGGTCGTCAGGTCGCGCGAGTCGAGCAACAGCATGCCGGCGCGCTCGCCGCTGGTGGCGTCCAGCTCGTCGCCCAGGTAGAGGGCGCCGAGCTTCTCGAAGTCGTGGTCCACGGGGCCTCCTCGGTCGTCGCGGGTTGGCGGCGGGCGTCTCCGAACAGCCTACCCGCCGCCGCGGAAGGCCGTCCCGACGCGCACAGACCCGCTCAGCGGACGTCGATCAGCCGCGCCTCGATCGCGTCGCTGCCCGAGCCGTAGCGGCTGAAGCAGGGAAGCGGCAGGTCCTCCGCGACCGCGAACTCGAGCTCCTCGCCGTCCTCGAGCTCCATGCGGATCACGACGCAGGTGTGGCCCGCGACGACCTCCTCGCGGTCCATGGTCATGGTGCCCATGCCCATGACGCGAGTCGGCGTGTCCTGCACGCGGATGTCCTCCTCGCCGAGCAGCATCGGCAGCAGGAAGAAGCTGGGGCCGAAGAGCATCATCGGACCGAACCCGAACATCGCCAGACCGGATCCGCCGAACATCGCGTCGCCCAGATCGTCCTGTTCGACGCCCGACTGCGTCAGGGTCATGGTGGTCGTCACCTCGTACGCGCCGCCGGCCTCCACGATGTCGATGTCGACGACGGAGACGCCCTCCTCGGTGACGATCTCCAGCGTGTAGCCCTGGTCGCCGGGCGGGAACTCGAACGGCGCCCACTGGAAGGCATGCGCGCCGCCGAGGGAAACGACCAGCAGCGCGACGACGAACCGACGGAAGTTGGGGTGGGACACGCCGTGCCTCCTTCGGTCACGGAGCGATCTCCGTGACAGCGGCAGCCGCCTCAGCGTAGCAGGGACGGCGGAACGCCGCGGATGGCGTGCACTCGGGTCGCCGACGCGGCTGCGACGGATCGCGGGTCGAGTTCGTCATGGGGCGTCGTCGGTCCCGGCAACGGGTACCACGGCGAGCAGCTCGAAGGCGCAGCAGACCACGCGCATGTCCTCGGCCGGCACGCGACCGATGCGGGCACACTCGCGCCCGAAGACGTCCCAGTGGGCGGTCCGCCAATGCGCCAGCGAGCCGTCGCCCTCGCCCTCGAGGGCGGCGTAGGCCGCGTCGACCTCGTCGAAGGGGACCACGAAGACGCTCGTGACCCTCGTCACCGCCACGGGTTCGCCCTCGTGGTCCACGACGACGTCGACGTCGCCGACCTCGGGGAGCGGCTCGCTCTCGAACTCGTGCGCCCACAGCAGGCTGGTGCCGGCACGCTTCCGCCCTTCGCGAATCAGGGCGATCAACTCGCGCGACAGCTCCGGCGTGTCGCCATAGCCGTCGAGCCCGACGCGGCCCGGCGGGACGTCGATCCCGACGGCGGCCAGCTTGGCGAGCACGGTCGCGAGCGAAGGGGGCGTCATGGCCCACGACCCGCGAGGGCCGCCGCGATCGCCCGGAACGCCGCCACCGTCTCGCGCTCGCGGCCGGCGTAGTCCGGATCGGTGCTGGTCTTCACGATCACGATGCCGTGGCCGGGGTGGACGTAGACGAACTGGCCCCAGATCCCCATCGCCAGGAAGTCGCCCTCGTCGCCGTCGGGCACCCACCACTGGTAGCCGTAGCCGAAGCCGGCGCCGAAACCGGCGTCGGACGGCATCGGGGTCGCGCCCGGGCGCACCGAGGCCGCGACCCACGCGACGGGCACCACCTGCACGTCGTCGCGCCGGCCCTGGTTCAGGTAGAGGCGTCCGAAGCGCGCGTAGTCGCGCAGCGTCGCGGCGAGGAACGCGTACGTCAGCACCTGGCCGTGCAGGTCGGTGCCCCAGGCGGCGTCGGCCCCCATGCCGGCCGGCCGCCAGATCGCCTCCTCGAGGAGCTCCGCGACGCTCGCGCCGGTGGCGCGCGCGAGCAGCAGGCCGAGCGCCTGCGCATCGCTGCTCGCGTAGCTCTGGACGCTGCCGGGCTCGCGTGCGCGCGGCAGCTGCGCCAGCACGTCCACCACCGGCTGGCGCCACACGTAGAGCCGGATCGGGAGCTGCATCACGTCCGAGCCGAGCCGCGCGTAGTCCTCGTCGAAGGCGATGCCGGACGCCATGGTCAGCACGTCGCGGATGGCCACGCCCTCGTAGCCGCTGCCGACGAGCTCCGGCACGTAGTCGCTGATGGCGTCGTCGAGCGAGCGGATCTGCCCCCGGTCGAGCGCGATGCCGACGAGGGCCGAGGTGAACGACTTGGCGACCGAGAACGACGTCGCCAGCGAATGCTGGTCGTACCCCTGATCGTACGCCTCGTGCAGGATGATGCCGTCGTGCGCGACCAGCAGGCCGGTGGTCTCGCTGGCGAGCAGGAGGTCGCCCAGCGAGCGCTCCTCGCCCTCGAACGCGTAACGCTCGGGGAGCGGGCGCTCGTCGCGGTCGAACGCCCAGGTGTCGCCCCCGGCCGCGACCGGGTGCGAGGGCAGCGCCTCGTGGAGGGTGCGGAAGTTGTCGGCGCGTTGGCCGTCGGCGAACAGGCTCAGGACGCCGCCCGCCGGACCCAGGCGCAGGTAGAGGAAGCCGCCCACGGCGACGACGACGAGCAGCGCGGCGAGGACCGCCGCGGCGATGACGATGCGGCGCAAGATGGGAGCCACGGCGGTCCTCTCGGGAACACGACGCCCTCGACGGGCGACCGCACCCGCGATGCTACGCGCCCCCGGGCGTCGGCGCCACGGGTGGACGTCCCCGCCAGAAGCGACGCGGTTCGCGCCGGCGCATCCCGGTGTGTTGGGCCCGCTACCCGGCTTCGCGGTGACGGTGAGGTCGCCGGTTCACGCCTCGGGTTGCGGGTAGCGCCGCCGGATCTCGCCCACCGACCAGCGCACCAACCGCTCGAGGACCTCCGAGTCCACGTCCGAGAGGCGCTTCAGGTAGAGGCAACCCTTGCCCGCCTTGTGCTTGCCGAGGCGCGCGAGCAGCTCGCGGGTGGCGTCGCCCTCGAACCCCGGCGCCAGGTACAGCGTCAGTTGCCGCTTTCCCGACGCGAACCCGACCAACGCGGCGTCGCCCTCGTGGCCGCTGGCGTAGCAGTAGTGGTAGCGGTCGAAGCCGACGATGCTCGGTCCCCACATCACCGGCTCGCAGCCGGTGACGCGGGACATAAGTTCGACCAGCGCCTCGCAGTCGGCGCGCCGGGCGTCGTCCTCGATCGCGGCGAGGTGGTCGCGCACCGCGACGTCGGTCGGCTTCGTCTTGAGCTCGGCCATCTCTCCTCCGTCCCGGCCCCCGGTGCGGCGGGCGCGGTGGGACAGCCTAGCCCGCGAGGGCCCAGGCCTCGGCGATCCAGGCTCGCACCGTGTCGTCGACCTCGGCGACGTCCCGCAGTTCGAGGTGGTGGGTGAAGCGGCCCGGCCGCGGCTCGACGACTTCTTTCCAGCGCCGAGAGGGGTCGTGCCGCCGCAGCGCGAGGCTCAACACCAGCGGGACGTCGCTGCGCAGGTAGCGGCCTGGGATCCAGACGTGGGCGAAGCCGACGCGGCGCCGGAAGGCGACCTGGCTGCGCCCGACCCGCACGTCGGACGGGCCCGCGGCGTCGACCGCCGCACGCACCGCCTCGAAGAGTCCCCGCGACGCGGGGCGGCCGGCGAAGAACGCGTCGAGTTGCGCGGGGGTGACGCCCATCAGCGCGTCATGCCCCTCGGTGCACCCTGGATCCACCGCCGGCCCGCCGCGGACGCCTCCACGATCTGCTCGAGCCGCCGCAGCCGGGTCTCCTCGCGCTTCGCGGCCAGGATCCAGCCGATCGCCATGCGCCGGTACGAACGGGACTGCGCCTGGAAGAAGTCCCAGGCGGCCGGATCGGGCTCGCGGAAGGCAGCGGCGTAGGGCTCGGGCAGCTCCTCCGGCCTGTCCTGGACGCTGGGTTCGTCGGCGTCCGCCATGCGAGCCTCGTGCACGGCGGCCCCGGCCGGCCGCATCCTGCCTTCCGCCGTCAGGGCCTCCACCCGGGCAAGGTTCACCCGGCTCCAGTGGCTGCCGGGGCGACGCGGCGTGAAGCGGATGGCGTAGCGCTCGGCGTCCACGCTCCGGCGGAGGCTGTCGATCCAGCCGAAGCACAGGGCCTCGTCCACGGACTCCGGCCAGGTGAGCGAGGGCGTGCCGGTGCCGCGCTTGTGGTAGCCGACCCACAGTTCGTCGGCGCTGGCGTGGTGGGCCTCGAGCCAGGCGCGGAACGCGGCCGGCGACGGGAAGTACACGGGATCCATGGCGGCCTCCATCGTAGGCCGGACGGCGCGGGCGGCGGGCTCGTCGGCGGGCTCGTCGGCGGGCTCTTCGGCGGTCGGGGCCACCGAATGCAGGCCGCCTTCCGGAGGTTCATCAGCCCCCGGCCCAGCCGAAGCGGGCGGCTACCGCGTCCGCGACCTCGTCCGCGGTGCGGTCGCCGTCGACCGTGCACCGGCCCAGGCCGCAGGCGTCGACCTCCGCGGCCACCCAAACCGCGAAGCGAGTGTCGCGCTCCATCCAGTTCTCGAACGCGCGCTCGGGATCGTGGCTCGAGGCCACGACGTCCCACGCCCACGCGCGCTCCCGGTAGTGCCGGCGCTGGAACGCGGGGGTGGCCAGAAGCCACAGCGCGCGCTCGGGACCCAACGCGACCCCGGCCACCTCGGCGGGCAGGAGCGCCGTTCCCTCGATGAGCAGCGGCCGCATCCCCGGGCGCGCCGCGACGTCTTCCAGGACCATCCCGAGGTGCTCCCGGTAGCAGGCGATCGCATCGTCCACGAGATCGTCCACCGGCCGCAGCCAGCGCTCGTTCGGTGACGCGGCGAGCCACCGCACCAGGGCGGGCTGGCGCACCGGATCGAGGCGAAGCGCGTGATCCTCGAACGCTTCGTCGACGCGGTAGACGTCGAGATCGTAGCGACGCGCGAGGATCCCAGCGACCGTGCTCTTGCCTGCGCACGGCGAGCCGCCGAGCCAGTAGCTGCCGGCCACGGCACTCACGGGCTCGGGGACGCCGAACGCTTCTTCCTGGGCTTCCTCGGCTTCGGCTCGGGCGACTCCGCGGCCGTGCGCAGAAGCAGCGCCGCCAGCAGCGCCCGGTCGTCGAGTTCGTCGGAGAGCAGCAGGTACGGCTTGGCGCCGGGGTAGGGCGGCGCCTCCACCACCCGCGCGAGCAGGGCGCGGCC
>JAABRV010000154.1 GCA_011390735.1 Trueperaceae bacterium | reverse complement strand
TGGCGTTGCATGTGGTGGCGGAGGCGCAGCGTGTGGGTGGGGTGGCGGCGTTCGTGGATGCGGAGCATGCGTTGGATCCGGCGTACGCGAAGGCGTTGGGGGTGGATGTCGACGAGTTGTTGGTGAGTCAGCCGGATACGGGGGAGCAGGCGTTGGAGATCGTGGAGTTGTTGGTGCGGTCGGGGGCGGTGGATGTGGTGGTGGTGGATAGTGTGGCGGCGTTGACGCCGCGGGCGGAGATCGAGGGGGAGATGGGGGATGCGCATGTGGGGTTGCAGGCGCGGTTGATGAGTCAGGCCTTGCGGAAGTTGACGGGGGTGATGAGCAAGTCGCGGACGACGGTGTTGTTCATCAATCAGATTCGGGAGAAGATCGGGGTGATGTACGGGAATCCGGAGACGACGCCGGGGGGGCGGGCGTTGAAGTTCTATGCCAGCGTGCGGATCGAGGTGCGGCGGTTGGGGGATGTGAAGGTGGCGGGTGAGAAGGTGGGGAATCGGGTGCGGGTGAAGGTGACGAAGAACAAGGTGGCGCCGCCGTTTCGGGAGGCGGAGGTGGAGATCGTGTTCGGTCGGGGGATCGATCGGTTGGGGGACTTGGTGGGCATCGCGAGTGACTTGGATGTGGTGCAGAAGAGTGGTTCGTGGTTCGCGTTCGGGGAGACGCGCTTGGGCCAGGGTAAGGAGAAGGCGGTGGCGTTCTTGGCGGCGGAGCCGGGTTGGAGGCTGACGTTCGGGCGCGCGTCCTCGACGCGCTGAACGCCAAGGCCGGCGGCAAGACCGCCACGGCGGACGCCGTGACCGAAGAGGTCCAGGCATGACCGGCCTGTGGCTGGCGCTCGTCGCCCTGGCCAGCGTCGTCGTCGGCGTCCTGATCGGCAACGCCATCCGTCAGCGGCGCGACCAGGAGGTGCTGGCGGAGGCGGAGGACAAGGCCAAGCGGCTGACCGAGGCCGCCGCCGCCGACGCCAAGCGCCTCACCGACGAGGCCGCGGCCGAGGCGCGCGCACGGCTGAGGGAGGCCAAGGAGCGCCTCGAGGAGGAGTTCGCCCGCGCCCGCGAGCAACTCGACGCGGAGAGCGAACGGCGCCGCGCCGTGCTGGAGCAGGAGACCGAACGCGCGCGCCAGGACCTCGAGGAGGGCCGCAGCACGCTGCGCGAGGCCCGCGAGGAGCTCCGGCGCGACCGCGAGAAGGTCGAACAGGTCGAGGAGCGGCTGACGCGCCGCGGTGAGCAGCAGGACGCCCGGGCGCTCCGACTCGACGAGAACGAGGAGCGGCTCGACGCCCGCGAGCGTGAGTTGGCGGCGGAGGCCGATCGCCTGCAGCAGCGCGTGGCCGAGGTCGATCGGCGGCTCCACGAGGTCGCGCAGCTCAGCCGCGAACAGGCGACCGAGATGATCCTGGCGAAGCTCGACGGCGAGCTGGAGCGCGAGAAGGCCATGCGCATCCGCGCGGCCCTCGAGCAGGCGGACGCCGAGGCCAAGCGGCGGGCCCAGAACGTGCTCGCGCAGGCGGTGCAGCGCTCCGCCAGCGAGGTCTCCGCGGCCATCAGCGTGTCGGTCGTGCCCATCCCGAGCGACGCGATGAAAGGCCGCATCATCGGCCGCGAGGGCCGCAACATCCGCGCCTTCGAGTCCCTGACGGGCGTCGACCTCATCATCGACGACACGCCCGAGGCCGTGCTGCTGTCGTCGTTCAACCCGATCCGACGCGAGGTCGCCAAGCTCGCGCTGGCCGACCTGGTCGGCGACGGTCGCATCCACCCCGCGCGCATCGAGGAAGTGGTGCACAAGGCGCAGCAGGAGATGCAGAGCTACATCCGCGATCGCGGCGAGGAGGGCGCGCTCGAGGCCGAGGTCGTGGGGCTCAAGCCGGGCCTGGTCCAGCTGCTCGGCCGCATGCACTTCCGCACCAGTTACGGCCAGAACATCCTGAAGCACTCCGTGCAGGTGGCCCACCTCAGCGGCCTCATCGCCGCCGAGCTGGACCTCGACATCGCCCTCGCGCGCCGGGCGGGCCTGCTGCACGACATCGGCAAGTCGATCGACCGAGAGATCGAGGGCACCCACACGGAGATCGGCGCCCAGCTCGGCCGCCGCTTCGGCGAGCCCGCCGAGGTCATCGACGCGATCGCCCACCACCACGACCTGGAGTTGTCCGAGACGCTCTACCCGGTGCTGGTCAACGCCGCGGACGCCATCAGCGCGGCACGGCCCGGCGCCCGCCGGGAGACGCTGGAGAGCTACCTCAAGCGTCTCGAGGGGCTCGAGTCGATCGCCAGCTCGTTCCCCGGCGTCGAGAAGTCCTACGCCATCCAGGCCGGCCGCGAGATCCGCATCATCGTCGAGCCGGAGAGGGTGGACGACGCCTCGGCGGTGCTGCTGGCGCGCGACATCGCCCAGCGCATCGAGCGCGACATGGAGTACCCGGGCCAGGTCCAGGTGACCGTGGTCCGCGAGTCGCGGGCCGTGGAGTACGCGCGCTGATCGACGGCCCACACCGACGCCGGACGCTGGGGGGCACGGGCCCGATCGCCGTGCCCCCCGGCCGTGCCCGCGCGCTGGCAGGGGCCCCGCCCAGGGAACCGCCCGGGGCCGTGCGTCCCGGCGCAGCGCCTCGGGGCACGGGTTAGACTCCCCTCGTTCCCGAGAGGCCGTGGGCCGTCCGCGATCGGCCGTCCACGCCGACCCCCGTCCCCGACGCCCCAGCGAGGTGCCGCGTGAACCCAACCGCCCGCAGCGAACGGCCCGCCACATGAGGGCCGGCGACGACATCAAGCTCTTCGCCGGCGGCTCCACCCCGGCGCTGGCCGAGGCGGTCGCGCGCCACCTCGAACGTCCGCTCGCGCGCGGGTCGGTGTCGCAGTTCCCCGACGGCGAGACGCGCATCACGCTCGAGGAGTCGGTGCGCGGCGCGGACTGCTTCGTCATCCAGTCGACCTGCGCGCCGGTCAACCACAACCTCATGGAGCTGCTGGTGCTGGTCGACGCGTTGCGACGCGCTTCGGCCTGGCGCGTCAACGCGGTCATCCCCTACTTCGGCTACGCCCGGCAGGACAAGAAGGTCCAGGCGCGCGAGCCCATCACGGCGAAGCTCGTCGCCAACCTGATCGAGAAGGCCGGCGCCGACCGCGTGATCACCATCGACCTGCACGCCGGCCAGATCCAGGGCTTCTTCGACGTGCCGGTCGACCACCTCACGGCGCTCAACATCCTCGCGGACCACCTGCGCGCCGGCGATCTGACGCGCTCCGTGGTCGTGTCGCCGGACGTCGGCCGCGCCACCGAGGCGCGTCGCCTGGCGAACCTCCTCGGCCTGCCGCTGGCGATGCTCTACAAGCGGCGCACCAGCCCGACGGAGACCGAGGTCACCCACGTGATCGGCGACGTCTCGGGCCTGCGGCCCATCATGATCGACGACATGATCTCCACCGCCGGGACGATGCGCCGCGGCATCGACGCGCTGCTGCAGCTCGGCGCCGCCCCTGACGTCTGGGTCGCGGCCACCCACGCCGTGTTCACGCCACCGGCCCTCGAGCGCCTGACCCACGAGGCGATCACGCACGTCTGCGTCACCGACACGATCCCCTTCGCCGGCGGCCACGAGCGGGTGGAGGTGCTGTCGGTCGCGCCCCTGCTCGCCAAGGCGATCCACAACGTCCACCACAACGACTCGGTGAGCTCGCTGTTCTCGTCCTGAACGCCGGCCCACGCGGACGCGTCCACTTTGACAGCCGGTGGACGGCCGTGTAGGCTGGAGCGCTACCGGGTCGACCGCGCACGGTCATGACCGCACGCGGTGTCGACCCCTACCCTTGGCAGTGCGGCCCCTCGCGGGCCTCGGGAGGACGCATGAAGCTCGAAGCCAGCAAGCGCGCCGCGGGCGCCGTCGGGGCGCTCCGCCGCGCCGGTCGGATGCCCGCCATCGTCTACAACGACCACCTCAACCAACCCATCAGCGTCGACCTGAAGGCCTTCGACCGCGTGTTCCGCAGCCAGGGCACCAGCAGCGTCATCGACCTCGAGGTCGACGGCGAGGTCGTGCAGGCGCTCGTCAAGGCGGTCCAGATGGACAAGCGCCGCCGGCT
This sequence comes from Trueperaceae bacterium, assembly GCA_011390735.1. Classification (GTDB taxonomy): domain Bacteria; phylum Deinococcota; class Deinococci; order Deinococcales; family Trueperaceae; genus JAABTL01. The sequence goes on along the minus strand of JAABRV010000154.1, from coordinate 1,651 downwards.
GCCGCAGCACGCCGACTTCTACGCGGTCACCGCCAACCAGCCGGTCACCGTGTACCTGCCGGTCGAGCTCATCGGTGTCGCCATCGGTACTCGCGACGGCGGGCAGCTCGACGTCCAGCGGCGCGAGGTGCACATCAGCGTCCTCCCGCGCCTCATCCCCGGGACGATCGAGATCGACATCAGCGGGCTGGCGATCGGCGACTCGCTGCACGTGCGCGACCTGCAGGCCTTCCTGCCGGCGGAGGCCGAGATCCTCGACGACCTCGACCTGGCGATCGTGGCCGTCGTGCCGCCGCGCCTGGCCGTCGAGGACGAGGAAGAGGTCGAGGAAGAGGCCGAACCCGAGGTCATCAGCAAGGGCGCCGAGGACGACGAGGACTGAACCTTGAAGCTCATCGTCGGGCTCGGTAACCCCGGCGCCCGGTACGCGGGAACCCGGCACAACGCCGGGTTCCTCGTCGTGGAGGAGCTGGCGAGGCGCTGGAACGCCAGCTTCCGCGCCGCCCGCCAGGCGGACGCGGCGAGCGCCTCGGGCGTCGTGCTGCTCAAGCCGCGCACCTTCATGAACCTGTCCGGCGCGGCGGTCCAGGCCGAGATGGCGCGCGGCCGCATCCCCCCCGGCGAGCTGCTCGTCGTGCACGACGACCTCGACCTGCCCCTCGGCCGGCTGCGGCTGCGACGCGGCGGCGGGGCGGGCGGACAACGCGGCGTGCAGGACGTCATCGCGCGCATCGGTCCCGACTTCGATCGACTCAAGATCGGCGTCTCGCGCCCGCCCGAGGGGTGGACGGCCGAGCACTGGGTGCTGTCGCGCTTCCGCGAGGACGAGTCGGACCTCGTCGCCGACGTCGTGCGCCACGCGGCCGACGCGATCGAGCGGGTGCGCGACGAGGGCTGGGCGAAGGCCGTCAGTTGGGCCAACGGTCTCGACCTCGCCGCGCCGCCGCCCGCGCCGCCGGCGGCCTGAGCCTGCCTCAGCCCACCTGCGCCAGGCTCGCCTCGATCGCGGCGATCAGCCGCTCGGCCTCGGCCAGGCGGCGCCGCTCCTCGGCCACCACCTCGGCGGGCGCGCCCGCCACGAAGCGCTCGTTGCCCAGCTTGCCGCGCGAGCGCTGCGCCTCCGCGCGCTGCGCCGCCAGGCGCTTGTGCTGCTTCGCCCGCCACACCTCCACGTCGACCACGCCGGCCAGCGGCAGCCGCAGCACCAGGTCGTCGACCGGCTGCGACAGCGCCGCGCCGGCCGACCCGTCCGGCGGCAGCGGCGTGACCCGCGCGAGCGCGGCGAAGACCTCGGCCTCGGCGCGCAGGGCGTCGGCGCCCTCGCCCGCCCAGGCGACCGGCACGTTCTGGCCCGGCGGCAGGTCCGCGTCGACGCGCAGCGCGCGGACGGCCCCGACGGCCGCCTGCAGGCGCGCGAAGGCGCGCTCCGCGTCGCCGTCGACCGCGCCCGCCGCGGGCGCCGGCCAGGCCGCCTCGGCGAGCTGCGGGCGCCCGCTCGAGCCCGTGGCCTGGCCGACGGCCTCCCACAGCTCGGACGTCACGAAGGGCACGATCGGGTGCAGCAGCGTCAGCACCCCCTCGAGCACCGTGCGCAGCGTGTGCCGCGTGCGCGGGTCACCGTCTCGCAGCGCGGGCTTGGCGGCCTCGAGGT
>JAABRV010000153.1 GCA_011390735.1 Trueperaceae bacterium | reverse complement strand
GCTTGCCGGCGTTCGCAGCCCACGCGGGGACCTCCTCGACCAGGAAGAGGGTCTCGAGCGCCTGGAGGTAGCGCGTCAGCGTGGACGCCGGCAGGCCGGAAGTACGCGACATCTCAGAGAGGTTGATGGGTCGCGCGGTCCGCGCGGCCACGAGTCGCGTGAGCCGTGGGAGCTCGCTCAGCCTGGCGATGCCGGCGACGTCGTGCACGTCGCGTTGGAGCGACGTGGCGAGGTAGGCGTCGAACCACGCGCGGCGGCGGCGGGCGGATCGCCGTTCCGTCGCGGGAGGAAAGCCACCCGTGAGGACGCGTTCGGCGAGGTCGTCGACGGGTCGGCTGGGCCGAGGCTCATCGTCGCCGAAGGCCCAGGCGACGAAGTCCTCGCGCCGTCCCGCGAGCTCACCCTGGGAGAACGGCCGGAGCGCGATCGTCTCGACGCGGCCCGTGAGTGCGTCGCCGACACGGGGGAACGCGAAGACGTCGGCGGAGCCGGCGATCAGGAAGCGCCCCGGACGCCGGTCGCGATCGACGGCCGCCTTGATCGCCGGCAGCAGTTGCGGCGCCCGCTGGACCTCATCGATGGCCACCGGGCCCGGGGCGGCCGCGATCAGCGCCGCTGGGTCGGTGACGGCGCGTTCGAGCACGTTGAGATCGTCGAGCGTCCACGCGGTCCAACCCTGCTGTACGCCGATGAGGGCCTCCATCAGGGTGCTCTTGCCGGCCTGCCGCGGCCCGACCATCGCGACGACCGGGGTGTCCGTCAACGCCTCGCGGATGCGCGCCGCGAGCCAGCGTGGGTGCGGCGTGGCGGGTAGCGTCACGTTCGAAGCCTAGCACGAGTGTCAAAAACCCACCACGAGGTGGTCGAAAATCGCCCATCAGTTGGTGAGATTTCGAGGCCGTCCGACGAGATCTGCGATCCACTCGGGCGCCCGGCGCATCCGGGGCGAGCGGCAGGTCGGGTCGCCCTCAGCCCCCCACGCCCTCGAACCGCAGCTCCGCCGACTCGCCGATCATCTCGTAGCCCACCCGCAGGTAGACCCGGTTGGAGGCGCCGTAGTCGAGGTCGGTGTAGAGGAAGCAGGCGCGTGCGCCCTCGTCGAGCTCCAGCTGCGAGACGGCGGCGACGAGCGCCTCGCCGTAGCCGCGGCCGCGGTGCTCGGGCGGCGTGTAGACGGGCCCGATGCGCACCCCGCTCGGCGTGCGGCCGCTGCGGCCGGCCAGCGAGACGACCTCGCCCGCGGGCGTCTCCCACAGGTAGAGGCGCCGCACGGGGTGGTCGATGGCCGCGTCGAAGGCGGCCTCGCCGTCGGCCGTGTCGCGGTGCACGGCCTCGCGCGCGAAGGCCGTGATCCACGGCACCACGCGCTCGCGGTCGGCGGCGGTCACCCGCCGCATGCGGCCGGCGGCGCGGTCGCCCGGTCGCACCGCGTCCAGGCGGTACACGCCCTGGTGCATGTGCCGGCGGACGGCGATGGGCCGGCCCGCGCCGGCGCGCAGCCGCGCCCAGGCCGCCGCGGCCTCCTCGACCTGCGGCAGCGGCCCGACCATGCCGGGGACGTCGGGATCGGCGACCGCCCACCACGCCAGCAGGGCCTCGACGGCGGGTGGCGTGCAGCCCGCGGGCACCACGAGCCCGTACGGCGGCGTGCGCATGAGGAGCGCGTCCAGTTCGCCGTCGGCGCGCTGCGCCCCGGCGAGGATGGCCTCTTCGTAGCGGCCGCCCAGCAGGTGGTCGAGGATCCCGAGCGCCAGGTTGTTGAGGCCCTCGTCGCGCGCCAGGAAGGCAACGGCCCGCTCCGCGAACGCCGCGTGACCCGCGGGGGTCGACTCGGGCGCCCAGATGCGGATCTCGCCGGCGGCCGTCATGGCGTCGGCAGCACCACGACGGTCGCTTCAGCGAGCACCTCGGCCACCGTCGTCGTCCCGTCGGTCCAGCCCAGCGCCAGGTGGGCGGTGTCGAAGCCGTACGCCAGGCGGCCGTCGGCGGTGGCGACGATGAGGCCGCCCTCGCCGCCGTGGTCGCGGACGTCCGCGAGGGCGCGTGCCAGGGCGTCATCCAGGCCCGCGCCCGCGGCCAGCCGCTCGGCGAGCGCCTTCGCGGTCACCGCGCGGAGGAAGGCCTCGCCGCGGCCGGTGCAGCTGACCGCCACGGCGCGGTCGGCGTAGGTGCCGGCGCCGACGATCGGGGCGTCGCCGACGCGGCCGGGCCACTTGCCGAGCACGCCACCGGTGCTGGTGGCGGCGGCGAGGTCGCCGGCGGCATCGAGCGCGACCGCGCCCACCGTGGCCGAGCCGGTCGGCGGCGGCGGCGCGGCGTCCGCCTCCGCCTGCCGCGAGCGCCAGCGCTCCCAGGCGGCGCGGCTGTGCGGCGTCAGCAGGTGCGCGGGATCGATCGGACGCTCGACGAGGGCGTCGGCCCCGGGGCCCACCAGGAGCACGTGGGGCGTGGTGCGGCGCACGACGTCGGCCAGACGGACGGCGCTGGGCGCGGTGCGGACCGCGGCCACCGCCCCGGCGCTGCCGTCCGCGCCACGCACGACGGCGGCGTCGAGTTCCACCTCGCCGTCGCGGTTGGGGGAGCCGCCGACGCCGGCGTTGAAGGCCTCGGCGTCGGCCTCCATCGTCTCGACGGCCCGCAGCGCGGCCTCGACCGCGTCGCCGCCCGCGTCGAGGACCGCCCAGCCGGCGGCGAGGGCGGCCCGCAGGCCGCGGTGGTACGCGCTCCGGCGGGCCTCGGCGATGGTGCCCGCGCCCCCATGGACGATCAGCTTCGGCATGCCGCCACGGTACCGCCTCGCGGGCCGGGGATACACTGGCGGCGTGCGGTTGGCGGCCTTCTACCTCGTTCTCGTCGTGGCCCAAGGGTTCGCCGGCGCGCTGATGGCGCCGGTCCCGCCGCCCGACCTGTTCCTCATCGGGGTGCTGACGCTGCTGTACCGCCTGCCCGCATGGCAGCTCGTGCTGCTGGGCTACGGCGCGGGCCTCCTGCAGGACCTCATCGGTCACGGGGCCGTGGGGGTGCACGCCCTCGGGCTCGCCGGCGCGGCCCTCGTCGCGTCGACCGTGCGCGCCCAGCTCTCGCAGGAGGGTTACATGGAGCGGGCCCTGGCCGTGCTGGCGGCCGTCGCGGGCAAGTGGGCGGTCATCGGTGTCCTCCTGCTGTGGCTCTCCGGCGGCGCCTCCGCTTGGGGCTCGGTCGCCGCCGTGGCGGCGCTCGATGCCGCCCTGACGGTGGCGGCGTCGCTGTTCCTGCTCCCGTGGGGCTTCGCGCTGCTCGACCGCACCAAGGCGCTGCGCAAGGAGCTCCTGTGACGCGGCGGCCGCCGGGCGCCTCGCGGCGGCCGCAGGGCGCGTCGACGCGGCCGCGGAGGCGCGAGCTGTCGCTGCGGCGGCCGGCCAGCGAGGTCGTGCCGGGCGAGCGCAAGCCCGAGTCCGAAGTCGACGCCGGGCTCTCCGCCCGCATGCGCCTGATCCTGGCGGTCATGCTGACGGCCCTGGTGATCTTCACCGGCCGGCTGATGTACCTGCAGTTCGCGATGGCGGAGGCCTACCAGGCGCGCAGCGAGCAGAACTTCACCCAGGAGCGGCGCATCGCCCCACTGCGCGGCCGCATCCTGGCGCGCGACGGCACCGTGCTCGCCGACAACCGCGTCGCCTACGACCTCATGTACTGGGGCGGCGAGATCGACGGCTGGGAGCGGCTGGCGGCCTTCCTCGGGCTGGAGGGCGAACCGCGCGAGCCGGATTCCGGGCGCCTCGAGGAGCGGCTCAACGGCGCGACGATCGCCTGGAACATCCCCGACCACCTCGTGCCGGCCGTCGAGGAGCGGATCGCCGGCCAGGCGAACCTCTACCTGCGCGAGCGGATCGAGCGCACCTACCCCACGAACCTCGCGGCCCAGGTGGTGGGCTACACCTCGCAGGCCGATCCCGAGCGCAACCCGGGGTACGGCGTCGACGACCTCGCCGGCGTCGCCGGCGTCGAGGCCACCTGGGAGTCGGTGCTCTTCGGCGCGCCGGGCATGCGGCGGGTGTGGGTCGACCACCGCGGCGCGTCGCTGCGCAGCGAGGTCGTGGAGCCGGCGACGCCCGGCCAGGACGTGGTGCTGACCCTCGACCCGGTGGTGCAGCGGCTGGCGGAGGACGTGCTCGCCGGCGCGCTGACCTACGTCAACCTCGAGCGCGACCGCAACGGCCTGCCGCGCGAGGAGGTCATCCATGGCGCCCTCGTCGCGATCGATCCACGAAGCGGGGAGATCCTGGCCATGGCGTCGAGCCCCAGCTACGACCAGAACGTGTTCGCCAAGCGCCCGATCGACCCCACGGCGGTGGCCGGCATCCTGCTGGACGGCACCCATCGACCGCTGCAGAACCGCGCGGTGGAGGCCTTCGCGCCCGCGTCCACGTTCAAGATGGTCACCTCGATGGCCCTGCTGGAGGGCGGCTGGATCTCCCCGAACACCCGCTTCCAGTGCACGCCGCGCTTCACGCTCGGCGGCATCACCTTCCACAACTGGGCGACCTACGACCGCGGTTCGTACACGGTGCGCGACGCCATCGCCGACAGCTGCAACACCTTCTTCTGGCACGCGGTGGCGGCGACCCCCAACGCCACCAGCGGCTGGGGTCCGTTCATCGCGCAGGAGGTCGAGCTCGCCCGTGCGCTCGGCTTCGGCGAGCCGATCGGCGTCGGCGTGCGCGAGGAGAAGGCGGGACGCATCCCGGACGATGCGTGGGTGCGCGAGCAGTACGGGCACGGCTGGCTGCCCGGCTTCTCGATGAACACCGTCATCGGGCAGGGCGACGTGCTGGCGACGCCCGTCCAGGTGGCGCAGCTGATCCAGACGCTGGCGATGGACGGGACCCGCGTGGCGCCGCACCTGGTGCGGCGGCTGGGCGACGAGGTGTTCGTTCCGGAGACCGAGCACGTCGACGGACGCTTCTGGGGCGTCCTTCAGGAGGGCATGCGGATGATGTTCACCGACTACCCGTCACAGAGGTACCTCGGCCCCCGGGCGTTCCCGGTCGCGGTCGCCGGCAAGACGGGGACCGGCCAGACCTCGCGCGGCGCCGACTTCAACCACGCGTGGTTCATGGGCTACGGACCGATCGACGATCCCGAGATCGCCATCGCCCTGCTGATCGAGTACGGCGGCTCGAGCACGCAGGTCGCCATCCCGGTCGCGCGCGACTTCTTCGCGGGCTTCTGGGGTGCGCCCGTCGAGACCGGCGTCCTCGCCTCCGCCGCGCGCACGGCCGGTGCGCCGTGAGGCTGCGCGGCATCCGGGGCGGCGTCCTGCTCACCGTCGACGCCGAGCTGGCCAGCGACGACGTGGCGGCTTCGCTGGCGCCGCATGCGGCCGCTTTGGGCGGCAAGGTCGCGCTCGAGGTCGCCGAGAAGGTGCCCTTCGAGCTGCTCGCCGCGGTGGCCGAGCAGGTGGCGGAGGCGGGCGGCAGCATCTCGGACGTGCGACCGCCGGCGGCGCTGGCCCAGGTGCGCAGCGAGACCGTCATCAAGACCGGCACCGTGCGCTCCGGCGGCCGGCTCGCCGCGAGCGGGTCGCTGGTGGTCCTCGGCGACGTCAACCCGGGGGCCGAGCTCGTGGCCGAGGGCGACGTCATCGTCACCGGCGTCCTGCGCGGCGTCGCGCACGCGGGCGCCGCGGGCAACGAGCGGGCGGTGATCTACGCCGAGCGCATCCTGTCGCCGCAGCTGCGCATCGCGGGCGTGCTGGCGATGGGCGACCCCGACGCG
>JAABRV010000152.1 GCA_011390735.1 Trueperaceae bacterium | reverse complement strand
CGACCTGGCCCGCCACGACGACGGCGACCACCTCTACCTGGTCGACCACGCCGGGGTTCGCCACCACGCGCTGGCGGGCCGGGTGGGCTACCCGTTCTTCGGTCAGCTCGTCCTCGACTGCCTCGAGCGCACGGAGCGCGCGATGACCCAGGCGCACGCCTTCAAGGCGGTGGAGCTGTGCCTGCTGGCCCAGCAGCTGGCCGACGGCCGCGAACGCCCGTGACCGACGCCCCGCGGGCCACGGTGTTCGTCACGGACTGCGACCATCCGAGCGTCGCGATCGAGCGACGCATCGTCGAGGACGCCGGCCTCGGCCTGGAGCTGCGGCAGTGTCGCACGGAGGAGGAGGTCGCGGTCGCCTGCCGCGACGCCGCGGGCCTGATCGTCCAGTACGCCCCGATCACGCGGGCGGTCCTCTCTTCGCTGCCCCGCTGCCGCGTCGTGGTGCGCTACGGCGTCGGGACCGACACCGTCGACATCGACGCCGCGACCGACCTCGGCGTCGCGGTCTGCAACGTCCCCGACTACGGCGTCGAGGAGGTCTCCGATCACGCCCTGGCGCTGCTGCTGGCCCTCGGCCGCGGCATCGGCACGCTCGACCGCGCGGTCCGCGGCGGTGACTGGAGCCTCGCCACGACCCCCGGCATCCGGCGCCTGCGCGGCCGCGTGCTCGGCCTCGTCGGCCTGGGCCGCATCGGGCGCGCCGTGGCGCGCAAGGCCCTGGCCCTGGGCCTCGAGGTCATCGCCCACGACCCGGCGGCGGCCCCGCCCACGGCCGGCGTCACGCCGGTCGGCCTCGACGAGCTGCTGACGCGGTCCGATTTCGTGTCGCTGCACGCGCCGCTGCTGCCCGCGACGCGCCACCTGTTCGACGACGCGGCGTTCGGGCGCATGAAGCCCGGCGCGTTCCTCATCAACACCGCCCGCGGCGGCCTCGTCGACACGGACGCCCTGACGCGCGCGCTGGCCGAGGGGCGCCTGGCCGGCGCCGGGATCGACGTGCTCGAGCAGGAGCCGATCGCGCCGGGCCATCCGCTGCTCGACCAGCCGAACTGCCTGTTGACGCCGCACGCCGGCTGGTTCTCGCGGGACGCCTTCGCGGAGCTCAAGGCGAAGGCGGCCGAGGAGGCCGTCGCGGTCGTGACGGGCGCGGCGCCGCGCTACTGCCTCAACCCGAAGGCGCTGGAACGGGGCCGCGGGGGCGGCTGAGCCGCGGCCGTGGGGCCGACGCCGGGGCGTTCTGCTCGCCGCCTCCGCGTCAGCGCGCGCGTTCGATCAGCCCGCGCAGCGCCGGCGCCGAGATCTCGCCCACGTGCACGTCGACGAGTTGTCCACGCGCGTCGAACGCGAAGGTCGTCGGCAGGCCGGCCACCTCGAGGTCGCGACCGACGGCACCCGCCCGGTCGAGCAGCACGCCGTCCTCCGGTAGCCCCTGGCCGGCGAGGTAGGCCCGCACCGTGCCGTCGGCCTCGCGCTGGTTGACGAGCAGCACCCGTACGCCCGGCGACTCGCGGGCGGCCGTGACGAGCAGCGGCAGCTCGCGGCGGCACGGCGGGCACCAGGTGGCCCACACGTTGACGATCGTGGGCTCGCCGGTGGCGGCGAGGTCGACCGTGGTGCCGTCGAGCGCGGGTAGCGTCAGGCTCGGCAGGGCGACCCCCAGGTCGCCGGCGGCGGGGGAGAGCAGCCCGGCGGGCAGCCACCAGGCGAGCAGGGCGGCCGCCCCGAGGGCGGGGGCCGCGCGCCGCAGCGCCGGCTGTCGCAGCGCCGCCACGGCGCCGTACGCCGCGCCGGCGGCCACCCCCCACCAGGGCGCGAACCCGCCCTGCCAGAACGCGAGCGCCGTCCACGGCGCGGCCGCGTAGTCGCCGAGGTTGCCCAGCACGAAGCCGAGCCGCGCGCCGACGAAGGTGACCATCGCGACGGTCCACGCCCAGCCCGCGAGTTCGGGCCGTCCACGGCGCGCCCAGATCTCGGCCGCCACGATGAGCACGACGAAGCCGAGCGCTGCGTAGGCGCGGTCGAGCGAGAGGACCAGCGGGCCGAGCGTCAGCGCGCCCACGGATCACCGGCCGAGGGGGGGTATGGGGCGGGGTGCGGCACGGCGCGAGTATACCCCACCGGGGTACCGCACGCGCCTGGATGGCGCGACGATGACGGGCCCCGCGGTAGCATCGGGCCCATGCGGATCCTGGTCAGCAACGACGACGGCGTCTACAGCCCCGGCATCCACGCGCTGGCCCGCGTCGCCCAGGGGTACGGCGACGTCCGGGTGGTGGCGCCCGACGTCGAGCAGTCGGCGATGAGCCACGCGATCACCATCCGGCGGCCGCTGCACTACGCCCGCGTCCGGATCGACGGGCTCGACGCCTTCAAGGTCGACGGCACGCCCGCCGACTGTGTCGCGCTGGGGGCACACCACTGGGACAAGGTGGACCTGGTGCTCACCGGCATCAACCTCGGGCTCAACATCGGACACAACATCTGGCACTCGGGCACGGTGGCGGCCGCCAAGCAGGCGAGCTTCCTGGGCATCCCGGCGATCGCCTTCAGCGCGCCGTGGGTGGAGGGCGACATCGACTACCGCGTCTACGAGTCGTACCTCCGGCGCGTGATCGAGCTGTTCCTCGCGCACCCCGACCTGCCGCTGCTCAACGTCAACTTCCCCGAGGAGCCCCGTGACCTGCGCTGGACGAAGATGTCCGTGCGCCACTACGACGGCTACGTCATTCCTGGGCAGGACCCCATGGGCCGGACCCACTACTGGTTCGCCGAGGAGCCGCGCGAACGCGTCGAGGAGGGGACCGACCGCTGGGCACTCGATCAGGGCTTCGTGTCGCTGACGCCTTTGCGGCTCGACCTGACCGACGACGAGCGCCTGGCGCTGGCGCGCAAGGTCGTCCAGGCGGACGGCTGACGCCATGACCTTCGAGGACTTCCGCGCCATGGTCGAGGAGATGGTCGAGGAGATCCCGCCCGAGTTCATGCGCGGCCTGCAGGGCGTGCACGTCATCGAGGAGGCGATGCCCGAGGAGGGCTACGTCGACGTGTACCGGCTCGGCGAGTACCTCGACCCCGGCCCGGGCGACTTCCTCGGCGCCGGCGAGGGCCTCGGCCGCCACGTGGCGCTCTACTACGGCAGCTTCGTCGCCGTCGGCGACGGCGACCCGGGCTTCGACTGGGAAGAGGAGGCGTGGGAGACGCTGACGCACGAGCTGCGCCACCACGTCGAGTCGCTCGCCGGCGACGCCAGCCTCATCTTGCAGGACGAGTTCGACGCGCTGGGCTTCGAGCCCGGCGAGCGCTAGGCGCTCACGAACAGCCCCGGCTGGACCACCCGCGCGCTGCGCGCGATCAGCCCCGACGCCGCCACCCCGATCAGCCGCACCGCGCCCGCGGGGCGCGGGGTGGCGAACGCCAGCCGCTCGGCGACCGGCCACAGCTCCCCCGCGTCGGCGACCGGGTTCGGGGGCGTGGTGCTGCGGGTGACGATGCGGAAATCGGCGTACCGCACCTTGACCGTCACGGTGCGGGCCGCGAGCTCGGCCCGCTCGAGGCGACCGCCGACGTTGGCACAGGCCTTCGCGAGCTCGGGCGCGAGCTCGTTGGCGCCGTGCAGGTCGCGGGCGAAGGTGCGCTCGGCGCCGATCGACTTGCGGGCGCGGTCGGGGACGACGGGCCGGGGGTCGTCGTCGCGGACGACGCGGTACAGGAAGCCGCCGAGCTTGCCGAGCAGCGCGTGGAGCTCCTCCTCGCCGCGCCCGCGCAGGTCCGCGCCGGTGGCGATCCCGGCCGCCTGCAGCCGCGCGGCCGTCTTGGGCCCGACGCCGAAGAAGCGCTCGATCGGCAGCTCTCCCAGGAAGGCCCACGCCTCCTCGGGGCGCACGACCGTCAGGCCCGCCGGCTTGCGCGCCGCGGAGGCGACCTTGGCGAGGAACTTGCCGCCGGCGACGCCGGCCGAGGCGGTGAGGCCGACCTCGGTCTGGACGGCGTCCAGCACCTCGCGCGCCAGGGCTACGGCGTCGTCGATCGTCGCCGGCGGCGGAGGCACGTCCGCGCCGTCCCCCGAGGCGCGGCCGATCGGGTGGCCGAGATCGAGGTACGCCTCGTCGAGGGCCAGCGGCTCGACCAGGTCGCTGACGCGGTCGAACACGGCGCGCACGGCCCGCGACGCCGCCTGGTAGGCCTCGAAGCGCGGCGGCACCACCACCAGGTCGGGGCAGCGTCGGCGGGCCCACGCTGTCGGCATGGCGGAGCCGACGCCGAAGGCCCGCGCCTCGTAGCTGGCCGTCATGACCACGCCGCGCTCGCCGCCGCCCCCCACGGCGACGGGGTGGCCGCGCAGCCGCGGCCGGTCGCGCTGCTCGACCGACGCGTAGAAGGCGTCGAGGTCGACGTGGGCGATGAAGCGGGCCGCGCTCGACACGCCACCAGGCTACCGGCTGCCGCGCGGTGGGCCATCATGGGCGCATGCGCATCGACCAGATCGAGCTTCGCGAGATCGACCTCCGCCTGCGGTTCCGCTTCGAGACGAGCTTCGGCGTCGAGCAGGACCGCCGCGTGCTGCTCGTCACCGTCCGCGGCGAGGGCGGCGAGGGCGTCGCCGAGTGCGTCGCGGGCGAGTTCCCCGGCTACAGCTACGAGACCAACGACACCGCCTGGGGCGTGCTGCGCGACTTCGTCGCCCCCGCCGTGGTCGGGCGCGACTTCGACACCCCCGCGCAGCTGCTGCACGCGCTGCGCTTCGTCCGCGGGCACAACATGGCGGTCGCCGCCGTCGAGATGGCCTTCTGGGACCTGTGGGCGCGCTCCCTCGACCTGCCGCTGTGGCGCCTCCTGGGCGGCGTGCGCACCGAGGTGCCCGTCGGCGTGTCGCTGGGCATCCAGCCGTCCCCGGAGGCGACGGCCGAGCTCGCGGTCGCCCACGTCGCCGAGGGCTACAAGCGCGTCAAGCTGAAGATCAAGCCGGGCTGGGACGTCGACGTGGTGCGTGCGGTGCGCGAGGCGCTTCCCGACGCCGACCTGACGGTCGACGCCAACAGCGCCTACCGGCTGGTCGACGCCGCCACGCTGCGGCGGCTCGACGACTTCGACCTCGCCTACGTCGAGCAGCCGCTCGCCTACGACGACCTCGTCGACCACGCCGAGCTCCAGCGCCAGCTGCGCACGGCCATCTGCCTCGACGAGTCGATCCACTCCGCCGAGGACGCCCGCAAGGGCCTCCAGATCGGCGCCGGCCGCATCATCAACGTCAAGGTTGGCCGCGTGCGCGGCTACGTCCAGGCGAAGCGCCTGCACGACGTCGCCGTGGCCTTCGGCGCGCCGGTGTGGTGCGGCGGCATGCTGGAGTCCGGCGTCGGCCGGGCCCACAACCTGCACCTCTCCAGCCTCGAGGGCTTCGTCCTGCCGGGCGACACCGCGAGCGCCAGCCGCTACTGGGACGAGGACATCGTCGAGCCGCTGCTCGACGCCGTCGACGGCGTCCAGCGCGTGCCGCAGGGTCCCGGCAGCGGGGTGGAGCTCAAGCGCGACCTGGTGGAACGGCTCACGCGCCGCCGCGAGACGATCCGGCCGACCTGACGGCCGCCGCGCCTGCGGTGCGGGATTGTGCGGATCCCGTGATCGACCGGTGCTAGCCTCATGTCGAGAGGGGGTGACCGGCCGGCAAGAGCGAGGACGAGAGAGCGCAAGCCCGTCGCCCGGGCGCCCCAGGGGCCATGGCGACGGTGACGAGGCGGAGGGCTCCGGGCCCGGCGTGCGACGGCCGCACGGGTGTCGGAGATACGGGCGAACGCCCGGAAAGCGCGAGCGAGGAGCGTACGCCATG
>JAABRV010000151.1 GCA_011390735.1 Trueperaceae bacterium | reverse complement strand
AGCAGGCCGTCGAGGTGCTGCGCGAGGCGGCCGCGTGGCCCGGGCCGAGCCTCGTGATCGCGTACAGCCCGTGCATCGCGCACGGCTACGACCTGAGCGGGCACATGACCCACCAGCGCGACGCCGTGCGGGCCGGCTACCTGATGCTCTACCGCTACGACCCCGCGAAGGCCCTGGCCGAGGACGGGGGCGAGCCGCTGACGCTCGATTCCCGCCCGCCGCGCGACTCGCTGGCCGCCTGGCAGGCCAAGGAGGGTCGCTTCGCGGTCCTGTCGCGCAGTCAGCCCGACCGCGCCGACGCCCTGACGAAGCTCGCCGAGTCGGACGCCAAGATGCGCCGGCTCCACTACGAACATATGGCGGGCCTGCACGAGGAGATGCCCGACAAGGCCGCGGCCGAGGCCGCCCAGACCGCCAAGAAGTCCGCCAAGGCGACGGAGGGGCAGGAATGAACGTGAGCGCTGAACAGGTCGTCCTGGCGTCCCGCTACCTGGGGTTGGCCCTCCGCAATCCGCTGGTCGCGGCGGCGTCGCCCGTCACCGGCCGGCTCGACACGCTGCGCCGGCTCGACGACGCCGGCGTCGGCGCGGTGGTCCTGCCCTCGCTGTTCGAGGAGCAGATCGAGCACGACGAGCTGGCCCTCGCCGAGCTCGACCAGGTCGGCAAGGAGATCTCGCCCGAGATCAGCGGCTACCTCGACCCGTTCACCGGCGTCGAGGTCGGGCCGGGCGGCTACCTGCGGCGGCTCGAGGCCGCGAAGGGCGCGCTGTCGGTGCCCGTCATCGCCAGCCTCAACGGCCACCGCCCCGGCGGCTGGACCCACCACGCTCAGCTGATGCAGGACGCCGGCGCCGACGCGATCGAGCTCAACATCTACTTCCTCGCGACGGATGCCTCGGAGACCGGTCGCGACGTCGAGGAGCGCACGGTCGACACGGTGGCCGCGGTCTGCAGCCACGTCAAGGTGCCGGTCACCGTGAAGATCGGCCCCTGGTACTCGTCGGTCCCGAGCCTCGTCCGGCGGCTGGACGAGGCCGGCGCCCAGGGCGTCACGCTGTTCAACCGCTTCTACCAGCCCGACGTCGACCTCGAGGAGCTCGAGGTGGCCCCGCGCCTGGTGCTCTCGACGCCCGAGGAGACGCGGCTGTCGCTGCGCTGGATCGCGATCCTCCACGGCCGGACGGCCATCGACCTGGCGTCCAGCAGCGGCGCCCACCAGGCCGACGACGTCGTCAAACTGCTCCTGGTCGGGGCCGACGTCGTCACCATGGCCAGCGCGCTCCTGCTGCACGGGCCCGAGCACGTCGCCAAGGTGCTGAGCGAGCTGCGCGCCTGGATGGCCGAGCACGAGTACGACGACGTCAGCGACCTGCGCGGCGCCCTCTCGCAGCGCGCGGCGCCCGACCCGGCCGCCTTCGAGCGCGCGAACTACCTGCGCACGCTCACGAAGTACGCGGCCGCATACCGTCCTCCCAGGTAAGCGCTGCGTACCGCCCTCTTCGGTGGCCGCTGGCCACCGCCGCACGGACCGAAGTTGCGTTCGGATCGACCGGGCTCCGCCCCGGTCGATCCGCCGTTTCGGTCCTCCGGGTGCCCGTGTGGCCCGCTCGCCCCGTCCCGGTGGCGGCACGAATCGCCTACGATGCAGGGGAGATGCCAGACAGCGATCGGTTGCCGGACGTCGGGTTCCGTCCCGTCACCCCCCACGAGGGGCTGGCGACCCTGGTCGAGGACGCGACCGTGCTCCCGCCCGGCGCCCGGACGAGCGACACCGACCCGTACGAGGTGGGGTGGATCGACCTCGACGACGTCCTGGGCCGGCTGGGCATCGCGATGGCGCCGGGTCGCCACGACCGGGCCGGGGCGGTCACCTGGTGGCGCGACCTGCACGCCGATCTCCGCAGGCTGCGGCACGTGCACCGCGCGGACATGCTGGTGACGCTCCTCACCGACGAGGAGCTGCGCGACCTCGGCATCGCCAACCTGGCCGAAGAGCTCGACGTGCATGGCCTGGAGGCCGCCCGGCTGGCGATCCGGGACGGCGGCGTACCCGGGCCGCAGCAGGTCGACGAGACGATGGACCTGCTGTACGACGTCGTCCAGCACCTGCGCGACGGGCACACGGTCGTCGTGCACTGCCGCGCCGGCCAGGGGCGGTCGGGCATGCTGGCGGCGATGGCGCTCGCGGCGCTCGGTGTGGACACCGGCGAGGCGATCTCGCGGGTCCGCGAGGTTCAGCCGAGGGCCGTGGAGACCGTCGGCCAGGAGGCCTACGTCGAGGAGGCCGCCACCGTCTGGCTGCGGCGGCGGCTTGACGCTCGCTTCTGAGGTGCGGCTTCAGCGCGCGCCCGAGCGTGTCCCATGTACGCGCGCACCCGCGCGTCCCATCCTGCGGTAGCCTCGACCATGCAGCGCTTCGACACGATCGTCATCGGCGCCGGCGTCATCGGCGCCGCGGCAGCCTGGCGCCTGGCCGGCCGCGGCAGGACGCTGCTGCTCGAGCAGCACGCGTTCCTGCACGAGGCGGGGTCGTCGCACGGTGGCTCGCGCATCTTCCGCCACGCCTACGAGGACCGCGAGCACGTGCGCCTGGCGGTGGCCGCGGACGCCCTCTGGGGCGAGCTGGAGGCGGCCACGGGCGAGAGGCTGCTGCACCGCTGCGGCGGGCTCGACCTGGGCACCGCCGGCCACGGCGAGCTCGATGGCATCGAGGCCGCCCTGCGCGCGGAGGGCCGTCCCGTGGAGCGGTTGGACGGCGCGGCCGTCCGCGCCCGCTTCCCCGCCTTCGGCGTGGGCGACGACGTCGAGGCGCTCTACCAACCCGACGCCGCGATCGTGCCGGCGACGCGCGCGGTCGCCACGCTGCTGCGCGCGGCCGCGGCCGAGGGCGCCGTCCTGCGCGACCGCGAGCCCGTCCGCGCGATCGACGCCGCGGCCGACGGCGTCGAGGTCACCACCCCGGCGGGGCGCTACGGCGCCGAGCGCCTGGTCGTCGCCGCCGGTCCGTGGCTGGCGGGCGTCCTGCCCGAGCTGGCGCTCCCGCTGCGGGTCGAGCAGCAGCAGGTGCTCTACCTGCGGGTCGGTGCCGACGCCCGCGCGTTCGCGCCGGGGCGCATGCCGCTCTTCATCGATCGCCACGGCGGCATCTACGGCTTCCCGCTCTTCGAGCGCCCCGACGCCGTCAAGGTGTCGGCTCACGAGGGGGCGCCCACCATCCGCCTGGAGGATCGCAGCGATCGGATCGATCCCGAACGCGCGGCGGCGACCGTGGCCGCGGCGCGGCGGCTGCTGCCCGGCCTCGATGGCGAGCTCGTGGGCGGGCAGACCTGCCTCTACACCAAGACGCCCGACGAGCGCTTCGTGCTCGATCGGCACCCCGAGCACCCGCGGGTGGTGCTGGCCGGCGGCGGCTCCGGGCACGCCTTCAAGTTCGGACCGGTGCTCGGGGAGATCGCGGCGGAACTCGCGACCCACGACGGCCCGGCCGAACGGGCGACGGATCACCCGATCGGCGGGTTCGCCGTGGCGCGGCTGGGGACGCCGTGAACGGTCCCGCCGACGCCGACCGCGCCGACGCGGAACGCGTCGACCGCTTCCTGGCCGCCTACAACACCGTCGATCGGCTCCTGCGCGAGCGGACCGGCGTCGCCGACCACGGCGTGCCGTTCCGCACGGTGCTGCGCCGCTTCCTGCGCGACCAGCGCTGGCGCGGCGCCGAGCGCCTGGACGAGTACGCCGAGCTGCGCAACCTGCTGGTCCACGAGACGCTCGAGCCCGACGGCTGGCTGGCGGTCCCCAGCGAGCAGGTGGTGCGCCGGATCGAGGCCATCCGCGACCGCCTGGCCGGGGGGCAGCGGGCCGACGACGCCTTCAAGCGGCGGGTCGCGACGGTGGCGCCCACCACGCCGCTGCGTGACGCGCTGGCCCAGGCGCACGCCACCGGCTTCTCGCAGTTCCCCGTCGTCGAAGACGACACGGTGGTCGGCCTGTTGACCGACCGTGGGTTGGCGCGCTGGCTGGCGGAGCGCTGCGCGGCGTCGGGCCCGCTGGTGCTGAGCGAGGCGGTCGCCGGCGCGTCGGTGGCCGACGTCCTCGAGGCCGATGCCGACCGCCAGACGTGGGACCTCGCGGCCCGCGACGAGCCCGCCGAGCGGGTGCTGGCGCGCTTCGTCGAGGAGCCGGAGCTCGAGGCCGTCCTGGTGACGCAGCACGGCAAGGCCGACCAGAAGCTGCTCGGCATCGCCACCCACCTCGACGTGGTGCGCTTCTGGGACGGGGGCTGAGTCCCGGCCGGGCGGAACGTCATGGGCGTGTCAGCGCCAGGGCGAGTACGATGGTGATTGCCCGGGAGGCGCGTGTCGGTCGCGCTCAGGCCGCTCCGTCTGCCTCCCAGAAGGAGGCCATCATGTTCACCCGTCGCCTGGCGGCGCTCGTCGCCGCCCTCCTGCTCTCGTTCGCCGCCGCCCAGACGCTCGTCGTCTACTCGAGCGTCGACGAGGAGAATGCCATGCGCATCCTCGGGGCGTTCACCGCCGACACCGGCATCCAGGTCCAGATGACCTTCCTCTCCTCCGGCCCGGCGCTGGCGCGCATCGAGGCCGAGGCCGCGCGCCCGCAGGCCGACGTCTGGTTCGGCGCCCCCAGCGAGAACCACATCGACGCCAAGTCCCGCGGGCTCACCCAGGCGTACGTCTCGCCGCACGCCGGCAACCTGATCGGCGAGTTCAAGGACGCCGAGGGCTACTGGCACGCCATCTACACCAACCCGCTCGCGCTGGGCGTGCGCACGGACGTGCTCACCGAGCGCGGCCTCGAGGTCCCGCGCAGCTGGGCCGACCTGACCGACCCTGGCTACCGTGGCCTCATCCAGATGCCCTCACCGCAGGCCTCGGGCACGGCCCGCGCCGTCATCTTCACGCTCATCGAGCTGTTCGGCGAGGACGCCGCCTACGCGTACATGGCCGAGCTCAACGACAACGTGCAGACCTACACCCAGTCCGGCACCGCCCCGTCGGGCGCGCTCGGCCTGGGTGAGACGGTCATCGCGCTGCAGTTCTCCCCCGGCTTCCTGAAGCTGGTCGACGAGGGCTTCCCGGTCGAGGTCGTCTTCCCGAGCGAGGGCGTGGGCTACGAGGTCGCCGCCGTGTCGATCCTCGAGGACGCCAACAACCTGGTCGAGGCGCAGGCCCTGGTCGATTGGATCACCAGCGCGCGCGGGCAGGAGCAGCTGTCGACCGTCAAGACGTACTTCCTGCCCATCCGCGGCGACGTCTCGGCCGGTGAGGGCATCCCCTCGCTCGACGAGATCAAGCTGGTCAGCTACGACGCCGCCTTCGCGGCCGAGAACCGCGAGCGCCTCGTCGACCGCTGGGTCGAGGAGGTCCTGGGGCAGTGACGTCCTGAGCGGGGCGGGGTGAGATCCTCACCCCGCCCCGACCCCGACGTCGCGTCGGGTGCGCGCGGCCACGACGCCGTGCGCACCGGATTCCCCGCCTCGCCATGCGCCGCGCCCTCCGCGAGGTTCGTATCCTCGCCCGCGACCCGCTGCTGCTCTTCCTGGTCGCGACGGTGTTCGTGCTGGTGGGCCTGTTCGTCGTGTTCCCGCTGGCCAAGGTCGCGATCGCCAGCCTGCAGACGCGCGGCGACTGGACCCTCGAGCACTACCAGCTGCTGCAGACCCGCCGCCTCTACCGCAACGCGCTCGTCAACAGTCTCTCGGTGGCGGCGCTCGTCGGCCTGGTCGGCACGGCGCTCGGCTTCGTCATCGCCTTCGTGCTGACGCGCATCGACGTGCCCGGGAAGCGCGCGCTGCACCTGATCACCCTGCTGCCGATCATCTCGCCGCCCTTCGTGGGCGCGGTGTCGATCCTCTTCCTGTTCGGCTTCAACGGCCT
>JAABRV010000150.1 GCA_011390735.1 Trueperaceae bacterium | reverse complement strand
TGGTCGTCGTCCTCGATCGCTTGGCCGGCCAGCTGGCCGAGCTCGCGGACGTTCGGCTTGATCAGGAACAGCGGCGCCTCGACGCCGCGCCGAAGGGCCGTGCCCGACGTGTCCAGGACGACGCGGCAGCCCGCTGGCGCAGCGCGCGCGAGGCGCGCGTAGGTGTCCTCGGGCACGCCCTCGGGCAGCGACCCGGAGAGCACCAGGTAGGGGGTGTCCGCGGGCAGCGCGGCGATGCGCTCCGCCAGTGCCTCGAGTTCCGGCCCGGTCACGACCGGCCCGGGCGTGCCGAAGCGGAACTGTTGGCCGGTGGCACGCTCGAACACCATCAGGTGTTCGCGGGTCTCGCCACCGATGACCAAGGGTTGGTGGTCGAGGCCCATCGCGTCGAGCAGGCTCTCGAGCCGGGCGCCCGTGTACCCGCCGAGGGTCCAGTGCGCGGTTGCCGCGACGCCCAACTCTCTGAGGACCCGCGCGACGTTGATCCCACCCCCGCCGGGCTCGAACACTGGACGGTCGCCCCGCAGCTTGCGCTCGGGGACCACCTGATCGACGTTGATGCTCTTGTCGACGGTCGGGTTGAGCGTGACGGTGACGACATGGGCCATGCCCCCAGCTTGGCACGGGCGGTGGCGCGGGTATCGTCGGGCATGTCCCCCGAACCCGGTCGCGAGTCAGCCGATGACGTCGTCGGCGTCTACCTCACCTTCCCGGACGTGGCGACGGCCGAAGGGATCGCGGAGGTCTTGGTCGCGGAGCGCCTGGCCGCCTGCGTCAACGTGCTCCCGCCGTGCACGTCGGTCTACCGCTGGGAGGGCCGCGTGGTGCGCGAGCCGGAGGTCGTCGCCTGGGCGAAGACCACGCGCGGTCGCCTGAACGCGTTGACGGCGGCCGTCGAGGCTCGCCACCCGTACGAGGTGCCCTGCGTCGTCGCCTACCCAGCCGTGGGAGGCTCGGCGGCCTACCTCGACTGGGTGCGTAGCGAGACGGAGGCAGAGGGGGCGCCACGATGACCTTCGACCTCGAGTTCACGCCCACCCGCCGGACGAGCGAGGTCGTGGTGGTGTTCGACGTGCTGCGCATGACGACGACGGCCTGTGCGGCGTTCGCGCGTGGCCTGCGGTCGCTCGAGGTGGTGGCCGACGCCGACGCCGCCCGCGAGCGCGCGCGGGCGACCGGGGCGCTGCTGTTCGGCGAGCGCGACGGCGTGCCGCTCGAGGGGTTCGACGGCGGCAACTCGCCGGTCGAGACGCTCGCCCTGGACCTCGAGGGGCGCGCCGCCGTGCTGTGCACCACCAACGGCTCGCGCGCCGTCGAGGCGGCCGCCCGCGCACGGCACGTGCTGCTGGGCGCGGTCGTCAACGCGCCGGCGGTCGCCCGCTTCCTGCTGTCGCTCGCCCCGGACGAGGTGCTGCTGTCGTGCGCCGGCACGGTCGACCGGGTGTCGTTCGACGACGTGCTCGGCGCCGCCTGGGTGCTGCGCGAGGTCGTCGTCCGCGACCCGAACGCCCGGCTGAGCGACGCCTGCACGCTGGCGCTCGCGGCGGTGGAGGAACGCGACGACCCCCTGCCCCTGCTCGAGCGCGCGGCGCACGCGCGCTTCCTGCGCTCGATCGGCTTCGGCGCGGACGTCGAGCTCGCCGGTCGCGTGGGTGCCTTCGACGTGGTGCCGTGGCGGCGCGCGGAGTCGCCGCCCACCTTCGTCGTCGGCGGCTCGGTTCCCGCCGCTTAGCTCAGGCCGCGTCGGCGGTGGCCGCGGCGTCCGCGTCCAGCCGCCGCAGCAGCTCGAGGACGAACGCCTCGGTGTTCTCCACGGTGCTCGCGTCGACCCGCTCGAACACGTCGCTGACCGTGTGCCAGTCGGGAATGACGCCATCGGGCCGCAGGCCCACGAAGGAGAGCGAAGGGACGCCGCGCACCATCAGGGCGGTCGCGTCGGTGTGCAGCGTCGTGTAGGGCTTGGCGTAGGCGTTCAGCTCGGGGCGCTCGTGGCGGACGCGCTCGGCCAGCGCGAAGAGCTCGGGCGACGGGCGGTAGGGGATGACCATGCCCTCGACACTGGTGTAGCAGACGCCGGCCCCGCGGCCGCCGACGTTGTCGACGCTGATCGCCACGAGCCCGGGCAACTCGTCGCGGTGGGCGTCGGCGAAGGCGCAGGCGCCCACGGAGCCGACCTCCTCGCAGCCCGAGGCGAGCGCCCAGACCTCGGTGTGGGCGAGCGGCTCGCGCGCCAGGCGCTCGGCGAGGCTGAGCACGACCCCCGTGCCGGTGGCGTTGTCGTTGGCGCCGTGGGTGAATGGCGTGGTGTCGGGCTGGGCGGTGGCCGCGAGCACGATCAGGTAGACGGGCGCCAGGAACCACGCGATGCCCCGCCAGCCCTCGAGGTCGAAGGCGCCGATCGCCAGGAAGGCGAGCGTGCCGAGGAGGAAGCCGACGATCCCCGCGGTGGTGATCGCGCGGAACGTCGCGAGGCGCGCCGGGCTGGTGAAGAGCCAGGGGGTGCGGTGGGTGTCGAGGTGGCCGACGAGCAGGACCCGGCGCCTGGCGGGACTGGCGGCGGGCACACGGGCCCAGACGTTCTGGCTCTCGGCGCGGGGGACCAGCGCGCGCAGGGGGTGGCGCTGGAAGTACATCTCGAGGAAGACCGACGCCGTGGCGACCGCCATCGCGGCGCCGGCGACGAGCGCGCCCGCGCGACCGCCCCACAGCACCAGCGCGGCGGCGACGAGGCCGGTGAAGGCAGCGATCGCGAACGGCCGCCAGCCGCTGACCGGGGACCGGAACGTCTCCCAGTGGGTCTCGAGGCCCGCGGCCTCGAAGCGCTCGCGGGCGTAGGCGGCGGCCCGCCGCTCCTCCGGCGTGGTGGAGCCGCGCGGTCCGATCTCGACGGCCAGGTGGTGCACGTGCCGCATGGCGCTGCTGGACATGTCGGCCGCATCATCGCACGGGTGCCGAGCCGTCAGTCCGATGCGCCCTCCAGGTCGGGCAGCCGCGCCTCGAACTCCTCGCGGGTGAGGCCGTACGCCAACTCGTCGACGTAGTCCCCCTGCGTGTACACGTGCCGCCGGATGCGGCCCTCGAGGGTCGCGCCGAGGCGCGCCATGTGCCGCACCATCGGGTCGTTCGTGGCGAGGCAACGCACCTCGTACTTCTGGTAGCGCAGCTCGAAGAAGGCGTAGCGGAGCACCAACACCTTCGCCTCGAGGCCGTACCCGCGGCCGCGGTGGCGGCGGTAGATGCGCGTGCCGGTCTGGAAGGTGCCGTTCTTCAGGTCCATGCTGCGCAGGTTGATGCCGCCGACGAGCTCGCCGTCGTGGGTCTCGATCGACCACATGATGCTCTCGCGGCGGTTGGCGAAGTCGACGTAGCGCTCGGCGAAGGCGTCCGCATCGCGCCTCGTCGTGGGCAGCGGGGTGCCGTAGTGAAGGAAGTGGACGGCCTCGTGGTCGTCGTGCTCCTCGGCGAGCCACAGGTCGACGTCGTCGACGCGCATGGCCCGCAGACGCAGGCGGGGTCCGGTCCAGTAGGGGCGGATGGGTGGGGTGTCGCTCATGCTGTCGACATGGTGCGACGTGCGGTGGCCGGTCGGTAGGGACCGAGGTGCCACCCCATCGCGAGCTGCGCGCTCACGCATCGGCCAGACGAACGTCCTGGCACCGCAGCGGCCGCATCTTGGATGATGGTGTCCGATTTGTGGCCGCAACGCGCTCCACGCGGTCCGTTCAGGAGGTTCCCATGAACCGAGGCCTCACCGTCGCCGACGTCCACGAACCCGGCGTCGTCGCCGTCATCGACGTCGCCCAGCTGCCTCCGGGCACCTGCGGCAAGCACATCGTCGCCACCTACGAGCGCCTGCTGCCCGGCGAGGCGATGGAGATCGTCGTCGACCACGACCCCGCACCCCTGCGCCAACGTTTCGCTGCGATGCGCCCAGGCGAGACCGACTGGTCCTACCTCGAGTTCGGCCCGCGCGTGTGGCGCGTGCGGGTGAAGCGGCTCGTGTGAGCACCCCCCGGACTGCGCGTGGCGCACGGGAGGCGCGCCGCGCAGGCAGCGTGCGCTGGCGCAGCGTCGCGCTGCCGATCGAGCACGGCGCCTGGGGCTTCCTCCTCGAACCGGCGCTGCTGGGCCTGCTCGTCGCGGCGAGCTGGGCGGGCGCCGCCCTGGTGCTGGCGGCCTTGGCCGCTTTGCTGCTGCAGACGCCCCTCAGCCTGGCCCTGACCGACGTCCGGCGCGGCAAGCGTTACCCGCGGACCGCGCTCGCCTGGCGCTTCGCGGCCCTCTACGGCGCCCTGCTGGTCGCAGCAGGTTCGGCCGCCCTCGCCCTCGCGGGCACCGCGGCCATCCTGCTGCCGGTCGCCATC
Organism: Trueperaceae bacterium; assembly: GCA_011390735.1. Classification (GTDB taxonomy): domain Bacteria; phylum Deinococcota; class Deinococci; order Deinococcales; family Trueperaceae; genus JAABTL01. Next base: position 1,534 of record JAABRV010000150.1, on the reverse strand, counting down.
GCGGCCCCACTCGCCGGACTGCAGCTGTGGCTCGACGCCCGCGGTCGTGCGCGCGAGCTGCTGCCCGAGGCCGCCGGCGCGGTGGCGATGGGCTCGCTCGCGGCGGCCGTGGCGATGGCCGGCGGCTGGTCGCTGCTGCCGGCGCTCGGCCTGTGGGGACTGCTGGCGCTGCGCGCGGTGCCGGCCATCGTCTACGTACGCGCCCGGCTGCGGCTCGAGCGCGGCCAGGCTTTCGATCGTCGCCCGTCGTGGGTCCTGCACCTGGCGGCCATCGTCGTCGCGGCGATCGCGGCCGGGCTGAGCGCCGTCTCTTGGGTCGCGGTCCTGCCCTACACCGTGCTCGCCGCCCGCGCGGCGCGCGGCCTGGCGCCCGACCGCGCGCCGGTGACGGCCAAGGTCGTCGGCTTCCGCGAGATCGGCTTCGGTGTGATGACGGCCGTGCTGCTGGCCGTGGCGGTGGGGGCGTGGGGGTGAGCGTCGCTCACACGTGAGCGGCGTTCGCACGTGAGCGGCGCTCACGCATCCTGCACCGCCTCCGCCCGGATCGCCCCCGCCATGCGGTGGGCGAGCGCCAGCGGTGGCGGCGGCGCGTCCGACGAGCCGTTGTCGACGATCACCGTCACCGGCCCGTCGAAGGGCGCCCGTTCCAGCACCCGCACCGTCGCGCCGGGCACCAGGCCGTGTTCGGCCAGGTAGGCGAGCACCTCGCGGTCCTGGTCGGTGATGCGCGTGATTCGTGCCCGCACGCCGCTCTCGACGTCGCTGAGGGGACCACCGGGGCTGTCGGGCACCGTGCCGTCGCGCTGCGGGATGGGGTCGCCGTGCGGGTCGTGCGTCGGGCGGCCTAGGAGGGCGTCGACGCGCTCCTCGAAGTCCTCGCTGATCACGTGTTCGAGACGGTCGGCCTCGTCGTGCACCTCGTGCCAGGCGTACCCCAGGGCCTGGGCCAGGTAGGTCTCGAGCAGCCGGTGATGGCGCAGCGTCTCTAGCGCCAGCGCACGGCCGGCGGGGGTGAGGCTGGCACCGTGGTACTTGCGGTAGCGCACCAGGTTCAGCGAGGCCAGCTTGTCGAGCATCCCGGTCACGCTGGCCGGTGCGACGCCGACGGCGGCCGCGAGGGCGCGCGGCTTGACGTCGTGCTCGCCGAGCTCGAACAGCGCCTTGAGGTAGTCCTCCATGGCGCGGGTGACGGCGGGGCCGCGCTTCATCGCCGGCCACCGGTCGCGATCAGCGCGGGGGCCGGTGTGCGTGTACCGACGCCTTCGTGGGCAGCCGTGGCGACCGCGTCCGTGCCGGCCCCGACGGCGGCCGGCGGCGGCTGCGGCGCCCGCCGCCGCAGGGCCCGTGCGATGAGCCCGTGGCGTGGTCCGAGGGCGAGCGCGAGCAGCAGGAAGCCGCCCGTGACGCTCGCCATGCTGCCGCCGATCGACACGTCGAGCGCGACGGCGACGCGGTAGCCGATGACGCTCGACGCGACGGCGATCGCGCTGCCGTAGGCGAGCATGCGCCACAGCCGGTCGGTGAGCAGGTAGGC
>JAABRV010000149.1 GCA_011390735.1 Trueperaceae bacterium | reverse complement strand
GTTCTCGTGGTACGCGGCCGAGACGAGCTCGTCGAGCTTGCCACGTCCCACCAGCGTGCGGTGGTCGGCGCTCGCGCGGCGCTGCAGGCTGCGGTGGGCGACCACCGCGCCGGCGCTGCTCACCAGCTCGGCCAGCTCGTCGAGCCGGGCCTCGGCCTCCGCCTCGCCCTCGCCCGTGGCGATCCCCACGATGACCGCGCGCTCCTCCGAGCCGCGGCGCACCTCGCGCGCGCGCCACGAGCGGGCGAGCTCCTCCTCCAGCGAGGCGATGCGGCGCAGGGCGTCGTCGCTCTCCAGGTCGCGCATCGCCACCGGCGGGTCGATCAGCCAGTCCTCCTCGTCGGAGGTGGGCGGCGCGACCATCGCCACGTGCGCCGCGCCCAGGACGACGTCGCCGCGCTCGTTGGCCGCCACGTCGACGGCGACGAGCATGTCGAGCCGGTGCAGGAACAGCGTCGTCAGGTCGGCGGGGGAGAGGCCGGTCGGCTTGAGGTGCACGTGAAGGAGCCGCAGGCCGCGCAGGCGGGCGTCCGCCTCGCCGGCCGTGGGCGGCAGCGGCGTGTCCGCGGCGTCGCCGGCGGCCACCGTGACCACGCGGCCGCGGCGGTCGACGAGCACCGACACGGGCCGCGCGAACTCGAGCGCCAGCTCGCCCATCGCGCGCGCCAACTCGGACGTGACGGCCTGGGCGGGCGGCACGCGGCGGCGGTAGAGGTTGGAGAGTCGTTTGACCTGGTTGGCCTTGAGGCCGGAGAGCTTGCCATGGACCTTGTCGATGGAGGGAAGATACCACGGCGCCCGGCCCCGCCGGGAAGTCCCGGACACGTGACGCGTGGTAGCTTCCGCGTGTGGGACGCCGCTTCGGGACTCGGTCGGCGGCGCGAGCTGGTCGCGCCCTCGCCCTCGCATGGGGGTGCGCGCTGGCGGGCATCCTGGCCGCAGGCCTCGCGTGGGCCCAGGTCGGGAACGGCGTGGATGGCGCCATCGCGGCGCGGGCCGAGGGCCCCTGGACGCTGCTCGCGGTCGACGACCTGGCGCGCGCCCTGGGCGCGCCCTGGAGCGCAGAAGGCGACCACCTGACGCTGCGTGCCGACGCCGGCGTGCTGGTGCTGTTCGCGGGCTCCCCCGACGGCTGGTGGCAGCCGACCGGCGCCCGCGACGCGACCCCCGTCTCGTCCGCGCTGCCCGTGACGCGCGTCGATGGCCGCTGGTACCTCCCCGACGACGTCCTCGGCGTGCTCGGCGTCCGCGTCGACGCGGACGGGGTGACGCTGCCGGACGGCCGCCGCCGCCCGCTCGCGCTCGCGCGCCCGCCGCTCGAGGGCGGGCTCGCCGAGGTGGTGGCGCTCGGTCCCGGCGTCGAAGCGTTGCGGATGTACGCCGCGGGCGCCGGGGCGGCCCACGAGGTGAGCCTGCTCGCGGTCGACCTCGGCCTGCTCGGCCTGGCGTTCCCCGAGCAGCAGTCGGCGCTGGACGCGGTGCTGCGGGAGCTGAAGTCGGAGAAGGCGCTGTTCCTGGTGGTGACCGCGCTGGCCGAGGCCGCCTGGCAGCCGGCGATCTACGTCGTCCAGGACGGTCGTGAGACGCTCCTGACCGCGCCGCTGACGGTGCAGGTGCTCGAGGGCGACCCCGAGCGCGTGGCGCCCGGGGCGCCCGTGGCCGCGGTCGCCTTCCTGCCGCCCGACCTCGACCTGCGGCGGCCGCTGACGTTGCGGTGGGCGGGGGTTTCCGGTTCCTGGACCCTGCGCCGTTGATCCAGCGCCGGAGGCGCTGGATCAACGGCATTGCAGTTTGGTTGACGGCTTTGCCGTCAACCAAACTGCCGCGCCTGCATCAGAGCGCCGGTGCGGGAACCCATGCCGCCGCGCTGTCGAACGGAGCCTCGCCGGCGGCGGCTAGACTGCCGCGCCTGCATCGGAGCGCCGGTGCGGGAGCCCATGCCGCCGCGCTGTCGAACGGAGCCTCGGCGGCGGAGACCCAACTGCCGAGCCCGCATCGGAGCGCCGGCGGCGGCGACCCAGCCCGCGCCGGTGTGTAGCATGGGCCCCACCCGAGGAGGTCGTCCCATGGGCGTGGTCATCGCCAGCGCCGTCCGCACCGCCATCGCCAACTTCCAGGGCGGCTTCACGCCGCTCGGTGCGCCGCAGCTGGGCGCCGCCGTCGTGCGGGCGGCGCTGGCGCGCGCCGGCGTCGATGCCGGTGAGGTCGACCTGGTCATGCTGGGTCAGGTGCTCGCGGCGGGCTCGGGGCAGGCGCCCGCCCGCCAGGCCGCGCGCGAAGCCGGTCTCCCCGACCGCGTGCCGGCGGTCACCGTCAACAAGATGTGCGGCAGCGGGCTCGAGACCGTCATCCAGGGCGCCCGCGCCATCGCCCTCGGCGACGCGAGCGTGGTGGTGGCGGGCGGCATGGAGTCGATGACCAACGCCCCCTACCTGCTCATGACCGCCCGCGGGGGCCTGCGGCTCGGTGACGGCGCGGTGGTCGACAGCATCCTGCGCGACGGCCTGGTGAACGCCGACGACGGCCGCCACATGGGCACCTGCGCCGAGTGGTGCGTCACCACCTATGGCCTGTCGCGCGCCGCGCAGGACGCCTACGCCGCCCGCTCCTACCGCCGCGCCCAGCACGCGATCGCCGCCGGCATCGCCGCCCGCGAGATCGTGCCCGTGGAGGTGCCGGGTCGCAAGGGCGCGGTCACCACGGTGGACACCGACGAGGGGCCCGCGCGGGTCGACTTCGATCGGCTCCCCACCCTGCGACCCGCGTTCGAGCCCACGGGCACCGTCACCGCCGGCAACGCGTCGTCGCTCAACGACGGCGCGGCGGCGCTGGTGATCGCCGACGAGGCGGTCGCGACCGCGAACGGCTGGCCCGTCCTGGCGAGGATCCGCGGGTACGCGGGGCACGCCCAGGCGCCGGCCGAGTTCACCACCGCGCCCATCGGGGCGATGGAAGCCCTGTTCGCCCGCACGGGCTGGGGGCCGGAGGAGGTCGACGCCTACGAGGTCAACGAGGCGTTCGCCGTCGTGCCCATGGCGGCGATGGAGGCGTTCGGCCTCGATCCCGAGCGGGTCAACGTCCTCGGCGGCGCGGTGTCGATGGGTCACCCCATCGGTGCCTCGGGCGCCCGCATCCTCGTCACGCTGCTCAACGCGCTCGAGGAGCTCGGCGGACGCCGCGGGGTGGCGAGCATCTGCATCGGCGGCGGCGAGGCGCTCGCGATGGCGATCGAGCGGGACTGAGCGGGAAGGCGGCCGAGCGGTCGGGGCGCTACGGGTCGATGCGCGTCGACATGCGGCCGAACTGCACGGCCTCGGCCACCGGCTTCGGCAGCCCCCAGGCGACGATGTCGAAGGCGACGGCGGCGTAGTCGTAGTCGACCTTGTCCATCTTCACCTCGACGCCGGCCTCGTCGACGCGCAGCACGCAGACGTCCGCGCCCGGCTCGCCGTTGAGGGACAGGCCGACGGAGCCCGGGTTCACCGCCCAGCCCGTGTCGCCCACCTTGCGGAAGTACGGGACGTGGCTGCCGCCCGTGGCGAGGATCTGGCAGCGGTTGCGCGACAGCAGGCGCGCGAGCGCCATCGGGTCCTGCTGCAGGTTGGTGCGTTCGCTCGGGTCGTGGGCCGAGCCGTGGAAGGCGCGCAGCTTCCCCACGCTCGTGTCGAGCCGGCGCTGCACCGGCAGCGTCCTCAGCCACTCCACGTGGTCGGGCTCGATGACGCCGCGCGTCCACTCGAGCGTCTCGTGGGCGACGCCCTTGCGGACGTTCGTGCGGGCGAAGCGGTAGGCGATGCGCTCGTCGGCGTCCCCGAGGCAGCACATCACGCGGCGCTCGCGCAGCAGGGCGATCGTCTCGTTGGGCGACGGTCCGTAGCCGACGAGGTCGCCGAGGCAGAGGACGGACTCCACGCCAGACCGCTCCAACGCCGCGAGCGCGGCCTCCAGGGCCAGCACGTTGGCGTGGACGTCCGAGATCAGGCCCAGGACCACGGCGCAGTCTATCAGCAGGCCGCGTGCGCGGCGGCGATCGGTCAGTAGGCGGGGGCGGCCGCCCGCAGCCACGCCTCGACGGCCTCGCGGAAGGCCGCCGGGCACTCCTCGTGCGGCAGGTGCCCGCAGCCGTCGAGCTCGGCCAGCGTCGCCCCGCCCGGGACCCCGGTGAGGTCGCCGGCCAGGTCGCGCGACTGCTCGGCCGGCACGATGGCGTCCTGCGCGCCGGTCACGACCAGCACCGGCACCCGCACGGAGCCGAGCAGGGGCACCAGGTCGGGCTCCCGGCTCGCCTTGACCAGCTCCCACAGCGCGCGGTCCCAGTCGAGCACCTGCAGCGGCCGCCGGTAGGCCTCCCAGGTGGCGTCGTCGATGCGCGTCGGGTCGGCCCACGACGCGCGCAGGAAGGCCTCGCCCTGGTTGCCGCCGAGCTGGCGCACGATCAGCGGTCCGACGCGCTCGAACTGCGGCGTCCGCAGCAGGGGTCGGCTCCAGGCGGGCGCGCCGCCGCCCGCGTAGACGGCGGCGCCGACGAGCACCAGGCCGGCGACCCGGTCGGGATGCTCCAGGGCCGTCTGCAGCGCGATCGCGCCGCCGGCCGAGTGGCCGACGAGGACCGCGCGCTCGAGCCCGAGGGCGTCGAGCACGCCGATCGCGGTGGCCACCTGGGCCGCGGGACCGTAGGGGTTCTCGCCCGCGGCCCAGCCGTCGAGCGGCCGGTCGGTGAGCCCGAAGGCGGGCCGGTCGTAGGCCACGGCCACCGCGCCCTCGCTCAGCCACGGGAGGGTGGCCGCCCACGAGCGGGTGTTGGCGCCGAAGCCGTGCAGCAGCAGGAAGGCGGCGTCGGGGGCGTCGGCCGGGGCGTCGAGCAGGGCGTCGGCGGCCGCGGTCAGCGGGACGCCGTCGGCCACCGCCTCGACGTGGACCTGCAGGCCATCGACGTCGACCCAGGCCGAGCCCGGCCACGCGAGCTCGCGGGCGGGCCGCAGGCCCTCGAGCGGGAAGACGGGCACGACCAGCGGCCCCAACACGACGACGGCGACCAAAGAGGCGAGGATCCAGAGGGAGACCTTGATGCGGAACGGCACGGCCGCATCACACCACGGCGGACGCGGCGTCGGCCGTCGCGGTCGCCACCTCGTGCGCGGAGGGCCGCGGCGGGTGCGCGGAGGGCCGCGGCGGGCACCCTGGCGGCGGTCGTGCTTGCCGCCCGGCGGGCGAGGCGTCGTGGCGGCGCGCCCTGGTAACCTCGCGCATGCGTCCCGTATCGACCTTCTCGCTCGTCGCCCGCGACCCCGACACCGGCGACCTCGGCGTCGCCACCGCCTCGAAGTTCCTCGCCGTCGGCGCGGTGGTGCCGTACGCGATCGCCGACGTCGCCGCCGTCGCGACCCAGTCGTATGCCAACACCGGCTACGGTCCGCGCGCGGTCGACATGCTCCTGGCGGGCGTGCCGATCGCGCTCGTCGACCAGGCGCTACGGGCCGGCGACGAGCATGCGGCCCACCGTCAGTACGGCGTCGTCGACGCCGACGGCGGATCGATCACCTACACCGGCGACGGCTGCCACCCGTGGGCCGGCGGCGTCGCCAAGCCGGGCCTGGCGGCGCAGGGCAACCTGCTCGCCGGTCCGCAGGTGATCGACGCGCTGGTGGCCGGCTTCGATGGCCACGATGGGCCCTTCCCGGAGCGCCTGCTCGCCGGCCTGTGGGCCGCCGACCGCGCGGGCGGCGACGCCCGCGGCCGGCAGTCCGCGGCGCTGCTGGTGGTGCGCGAGGAGGGCGGCTACGGCGGCTTCAACGACCGCTACATCGACCTCCGCGTCGACGACGACCCTGACCCCGTCCCGCGGCTGCAGGGCCTGCTGGCGCTTCAGCGCCTCTTCTTCGGCGCCCCGCGGCCCGAGGAC
>JAABRV010000148.1 GCA_011390735.1 Trueperaceae bacterium | reverse complement strand
CAGGGCCGCGCGGCCGAGAAGATCCTCATGGCCGCCATCGGCGGCCCGGGCAAGAAGATCCCGAACAACACCCACTTCGACACCACCCGCGCCAACGTCGAGGCGACCGGCGCCGAGGCGGTCGACCTGGTCATCCCCGAGGGCCTCGACCCCGCCCTCGAGCACCCCTTCAAGGGGAACATGGACCTGGGCCGGCTCGACGCCTTCCTGAAGGAGAACCCGGGCGACGTGCCGGCGGTGTTCGTCACCATCACGAACAACTCCGGCGGCGGCCAGCCGGTGTCGCTCGAGAACCTGCGCGGCGTGCGCGAGCTGTGCGACCGCCACGGCGTGCCGCTCTTCCTCGACGCCTGCCGCTTCGCGGAGAACGCCTGGTTCATCCGCGAGCGCGAGGCGGGCCAGGGCGAGCGCGACGTCGCCGACATCGTGCGCGACATCGCCGCCCTCGCCGACGGCATGACGATGAGCGCCAAGAAGGACGGCCTGGCGAACATCGGCGGCTGGCTGGCCGTGCGCGACGACGAGCTCGCCGCCCGCTGCCGCAACCTGCTCATCCTCACCGAGGGCTTCCCCACCTACGGTGGCCTCGCCGGCCGCGACCTCGACGCCATCGCCCAGGGGCTCGAGGAGGTCGTGCAGCACGACTACCTGCGCTACCGCATCCGCTCGACCTGGTACCTGGGCGAGGGCCTGCACCGCGCCGGCGTGCCGGTCATGCGGCCCGTCGGCGGGCACGCCGTCTACATCGACGCGCGCGCCCTGCTGCCGCACGTCCCGCCGTTGCAGTATCCCGGCCAGGCCGTCGCGGTCGCCCTCTACGAGGCCGGCGGCATCCGCGCGTGCGAGATCGGCACGGTCATGTTCGGGCGCCACCCGGACGGCAGCGAGACGCCGGCCGCCCTCGACCTCGTCCGCCTCGCGATCCCGCGCCGCACCTACACGCAGAGCCACATCGACTACGTCATCGAGGTCTGCGCCGAGGTCGCGGGCCGCGCCGACGAGCTGCGCGGCTACCGCATCGCGCAGGAGCCGCCGGCGCTGCGGCACTTCACGGCGAGGTTCGAGCCGCTGGCGGGGTGAGCGGATGCGCGGCGTCGCGGGCGGGGTTCAGCGGCGGCCCGCGCCCGACGGCGAGGCGTAACCTCGCCTGACCACCGGCAGCAGGGCCAGCACCACGATCGCGAGGCCGTTGCCCGCCGTGACGAACTGGATCGGCCAGGCGAAGCCGATCATCCAACCCTGGACGGCGAGCCAGACGCCGAGCACGAGGCCCAGCGCCAGCGTGCCGGTCCACGCCCAGTGGTGCCCGCTCCAGCGCGAGAGGGCGGCGGCCCAGCCCCAGGCAGGCCGCGCCACGAGGCCGTACGCCAGCGCGATCGGCGCCAGGCCCATGACGGTCAGGAGGAAGACGCCCGGGAGGACGAAGTCGGTCACGGGCAGCTGCGGCAGGACGACGTCCATGCCCAGCGAGCCGCCGCCGGGGTCGCGCAGCATCTCGACGCCGCCGTAGAGGCCGCCGAACGCCAGGAAGAGCAGGGAGACGACCAACGCCGAGAGCGCCAAGCGACGGACCATGGCCCACCAGCTCCTTCGCGGCGGATCGCGGTCAGGCCACGCGCCGCGCCACGCGCGATGCCCGGCGCTGCCGCGCCCGCCGCCCCTCGCGCCAAAGGTAGCGCAAGAGCACCGGGACGCTGGCGCCCGGTCGCCGCTCGGGCTCCTCACCGGCGCCGAGCCGCTCGATCTGCCGGTAGAACCAGGCGGTGGCGGCCTGGGCGTTGTAGGCGCGCAGGTCGGCCGACGGGCTGTGCGGGCTGGCCCAGCCGCGCCCGATGCGGATGCGCGCCTCGGGGCTGGGCAGCGGGTCGGCCGAGCCGGCCAGCAGCCGCGCCGGGAAGTCGGGCTCGACGCAGAACGGGCGCGCGATGCCCAGCACGTCCGCCTCGCCGGCGTGCAGCGTCTCGCTCATGAACGACGGGGTCCGGAAGCCGCCCGACACCATCAGCGGCACGCCGGGCGCGGCGGCACGGATCGCGTGGGCGTACTCGAGGAAGTAGGCCTCACGGGCGCGGGTCGCCGCGGCACGGGGATCGGGCGCGCGCCCGCGTTGCCCGCCAGCGCCGACCCGTCTCTGCCCCGCGAAGGCGACCCGTTCATAGGTGCCCCCGCTGATCTCGAGGAGGTCGATGCCCTCGGCCGCCAGCATGCGGGCGACCTCGACGGCGTCGTCGTGCTCGAAGCCGCCGCGCTGGAAATCGGACGAGTTCAGCTTGACCGCGACGGGGTAGCCGGGGCCCACCGCCGCGCGGACGGCGCGCACGACCTCGAGCAGGAAGCGCGCACGGTGCTCGAGCGGCCCACCCCAGGTGTCGGTCCGGCGGTTGCTGCGCGGCGACAGGAACTGGCTGATCAGGTAGCCGTGGGCCGCGTGCACCTGCACGCCGGTGAAGCCCGCGCGCCGAGCGACCCCGGCGGACCGCGCGAAGGCCGCGATCAGCTCGCCGATCTCGGACTCCTCGAGCGCGCGGGGTCGGGCGAAGAAGCCGCGGACCGGGAGCGCGACGGCCGACGGCGCCACGGGCCGGTCGCTGTGAAACCGCGTGGTCTGCCGACCGGGGTGGTTGAGCTGCGCCCAGAAGTGGTTGCCGCCGTGGGTGCCGGCCGCGACCCACGCCCGCAGCGCCGCCATGTCGGTCTGGTCGTCCAGGACGACGTTGCCCGCCTGCTCGAGGAAGCGCCGGTCGACCATGACGTGGCCGCTGATCAGCAGCCCGGCGCCACCGTCGGACCAGCGTCGGTAGAGCCGCTCGAGCGCGGGCGTCGCGTCGTCGTGAAGGTCGCCGAGGGCCTCGGTCATCGCGGCCTTGGCGATGCGGTTGGGGAGGACGGCGCCGCACGGGAGCGTGAGCGGCGCGGCGAGCAGCGTGGTCACCGGCGCATCGTAACGGCCGGCCCCGGCGGCGCGCCGGGGCCGTGATCACGAGCCACGGGACGTCGCGCTCAGAGGCCGTCGAACGCGGCGTGCCAGCGCGTCGGGCCGCCTGCACCGCTGAGGTAACCGGGCTCGAGTTCCAGGAGCATCCAGGCCTCGGCCGGGGCGTCGAAGGGGCAGCCGACGCCGAACGCGTCCGCCCGCACGAAGCCGAACCGCGGGTAGTAGTCGGGATGCCCGAGCACCACGACGGCACCCACGCCGATCTCGCGGCAGCGCTCGAGGCCCGCCCGCGTCAGCGCGCCGCCGACACCCGTGCGCTGGCGGGCCGGCAGCACGGCCAGCGGCGCCAGGCCCATGAGCCTCAACTCGGGATGGTCGGGCAGCGTGACCGGCGAGAACATCACGTGGCCGACGACCTCGCCGGCCTCCTCCGCCACGAGCGACACCAGCGGGTCGGCGCCGGCGCGCAGCGCGTCGACGAGGTCGGCCTCCTCCGGCGTGGTGAAGGCGGTGACGTGGACGCGGCGGACGGCGTCGCGATCGGCGGGGCGCTCGGGGCGGACGATCATGGGCTCAGGCTACGCCGTGGGATCGGGCGGATCGGTCCCAGGATCGCCTGGGTCGGCGCGCCGCGGCGCGGTCTCACCGTCGGCCCGCCCCTCCGGATCCTCGTACGTCCTGAGCACCTCGAAGCCGAAGTCCCGGTAGAGGCCCACGGCCGGCTCGGCGTCGGTGAACGCGTCCACCTCGACCCGGTTCAGACCCAGCCCTCGCAGGTAGCCGACCGCCGAGCGCAGCAGTTCCCGCGCGACGCCCCGACGGCGCCAGCCGGGGACGACGGCGAGCACGCTGACGTAACCGAAGCCGGCGCGGCGGAAGCAGATCACGAAGCCGATCGCCTCGGAGCTCGCGGGGGCCTCCGCGACGAAGACCCCGTGCGGGTCGAACTCCCCGAAGGCGTCCCAGTCGTCCGGCCACGGCGGCGCCCCGAAGGCGGCGGCGAAGACCGCGGGGACCCGCGCGTGGTCGCGGTCGGGCGCGTAGCGGCGGACGACGACGCCGTCGGGGACGGGCGCCGGCGGGGGCACCGAGGCCAGCCCCATGCGGTGCAGGAACCTGGCGCTCACGCTCCCGCGTGCTCCGTCCGCGCGATGATCTCGTCCTGCAGCTCGCGGCCCAGGTCGCAGAAGAAGTCGCTGTAGCCGGCGACCCGCACGAGCAGGCCGCGGTGCTCCTCGGGCCGCTCCTGCGCCGCGCGCAGCACGGCGGCGTCGACGACGTTGAACTGCACGTGGTGGCCGCCGAGGGCGAAGTAGCCGCGCACCAGCGCCGCGAGGCGCTCGAGCCCGTCGTCGCCCTCGAGCGCGCGGGGCGAGAACTTCATGTTGAGGAGCGTGCCGCCGGTCTTCACGTGGTCCATCGCCGCCGCGGAGCGCAGGACGGCGGTGGGGCCGTGGCGGTCGGCGCCCTGCACCGGCGAGATGCCCTCGGAGAGCGGCGCGCCGCGGCGCCGGCCGTCCGGGGTGGCGCCGGTCACCGAGCCGAAGTACACGTGGCAGGTGGTGGGCAGCATGTCGATGTGATAGGTGCCGCCGCGCGGCGCCGGCCGGCCGTCCACCGCGTCGAAGAAGGCGCCGAAGGCCCGCTGCATGAGCTCGTCGGCGGCGGGATCGTCGTTGCCGTAGCGGGGGGTGCGGTTGAGCAGCCGCTGGCGCAGGGGCTCGCTGGCCACGAAGTCGGCGTCGAGGGTGGCGACGAGCTCGGGCAGGCCGACGGCGCCGGTCTCGTAGACGTGCCGTCGCAGCGCGGAGAGGGCGTCGGTCAGGGTGCCGATGCCCACGCCCTGGAGGTAGGTGGTGTCGTAGCGGGCTCCGCCGGCGTTGTAGTCGCGTCCGGCGGCGATGCAGTCGTCGATGAGCAGCGACAGGTAGGGCGCCGGCATCTCCTCGGCGTAGAGCGACTGCACGAGGTCGTTGCCGTGCAGCTTGACCTCGACGAGATGGCGCAATTGCGCGTCCCAGGCGACGAACAGGTCGTCGAAGGACGCGAGGGTGTCGAGGGCGCCGGTGCGGGGACCGACCTGCGCGCCGGTCCGAGGGTCGCGACCGTCGTGCAGCGCCAGTTCGAGCAGCTTGACGAGGTTGAAGTAGCCGGAGAGGACGTAGGCCTCCTTGCCGAAGGCGCCCGTCTCGATGCAGCCGCTGGTGCCGCCCTCGCGGGCGTCCTCGAGGCGCTTGCCCTGCCGCAGGAGCTCCGCGACGACGACGTCGGCGTTGAAGAGCGCCGGGTAGCCGACCCCCTCGCGGATGACGCGGCAGGCGTGGAGCAGAAGCGCGTCGGGCGTGTCGCGGGTGACCTGCACGTTGCACTGCGGCTGCAGCAGGCGCATCTCCTCGGCGACCTCGAGGATCAGGTGCGAGACCTCGTTGGCGCCCTGGCGCCCGTCGGCGAGGAGGCCGCCGAGGTTGATGTTGACGAAGTCGTTGTAGGTGCCGCTCTCGGCGGCGGTGACGCCCACCTTGGGCGGGGCGGGCTGGTCGGCGAACTTGACCCACAGGCAGCCGAGCAGCTCCTTGGCGCCCTCGCGCGTCAGGCTGCCATCGCGCAGGCCGGCCTCGTAGAAGGGTCCCAGGTGCTGGTCGAGGTGGCCGGGGTTGAAGGCGTCCCAGCCGTTGAGTTCGGTGACGACGGCGAGGTGGTGGAACCAGTAGGCCTGCAGCGCCTCGTGGAAGTCGCGCGGCGGTTCGGCCGGCACCCGGCGGCAGACCTCGGCGATGCGGCGCAGCTCGTGGCGGCGCGCCGGGTCAGCCTCGGCGTCCGCGCGGGCGTCAGCCAGCTCTGCGTAGCGCGCGGCGTAGCGCATCCCGGCCTCCGCGGCGGCGTCCATCGCGGCGAGCTGCTCGAGCCGGGCGGTCGCGTCGGCGTCTCGTTCCGGGTCCAGCGAGGCCCTGGCCTCGGCGATCTCGGCCCGGAACTGCCGCAGCCCCTTGCGGAACG
>JAABRV010000147.1 GCA_011390735.1 Trueperaceae bacterium | reverse complement strand
ACACGGTGTTCTCGCGGCGGACGCTCGAGAACCCCTGGCTGTGGGGCGCGGTGCTGGTCTGCATCGCGTTGCAGCTGGCGGCGGTGTACGTGCCGTTCCTGCAGACGGTGCTGCGGACGGTGCCCCTCACGGTGGCCGACTGGTCCCTGGTCCTCGGGCTGTCGCTCGCGCCGGTCGCGGTCATCGAGGTCGTCAAGTGGGTCCAGCGGCGGACGTTATCCTCGGCCCATGACGGATGACGCTGGCGAGGTCCTCGACCTGCTCGACGAGCATGGCCGGCCGACGGGCGAGACGAAGGCTCGCGCCGACGTCCACCGCGACGGCGACTGGCACCGCGCGTTCCACCTGTGGGTGATGCACCCCGACGGGTACGTGCTGCTGCAGCGGCGCTCGCGGTCGAAGGACCTGGCGCCGGGCAAGGTCGACGTGAGCGTGGGCGGGCACCTGCGCGCGGGCGAGATCTGGCTCGACGGCCTGCGTGAGGCGGAGGAGGAGATCGGCCTCGAGCTCCGCCCGGGCGACGTCGACCTGCTCGGGACGGCGCGCTCCGAGCGCGGGTACCCGGACGGCGCGCTCGACCGGGAGTTCCAGGACGTGTACGCGACGGTCGTCGAGGGGCGGGAGCTGCAGGACTACCCCCTGCGCTGCGACGAGGTGGCCGTGCTCTACGAGGCGCCGCTCGGGCGGTTGATCGAGCTCTACCGCGACGGCCGTCCCCTGCCGGTGGCCGGCTGGGACTGCCAGCAGCGCCGCAACGACGCGCTGCTGGTGACCGAGGACCTCATCGCCGAGGGCCGGGAGGGCACCGTGGAGGCGCTCGCGTGGCTGGCGGCCTGGTGGGCCGAGCGCGGCGCGGGTTGAAGCTGCCGCCGCGTGCCAGCGCCTGCGGACCGCGGCGGATGCGGGACCGCAGCGACCAGAGGGAACGCCCCGGGATCACGTCCCGGGGCGCGCCCACTCACGCCGAGAGGCGGTTCTACAGCACGAGCGGCTCCCAGGCGCCGGCCAGCAGCACGACCGCGCGGAGGAAGAACACACCGGCGAGGGCGGCGATCGACGAGATCGCCAGCAGCGGCTTGCTCTTCTTGACGAGCACCGTGTAGAGCCCGATGGCGATCGGGACGAGGATGCCGATGCCGATCACGCCGCCCCAGGTCATCAGGGCGTACTCGCCGGAGGCCATCGCGGTCGCGCCGATGCGGGCGCCCGCGCTGCCGTAGGCCAGGGCGACGTGCAGGAAGCCGAGCACGGCCAGCAGCTTGATCGCGTCGAGCCCGAGGCCCAGGCGTACCGCCAGGGTCGACACGCTGGACTCGATCAGCCCGAAGACGTACATGAGCTCGATGACGGCGATGGCGGCGATCGAACCGGAGACCACCCACAGGACGGGGATGAGCGAGGTGTTCCAGAGCGGGATGCCGGAGGCCTGGGTGAGCAGGAAGCCGCTGTAGACGGTCGCCATGAAGCCCAGGAAGGCGTAGACGATCAGGTACGCGCTCGCCTTCGCCAGGGAGCCCGTCCACTTCAGCCAGCCGATGCGCTGCAGCCAGCGCACGTGGCTGGCCACGAGGATGACGGTGAGGAGCAGGTGGACGGAGAGGAGCACGATGCCGATGATCATCCAGGAGCTGTAGTTGAAGATCCCGTTGGTGACCATCGTCCACAGGGTGCGGGGCAGGTTCCACCAGCGGCCGAGGTGGCTGACCACGAGGACGAGACCGATGGCGAGGGAGCCGAAGATCACGTACGACAGGGCGGCCTTGCGGACGAAGTAGTAGGCGACGGAGCCCATGCCCGCGATGCCGACGAACCACAGGAACCAGGCGATGCTCCAGCCCCAGTGGGCGATGTCGACTTGGAAGTGCAGATCCGCGGGTGCCATCAGGAGCCCTCCACCACGAAGTACTTGGGTTCGGTGCCGGCGTTCTCGAGCAGGCGCCGGCTGCGCTTGGTGCGGAGCGTGACGCTCACGCTGCTGTCGGGATCGTTGAGGTCACCGTAGTCGCGGGCGCCGGCGGGGCAGGCCTGCACGCAGGCGGGCTGCAGGCCATCGGCGACGAGCTCGAGGCAGGTGTCGCCCATGCACTTCTTGGGCAGTTTGCTGTCGGGGTGGAACCAGCGCACGTTGTAGGGGCAGCTCGTGACGCAGTAGCTGCAGCCGGCGCACATGCGCGGGTCGAGGCGGATCATGCCGTTGTCGTCCATGTAGGTGGCGCCGAACGGGCAGGTGGCGAGGCAGGGCGCGTCCTCACAGTGCTGGCATTGCACCAGCAGGACCTCGGGGCGACCTTGGGCCGTGACGCTGTCGATGCGGCGGATGTTCGAGGCGACCGAGTGCCAGCCCTTCTCCTCGCGCGTCATCATGTCCGGGTTGTTGGTGGACGTGCAGGACAAGACGCAGGCGCCGCAGGCGATGCACTTGCTGGCGTCCCAGACGTGCGCCATTCGTTTCGTCGGGGCTTGTCCCTTGCGCAGACGTGTGCTCATCTCAGTATCCCTCGCTGCTCACGCCCGGCGGATGCGCACGGAGGCGTTGTTCGAGTTGGCGCCCGTGACGGGGTCGACCCACGACCTGGAGAACCAGTGCGGGGCGAGGCCCTTCGAGAGCTTGGCGAAGCGCGGATCGTCCGCGACGACCTTCTGGCGGTGGCCGCCGGAGTAGGAGTAGACGAACGCGGTGCCGGCGATCACGCGCGGGGTGACGTTGACGTTCACCTTGGCCTTCCAACCGGTGTCGAGGCCCTCGACCTCGACCTCGTCGTCCATCGCGATGCCGAGGCGCTCGGCGTCGGCCGGGTTGAGCCACAGCCGGTTGTCGACCAGGTACTGCGTGGGGAAGGCGAGGCCCGCGACGCCGGAGCCGCCGATGGGGCTCTTGCCGTTCACGAGGAAGAACTCGTCGGCCCTGGGCATCGTGTAGGCGGGCGGATCGAAGTAGGTCGCGAAGCCGTGCTCGCGGTAGCCGCGCAGCACCGGGCGGAAGGCGTAGACCTCCAGCCGGCCGCTGGGCGAGGCGAACGCGCGGTTGTAGGGCGTGCCGCCGTAGCGCTGTTCCTGGAAGGTGATGAACCCCTTCTCGGTGAACTCGGCCTTGACCTGCTCGAGGTCGCGGTTCCAGGCGTGGGCGAGGCCCTCGATGCGGAGTTCCTCGACGCGGTGCAGCCACTCGTTCTTCCACGTCGCGACGTCGCTCATCCAGTCGTAGTGGCCCACCATGGCCGCGCGCTGCGGGTAGGCGCGTCGCAGGATCTCGAGCATGATCCAGGCGTCGGGACGGGCGTCCACGCCCGGGGGCGGGTCGGTGACCTTCTGCTGCCGGGCGACGGTGGCGGTCTGGGTCCAGCCGACGTTGGCGATGTGGTCGCGCTCGAGGAACATCTCGGCCGGTAAGACGTAGTCGGACCAGTCGCAGATCTCCTGATGGACGACGTCCACGGTGACGAGCAGATCGAGCTTCTCGAGCGCCTCGATCGCGCGAGCGACGTTGGGGTCGCGGTGGAAGATCGTCGCCCCAGTGAGGAACAGCCCGGTGATCGGGTAGGGCTCCTCATCGAGGATGCCCTGGATCACGGCGTCGAAGGTGGCGTTCGTCTCGGGGTAGATCTCCTGGTCGATCCGTTTCGTCTGCTCGAGGATGAAGCTGTCGCCGGTGACCAGGTTGACCGTACCGCTGGAGATGCCGATCATGCCGGGGAGCTTGGTGCTGGGCCGGAAGCACATGCCGCCGGGCTTGTCGAGGTTCCCCAGCAGCGCGTTGACCGTCATCAGGCCCATGATCGCGTCGGTGTCGTTGCCGTTGCGGGTGTTGTACCAGGTGTCCTCGACCACGCCCTGCATGGCGAAGAGCTCGCGCGCGACGCGGGTGATGGTGGCGGCGGGGACGCCGGCGATCTGGGCCGCGTGGGTCGGGGTGTAGTCGGCCAGGTGTTCGAGCAGTCGGTTCCAGGCGGTGGTGACGGGGGCCTCGCTGCCGTCGGCCAGCGTCACGCTACCGGCGTAGGTCAGGTCGGGCCGCAGGCCGTCGTCCGTGTGGAAGACGATCTCGTTGCCCTCGCCCATGAGGGCGAAGACGTTGGCGTCGCCGCCCTCTTGCAGGTCGGCCTGGGTGAGCGGCTTGCCATCCGCCTTGAGCAGGAAGGGCAGGTTGGTGTACCGCAGGATGAAGCCCTCGTCGTACTTCTTCTCGTTGACGAGCACGTTCGCCACGCCGAGCATGAACGCGGCGTCGGTGCCGGGGACGCAGGGGATCCAGTCGGCGCTGGCGAAGGCGACGTCGGGGTGGGCGGGGTTGAGGAAGACGACTTTGGCGCCGTGCTCGCGGGCCTTGGCCAGTCGGTGTACCGCGCCCATGGGCGCGTTGAGGCTGCGGCCCGGGAACAGCACGTAGCGGACGTTCTCGTAGTCCGGGTCGATGACCGCGTGGTGGTCGAAGCCCGAGCCCATCATCCAGCGGCGGCCGACGACGCCGGCGGTGTTGCAGGTGCTGGCCTGGCTGATGACGTTGGGCGAGCCGAGCGGCCAGGCGAGCAGGCGCATCTCGTTGGCGTAGTCGTGGGTGCTGAACGCCACGGCCTTGGCGCCATCGCGCTCGACGATCTCGCGCAGTTTCGCGCCGATCTCGTCGAGGGCCTGGTCCCAGGTGACCTCCTCGAACGAGCCCTCGCCCCGCGCGCCGACGCGCTTGAGGGGCTTGCGCAGGCGCAGCGGGCTGTTCCAAGTGTAGGGCGCGGTGGCACCCCTACCGCACATGCCGGGCTGCGGGTGGTCCGGGCTCTGGTTCGGGAAGATCAGCATGCTCTCTTCGCTGGGTGGAGCGCCCTTCTTCACCAGCGCGGTGAGGCCGCAGCCTGCGCCGCATTGGTGACAGATGGTGTGCCGCACCAGGAAGCCTGCGCGCTCCAGGCCTTCGATGTCCACGCCCTCGGGCGTGAAGAAGGGTTGGGCGTCCACCCAACCCTTGTTGGCCAGGAGAGCGCCGGCCGCGACGGCGGCCGACCCGACCAAGAACCGCCTTCGGCTGAGGGTCTCCTTGAACACGTCCTTCGTCATGCCGCCTCCTCGTGTCGCCTCGTGAGATGTTTCACGACCCACCGAAGAGGATAGACGCCGACGAATGCGACCTGAAGGTCCAGATGTCCCAAGGGCCCGAGTGGCGCGGGGCAGACAGCGGCCGGCCCCCGACGAGCGGGGGCCGGCGCGGACGAACGCTAGCTAGCGGGGGTCAGTCGACGATCGGGTAGCCGGCGGCCTTCCAGGCGTTGAAGCCACCGCTCATGTTGCGGACGTTCGTGAAGCCGTCGAGCTTGAGGAGCGACAGGGCCCACATGCCGCGGGTGCCGGCGGCGCAGTAGACGATCATCGGGGTGTCCTTGTTCTCGGGAAGCTCACCGAGGCGGTCGGCGAGTTCGGTGACCGGGATGAGGACGGCGAAGTCGATGTGGCCGAGGTCGAACTCGTCCTGGCGGCGGACGTCGAGGAGGAAGGGCTCGACCTGCTCGATGAAGTCGAGGCTGTCGTCGACGTTGATCTGCAGCCAGCCGGCCTGCGAGGCTTCTTCGATGATGGCGCCGAACTGCTCGGTGGCGCTCTGGGCGAAGGCGCCGGAGGCGACGAGGAAGGCGATGAGGACGAGGGCGATACGCTTCATGGGGTACTCCCTTTCGTGTGGGGCGCGCTGGCCCCGGTTCGTTCTGGGCGGGCAGCCCTAGAACCCGAAGAACTGGGCCTGACCGGCTTCGACGATCAGGCTGCGGACCAGGGTGGCGCCCAGGATCGGCACCAAGCCTGCGAGGAGGGGAAGGCGCCGGATGAGGACCGGCGCGACGAGCAGGGCGGCGATGCCGACCGAGAGCCACAGGCCGTCGTGGCTCCACAGGTACTCGAAGGCCTGGCGCGCCTCGGCCGATCCGGTCGCCAGGGCGAAGAGGTAGACGATGCCCATGACGGCGCTGGCGATCGAGACGGTGACGAGC
>JAABRV010000146.1 GCA_011390735.1 Trueperaceae bacterium | reverse complement strand
AGCAGGACGGCGAAGAGCACGTCGCGCCCCGGGAAGCGGATGCGCGCGAAGGCGTAGCCGGCCAGGGTACAGGTGATCAGCATCCCGATGATGGTGGTGCCGGTGATGACGACGCTGTTGCGGAAGTACAGGTCGAAGTCGGCGTCGGACCAGGCCTGGGTGTAGTTGACCCACTGGGCCTCGCTGGGGAAGGGCGCCCGCGTCAGCGTCTCGCCGAGGGTCATGAGCGATTGGGTGATCATCACCAGGAACGGCGTCATGGAGACGAGCGCGCCGATCGTCAGCGCCAGGTAGATGGGCAGGTGCGACCAGCGGAACTCGGGCGCCTCGGCGGTGGGGACGCGGCCGGCGGCGGCGACGCCGCGGCGGGAGCGCATCTGCGGCTCAGCCACGCAGCGCCCTCCGTCCGAAGAGGCGATTCTGCAGCAGCGTCATCGCCAGGATGATGAGGAACAGCACGACCGACTGCGCCGCGGCCGTGCCGAAGTCGTTGCGCGCGTAGAACGTGTCGAAGATGACCAGCGACGCGGTGTCCACCGCGTCGCGCACCGCCGGCTCGCGCATGACGTAGAGATGGGTGAACGCCTGGAAGGTGCCGATGAAGCCGAGCACCGTCAGGTAGAAGGTCACCGGTGCCAGCAGCGGCACGGTGATGTGGGCGAAGCGCTGCGTGCCGCTGGCGCCGTCGATCTCGGCGGCCTCGTAGAGCTCCTTGGGGATGCCGCCGAGCCCTGCCAGGAAGATCACCGTGTTGTAGCCGGTGTAGGTCCAGATCCCGAACAGGATGATCGACAGCAGCGCCAGGCTGGGGCCCGCCCAGAAGCCCGTGACCTCGACGCCGAAGCGGCCGAGGAAGTCGCCGAACAGCAGCTGCCCCACGGGACGGGTCTCGAACAGCCAGCGCTGCGGCTCGACCCCGACCCACGAGAGCACGGTGTTGGCCAGCCGCTCCTCGCGCGGGTTGAAGATGCTGCGGAACACGGCCGCCCCCGCGACGACCGGCGTGACGTACGGCAGGAAGAAGAGCATGCGGTAGAGCTCCTTGCCGCGGATCTGCTGGTAGAGCAGGCTGGCCAGCACGAGCGCCAGCGCGATCTGCACCGGCACGCTGAGGAACCCGTAGTAGAAGGTGCGCGTGAGGCCCAACAGGAAGCGCGCGTCGCCGGCCTCGCGCATCGCCTGCCAGCCGAGCGAGAAGGCGATGCCCGCGAACAGCAGGGCGGCCGCGGCCAGCGCGCGCACGAGCATGGGCGCCACGGCCCGCCCCTTGAAGGCGTCGGTCCACAGCCAGTGGGCGACGCCGATGAGCGCGATGCCCCCCAGGAAGACGCCGAAGGCGCCGAGGTCGCCGACGGTTCGCTCGTACTGCTGCAGGCCGAGGTACGCGCCCTGGCGGATGCGCCAGCGGTGGACGCTCATGTACAGCGCGTAGAAGATCGGGAAGAGGCCGAACACGCCGATGACGAGCGTCGCCGGCAACACGAAGGCGTACCCAGTGAGCCACTCGCCCCACGGGCGCCGGCGGACCCGCGGGGGCGCCGAGCGTGGGGTCGCGTGGAGGGCGGCCATGGGCTTCCCCAGGGTACCAGGACGCGTCATGCCCTTGTCAGGTACCGGCGTCGTCGCCGTCGGGGGCACGTCGCGCGGCGCCCGGGCGGACGCGTCCCGCCGCGTCCGCCCGCGGGCGTACGATGCTGTGTGGCACGTTCCTCTGACCGCGATCGTTCTCGCCGCTCGACGCCGCCGCGGGAGGGCGCGGGCCGGCGCTCGGGCGGGGGCCCCCGCCGTGGCGCGGGCCCACACCACGGTGCTGGGTCCCGAAGCCCGCGGCGACCGGCCGCCGCCGGGATCGAGCTCGAGATCGTCTGCCTGCCCGGCCTCACCGACGTCGTCGTGCGCGAGCTGCACGCCCGGCTCGGCGCGGGCAGCGCGCTGCGTCGCGACCCGGCCCGCGTGCTCGGCCGCCCGGGCCGCGAGGACGCGGTGGCGCTGCGCGTGCCGCGGCCGTCGCTGGCGGCCGTGCACGAGCTGCGGACCGTGGTGGCGGTGCAGCGGGTGCTGCGCTACCCGGTCCCGCGACCGAAGGCCCTGTTGGGCGACGCGCTGCGGCGGCAGCTGGCCGGCGACCTCGCGGCGGCGGTGGCGGACGCGACGGCCGTGACGGGCGCCGGCTTCACCGCGCTGCGGCTCGAGGCCGCGGGGCGCGACAGCGACGTCATGCGGCGGCTGGCCGCGGCGCTCGCCGAGGGTGTCGGGCTGCCGGTCGACGACGACGATGGCGACCTGGTGGTGCGGGCGCGCCCCGAGGCGGACGGCTGGGTGTTGCTGGTCAGGACCACGCCGCGGCCGCTGGCGACGCGCCCCTGGCGGGTCTGCGACCGCCCGGGCGGACTCAACGCCAGCCTGGCGGCGGCCCTGGGCTGGCTGGCGTCCCCGCCGGCGGGCGTGCGGGCGGCGAACCCCTTCGCCGGCTCCGGCACGCTGGCGATCGAGCTCGCGCTGGCCGACCGGCGCGCGCGGGTCGCGGGCTTCGACCTCGACCCCGAGGCCGTCGCCTGCGCGCGGCGCAACGCCGCGGCCGCCGGCGTGGCGGACCGGGTGGAGGTGGAGGTGGGCGACGCGGTCGGCTGGCGGCAGGGGGACGCCTCGCTCGACCTCGTGCTGGCCGACCCGCCGTGGGGCGACGCCGTCGGCAGCCGCAGGGGCAACCGGGCGCTCTACCCAACGTTCCTCGCCGAGGCGGCGCGCTGCCTGCGGCCCGGCGGCCGGCTCGCCTGGGTGACGCACGAGATCGAGCTCACGCGCGGCCTCCTCGCCGGGCCCGGGCCGTGGCGCGTCGTGCACGACCGGCGGGTGTGGCACGGCGGCCACCACCCGTGGGTCCTGGTGCTCGAGCGCCGCGCCCCCCGCGATTGAGCGGGGGCTCTCGCGATTGAGCGGGGGGCTTTCGCAGGCGAGCGGCCGGCACGCCGCCGCCGGTGCTAGTCTGGCGTCCATGCAGGACGCGCGTTCGGGGCCGAAGCTCGGCTGGTACCTCCTCATCTCACTGCTCGCCTACGCGGTCGTCGCGTCCGTCGGCTGGCGCGGCGCGGTCGTCGAGTTGCGCGAGGCCCGCATGCTGCTCGCCGGCGAGGAGGCAGCCGCCGGAGCGCCCGCGGGCGCCGTCGCGACGGCGGGCGCCGCAGCGCGGGCGTCCGACGGCAGCGCGGCCGAGGGCGGCGCGTCGGCGGCGGCCGCCCCGGCGACCGAGCCGGCCGCCACCCACGCCGAGCTCGTCGGCGACGTCGGGCTGTGGTTCCCCGTGCCCGGCGCCCGCGTGCCCGACGATGACGCGCACCTGCCGGGCGCGCCCCGCCCCTACCGCTCCGGCGTGAGCGAGGGCTTCGTGTTCTGGCCCGACGGCGCGGGCGTGCCGCTCGCCTTCGGCACCCCCGTGATCGCCGCCGGCTCGGGCGAGGTCGTGCGGGCGGACGTGCCCTACGCCGAACTCGACGAGGCGACCTGGGAGTCGCTCCTGGTCGCCGTGGCCGACGGGGCCGACGAGGGCGAGCTCGACGCCCTGCGCGGTCGCCAGGTGTGGATCCGGCTCGACGACGGGCGCGTGCTGCGCTATGGGCACCTCAGCGCCGTGCGCCCCGGCCTGGCCGTCGGCCAGCGCGTCGCGCGCGGGCGGGTGATCGGCTTCGCCGGCAACTCAGGTACCCTCGATGGCGTGTTGGGTCGCACCACCAATGCCCGCCTCCATTTCGAGATCCGCGAGGGCGACGCCTTCGTGGGTCAGGGGCTCGACCCCGACGGCGTGCGGCTGTTGGCCGCGTCGCTGTTCACGGGGCCCTGATGGCTCGCCGGCTGGCGCCGCCGCGCGGGCCGCACGAGGTCACCGCCATCGAGACGCTGTGGCGGAACCCCTGGGTCCGGGGGTTCACCTACCTGGTGCTGGCCGGCCTCCTGCTGTACTTCCTCATCACCCAGCGGGCCGCCTACGCCTTCGCGCTGCAGGTGGCCGTGGCCGGCTTCCTCATCGCCTACATCCTCAACCCGCTCGTCGCGCTGCTGGGCCGCCTGCGGATCGGCCGCGGCCTGGCCGTCACGCTGGTGTTCCTGCTCTTGGCGCAGGCGCTCGTCGTGGGCTCGGTCCTGTTGTCGCAGGTGGTGACGGAGACGGCTCGCTTCGCCAACCTGCTGCCGTCGGCGCTCAACAACCTGGGCGACACGTTCGGCGCGGCCACCGGCTGGCTGGGACGCATCGGCGAGGCGCTGCCGGACGTCCTGCGCGAACGCTTCGGCATCGAGGCCGGCGGCGAAGAGTTCGCGGCCCAGGTCCAGGAACAGATCACCGCCTGGCTCACGGCCGCGGCGCAGAGCCTGACCGGCTTCCTCGAACGGCTCGTCGCCGAGGGGCCGCAGGCGCTCTGGGCGGGCGCCACCAGCATCGTCAGCGGCGCCTTCCAGGTCCTGCTCATCGCGATCGCCTCGGCCTACATCCTCTACGACTTCCCGCGGCTGACCGCCAACCTCCGACGCTTCGTGCCGGTGCGCTACCGCCGGCTCTACGGCGACCTGACGGCCAAGGCCGACCGCGCCATCGGCGGCTACCTGCGCGGCCAGGTGCTCATCGCGATCACCCTCGGGTTCCTCATCTGGATCGGCCTGACGCTCGTCGGCGTGCCCCTGGCGACTGCGATCAGCGTCCTGGCCGCCGTGTTCAACCTGGTGCCCTACCTCGGGCCCATCGTGGCGACCGTCCCCGGGGTGCTGCTCGGCTTCACGGTCTCGCCGCTCACGGCGCTGCTGGCGCTCATCGTCTTCCTGGCGGTCAACCAGATCGAGGGCCACGTGCTCGGGCCGCTGATCCTGGGAAGGTCGACGGACCTCCACCCGTTGACGGTGCTCGTGTCCATCCTCGTCGGCGTCGGCTTCCTCGGCCTGCTGGGCGCGTTCCTGGCTGTGCCCGTGGTGGCGCTCGTCAAG
Organism: Trueperaceae bacterium; assembly: GCA_011390735.1. Classification (GTDB taxonomy): domain Bacteria; phylum Deinococcota; class Deinococci; order Deinococcales; family Trueperaceae; genus JAABTL01. The sequence continues at coordinate 1,010 of JAABRV010000146.1, read as the reverse complement.
GTCGTGCTCGAGGAGTACCTGCTGACGCGCCCGCCCTACCAGGAGGACGGCCAGGGGCCGGAGCCGCCGGATCCGGCTGCGGGAGGGCCCGACGACGACGGGCCGGATGTCGACGCGCGTCCGGCACCGACCGCCGCGCCTTGATGGGGCCAACCCGTCAGGGGCGCGCGGGCGGACGCGGGTAGACTGGGACCCGTGGCCAAGCGGGCTGTCAGCGACGACCGCAAGCGCGGCGGCGGTCGATCCGCGCGCCGACGGTCGCGGTCCGCCGCCCGCACGCTCGACCTCGAGGCCGTGGGGCTCGTCCTGCTGGCCCTGGGGACCTCCCTGCTGCTCGTGCTGGTGCCGCGATTTCCCTCCGGCGAGGTCGGGGTGTGGTTGCGGTCGTACCTGGCGGACCCCATCGGCTGGGGCGCCTGGGCCTGGCCGTGGCCGTTCCTCCTCCTGGGCGGCCTGTTCCTGCTGCGCCGCAGCCCGCCGCGCTGGCCGCGCGTGCTGCTCGGGTACCTCATCGCCGCGCTCGGCGCGTGGTCGCTGCTCATGCTGCTGGCGCCGGCGCGGGCCGGCACCTGGGGCGTGGCGTTGCGCAGCTCCCTGACCGGCGCCGCCGGCGTCCTGGCGTACGTGCCCGCGGTGCTCCTGCTGGGCCTCGGCGTGGAGCTCATGGTCGGCTGGCGCCCGAGCACGATCCTGCGCACCGTGCTGCGGGCCGTGATCCGGTCGCTGCGGGCGGTCTCGCGCGCGATGTGGCAGGCGCGCGTGCGGGCGCGGGCACGTGCCGCGTTCCGGGCGGACGTGGCCCGGGTCCGACGGGAGCTGCGCGAACTCGACCGCGACCTGGCCGCGCTGGCCTCGCTCTATCCCGGCAGCGGCGAGCTCGAGCGCTGGCGCGAGAGCGTGCAGCAGACCGTGGCCTCGCTGCGTGATGCCGACGCCGCCGCGCTCGACGGCGCGCGCACGGACGTCGCCGCCTGGCGTGGCGCGGTCGGCGATTTCGCCCGCGACCGGGC
>JAABRV010000014.1 GCA_011390735.1 Trueperaceae bacterium | reverse complement strand
CCTCCTGTTACGGAGGCTTCAGCCTGGCCATGGCTAGCTCATGCGGTTTCGGGTCTACTGACAGCGCCTGAACGCCCTGTTCAGACTCGGTTTCCCTTCGCCTCCGCCTATCGGCTTAAACTCGGCACTGCCAGTAAGTCGCAGGATCATGCTTCAAGAGGCACGCCACCATCCTGTTGGCAAGCCAACATAGGACTGTGACTGCTTGTAAGCACACGGTTTCAGGTACTATTTCACTCCCCTCACGGGGTGCTTTTCACCTTTCCCTCACGGTACTTGTGCGCTATCGGTCTGCAGGAATATTTAGCCTTACGGGGTGGTCCCCGTAGATTCACGCGAGATTCCACGTGGCTCGCGCTACTCAGGTGCCAGCTACGCTTCCGAGCCTTTCGCCTACGGGGCTTTCACCCACTCTGGCGCGCCTTTCCAGTGCGCTTCGGCTAGACTCTCGAGTCGATGTTGCTGGTCCTACAACCCCGCGGTCCGTAGACCGCGGTTTGGGCTCTTCCCTTTTCGTTCGCCACTACTGGGGGAATCGATGTTTCTTTCTTTTCCTCTAGGTACTTAGATGTTTCAGTTCCCTAGGTTCCCTCCACATGCGCTATGGATTCACGCATGGGTACACGAGGTTCGCTCGTGTGGGTTTCCCCATTCGGACATCCCCGGATCAAAGCTTGCTTCCAGCTCCCCGAGGCTTATCGCAGGTAGCCACGTCCTTCATCGGTTCTGCAGCCAAGGCATCCACCGTGTGCCCTTATTAACGTAACCATCGTTCGTGTTCGTACGTGTGTAAGAGTGATGTCAGACCCGCGATCTCGCGTTGCTCGACCGTTTCCGATCGAACCTTACAGGATCACGTGTCGCGCTGGCGTCGTTGCCGTACTGGACGGCGCGGAACACCCGCGCTTATTGGATGCTCATGCTTCCTATTCCGCTGTCAAGAAGCGCGCCACTCTCGCGAGCGGCAAAAATCAGAGTACATCTCCTGATCGGACCATGTCAAGCCCCAGTGCACGTCCGTAGCCGGTCATCTTGGGCCCACGCCCCGCGGACGGGGGCGCAGGGCACCGGCGCGCGCGTCCTGGACGGCAGATGGCGTACGATGCCGCATGCCCGCGATCGACCTCAACGGCGACCTCGGCGAGTCGTACGGCCTCTGGCGGCTGGGCGAGGACGCCGAACTCCTGCCGGCACTGAGCTCCGTCAACCTCGCCTGCGGCTTCCACGCCAGCGACCCGACCACGATGCGGGCCGCCGTCGTGGCCGCCGACGGGCACCGTCTGGCGATCGGCGCCCACCCCAGCTTCCCTGACCTGCGCGGGTTCGGCCGCACGCCGATGGCGCTGCCACCCCCGGTCGTGCGCGACGACGTCCTCTACCAACTCGGGGCCCTGCACGCCATCTGCCGCGCCGAGGGCGCGACGCTCCGCCACGTCAAGCCCCACGGCGCGCTCTACCACGCCGTCGCCGGTGACGCCGACGTCGCGGCGGCCGTCGCCGAGGCGGTGGCCGCCTTCGACCCCGGGCTGCCCCTGGTGGTGCCGGCCCACGCCGCCACCCTCGGCGTGCTCGAGGACGCCGGGCTGCTGCTCGTGTTCGAGGCCTTCCTCGACCGCGGCTACCAGCCGGACGGGCGGCTCCTGCCCCGCGGGCGGCCCGGCGCCGTCCTCGAGGACGCCGGCGAGATCGTCGAGCGGGCGCTGTCGCTGGCCGTCGACGGGGTGGTGCGCGCCGTCGACGGCGAGACGCTGGAGCTGCGTCCCGACACCCTCTGCCTGCACGGCGACGGCCTCCGCTCCGCCCGCGTGGCGCGCGCCGTCCGCGACGCGCTGGAGCGCGCGGGGGTGCAGGTCCGTCCGGCGGCCGGCGCGCTGCCGTGAGCCCGCGCGGCCGCCCCTCCGCCACGTGAGCGTCCACCGCGCCGACCTCGGCACGCCCGTCGCCTGGGTCGACAGCGATGGGCTCGGCTGGCGCCTCACGCGCCTCGGGCCCGCCGCGCTGCGGCTGGCCGCGGACGCCGAGCCCTCGGCCGAGCTCTCGGTCCGCCTGGCCACCGTCCGCACCGTCGCCTGGGGCGTCCGCCCACCGGCGCTGCGCGACCTCGTCGTCGGCTACCGCGCGCTCACCGCGGAGCTGCGGCTCGGCGCGCCCCTGGCGCCGGCCGCGGCCGCGCTCCACGCCGCCACGCTCGAGGCCGCGCTCGGCGAGATCCGGCCACGACGGCTCACGCTGCCGGTGGCCTACGGCGACGGGGCCGATCGCGCCGACCTCGAGTCGCTCCTGGGCCTCCCCTGGCCGGAGGTCGTCGCCCGCCACGCGGCGGCCGCATACCGCGTGGCCTTCCTCGGGTTCACGCCGGGGTTCGCCTACCTCCACGGGCTCCCCGCCGACCTGGCGCTGCCCCGTCGCCCCGCGCCGAGATCGCTGCCGGCGGGCGCCGTGGCGATCGCCGACGGGCGCGCCGGCGTCTACCCGAGCGCCGGCCCCGGTGGCTGGTGGGTGCTCGGGACGACGCCGGTCCCGCTGTTCGACCCCTGGCGCGCCGCGCCGACCACCCTGCTGCCGGGCGACGAGGTCCGCTTCGAGGCGCTGGCGGAGAGCCCGGCCGCGTCCACCGGTGCGTGGCGCGCGCGGCCGGCCACTCGTGACGGAGACGCGGCCCTCACCCTGACCGAGGCCTGGCCCGGCGCCGTCTCGCTGCAGGGCCGACCGCGGGCCGGCGTCGGCCACCTCGGCATGGCCCAGGCGGGCGCGCTCGACGCCCGCGCGTTCGTCACCGCCGCCCGGCTCGCGGGTGCCCCGCTCGCCGCCCCCGCCCTCGAGCTGGCGGTGCCCCACGCGACGTTGCGCGCCGAGCGCCCCCTGACCGCGGCCTGTAGCGGAGGAGGCGCGCGCCTTCGCCTCGAGGGTCGGCCGCTGCCGCTCGGTCGCACCTTCGCGTGGCCGGCCGGCGCCAATCTCGAGGTGCGGCCCGACCCGCACGCGAGCGGTGCGCACGCCGTCCTGGCGGTGGGTGGCGGGTTGGCGCCCGCGGGCGGTCCGGTCGGCCACCCGGACCTGGTGGGCGAGGGCAGCACCGACGCCCGGGCCGGCGTCGGCGGCTTCGGGCGCGCGCTGCGCGCCGGCGACACGCTGCGCCTCGTGGCCGATCCCCGGCCGCCCGATTCCGGCTGGCAGGGGAGGGTGCACCACGCATCGCGCGTGGCGCTGCGCCTGCACCCGGGGCCGCACGGCGAGGACGAGGCGTACGCCGCGCTGCTGGCGACCGCGTTCGCGCTGGGCGCCCGCGACCGCATGGGCGCCTGGCTCGACGGGCGCCGCATCCGCGCGCGCCGGCCCGACGTCGACTCCGAAGGCGTCCCCCTGGGCGCGGTGCAGCTCCCGGCGGACGGCCGGCCCGTGGTGCTGCTCAACGACCGCGGCCGCACGGGCGGCTACGCGCTCGCCGGCATCGTCGACCCGCGCGACCTCGCGGGCCTGGCGCAGGCCCGGCCAGGCTCGGCGGTCACCTTCGAACCCGCCGCAAGCTGACCGACGCTGGGCGGCGCGCCGCGTCGGCTACCATGGCGCTACGACATGGACGAGCGAGAGCGACTGATCCAGACCTTCCTCGACGAGATGCGCCGACGTTACGCGCAGGAGGTCGACGCCGTGGGCCTCCCCGAGGGCACCCTGGAGTACGTGCGCCGACGCGTCGCCGAGGGCGACGCCGACACGCTGCTGTTCATGCTCAAGCTCGGCTGGTTGATGGGCCTGCAGACCGGTTTCGCGGCCGGGCGCGCGGGCGACGACATGCCGAGCGGCGGCCCCGGCCCCATCCAGGCCTGACCGCGCGGGCGCCGATCGGGCGCCGGCCCTCCACCGTCGCGCGACGTGTCGGGGCGCCGATGATCGGCGCCCGATCGACGAGCGCGCGTCCTAACCCTTGCGCCGCGACCGCGCGATCAGGTGCGCCTGGCTGTCCAGCCGCCGCTGCCCCGGGCGCCGGCGTGCGCGGACGTACGCGCCGCTCGACTGCAGCTCGCGCGCCTTGACGTTGTCCCGCATACCCAGGTCGAGCACCTTCATGATCTCCCGCCGCACGCGTGGCTCCTCGACCGGGAACAGCGCCTCGACGCGGGCGTTGAGGTTGCGCTGCATCCAGTCCGCCGACCCCAGGTACAGGCTTCCCGCGCCGCCGTCCTCGAAGTAGAAGATGCGCGCGTGCTCCAGGAAGCGCCCCACGATCGAGCGGACGCGGATGTTCTGCGACACCCCCGGAACCCCCGGCCGCAGGCAGCACACGCCCCGCACGATGAGGTCGATCTCGACGCCGGCCTGTGAGGCGCGGTAGAGCGCCTGGATCACCCGCGGGTCGACCAGGGAGTTCATCTTGGCGACGATACGCGCCGGCCGGCCGGCGTTGGCGTGCTCGGTCTCGCGCTCGATCGCCGCCATCAGCGCGCCGCGCATCGTCTCCGGCGCGACCCACAGCTTCCTCCAGGTGCGCTGCTTGCTGAAGCCGGTGAGCAGGTTGAAGAGATCGGAGACGTCCGCCCCCAGGTCGGGGTCGCAGGTCAGCAGCCCCATGTCGGTGTACACGGTCGCGGTCCCGGCGTTGTAGTTGCCGGTGCCCAGGTGCATGTAGCGCCGGATGACGCTCGCGCCATCGGCGTCGCGCTCGCGGCGCACCACCAGCAGCGCCTTGGCGTGCGTCTTGAGCCCGGGCAGGCCGTACACCACGTGCACGCCCGCGCGCTCGAGTTCGCGCGCCCAGACGATGTTGTTCTCCTCGTCGAAGCGCGCCTTCAGCTCCACCATCGCCGTGACCGGCTTGCCGTTGCCGGCGGCCCGTTCCAGGGCCGCGACGATCGGCGAGTTGCGGCCGACGCGGTACAGCGTCTGCTTGATCGCCAGCACGTCGGGGTCGTCGGCGGCGTCGTCGAGCAGTCGCTGGACCGCGTCGAAGGCGTGGAACGGGTGGTGCAGCAGCACGTCGCGCTCGCGCACGGCGTCGAACACCGAGGCGTGGCGCCGCAACTCGCGCGGCAGGCGCGGGTTGAAGGGCGGGTCGCGCAGCTCGGGGATGGGCAGCTGCGCCAACTCCATGAAGTCGACCACGTTGAGGTGGTTGGGGACCTCGTAGACGTCCTCGGGCAGCAGCTTCAACGACTCGCGCAGGCGCTCGACCCAGCCCGCGGGCATGCCCTCCAGGACCTCCAGCCGCACCGCGTCGCCCCAGCGACGGCGGCGCACCTCGTCCGCGACGGCGCGCAGCAGGTCGGCGGCCTCGTCCTCGGCGATCTCGATGTCGGCGTCGCGGGTGATGCGGAAGCCGTGGGCGCGGCGCACCGCGTGGCCGGGGAAGAGCTCGGCCACCCGGTCGCGGATGACGTCCTCCAGCATGACGAAGGCGTGGCCCGGAGCGGGCAGCCGCAGGAAGCGCCGCAGCACCGAGGGGACCTGCACGATGGCCGACCTGTGGCTCCCGGAGTCCTCGTCGACCACCTCCAGCAGCAGCGCGAACGACTGGTTCGGCAGACGCGGGAAGGGGTGGCCCGAGTCGATCGCCAGGGGGGTGAGGACGGGAAACAGCTCCTCCCGCCAGAAGGCGTCGACGGCGGCTCGTTCGGCCTCGTTCAGTCGACCGACGTCGCGGATGACGACCCCGTGGCGCTCCAGCGCCGGCAAGACGTCCTCACGCATCACCCGCCGGTGCTCGAGCACCATCGGGTGCAGGGACTCGGAGACCGCGGTCAACTGCTCCGCGGCCGTCAGGCCGTCGAAGGAGCGGGCGGCGACCCCAGCCGCCTGCTGCTCCTTGAGGCCCGCGTAGCGGATCATCATGAACTCGTCGAGGTTGCTGGCGAAGATGGCCAGGAACTTCAGTCGCTCCAGCAGCGGCTGCGACGCGTCCTGCGCCTCCTCCAGCACGCGCCGGTTGAACGCCAGCCAACTCAGCTCGCGGTTGAAGTACAGCGACGGGTCCGCCAGGTCGACCTGCGGGGGCATCCCGCCGAGCGTACCAGGTTGGCCTAGCGCGTTCGTGACGAACCCGACGGCGCAGTTCGGGCGGTGTTCGCGGTCGGCCGTCGGCGACCGTCGGCCGCCGTCGCCCGACGTGGACCGTCAGCCCGCTTCGGTCGCTTCGGCGGCCTCGTGCAGGAGCTCCACCTCGAAGCTCTGCTCGGCCTTGAGGCTCATGCCGACCGAGCAGTACTTGTTCATCGCCAGGTCGACGAAGCGCTCGAAGGTCTTGCGGTCGAGCCCCGGCGCGTCGATGACGTGGCGGGCGCGCAGGCGCGTGTAGAAGGCGGGGACGCCCTCGTTGCGGTCGCCCTCGAGCTCGACGCGGTAGCTCTTGACGTCGACGCGCCGCTTCTTGAGCATCTCGACGACGTCGTACGCGACGCAACCGCCCCAGGCGTTGAGGACGAGTTGCATGGGGCCCATGCCGAGCGGATGCTCCTTGGTGCCATCGATGAGGACCTGACGGCCATCGGGGATCGTCCCCACGAAGCGCTTGTCGACGAGGTGGTGCAGGGTGGCGAGGGTGGTCTCGGGCATGGCCCTAGGGTACGGCGCGGTAGCGTGCCGGCGTGAGCGCCAGCGAACCTACCGGTGGCGAGGTCCCTGCGAACGCCAGCGCCGTCGCGCCCACCCCGCCGCCGCCGGACGCCGGCAAGGATGCCTGGCGAACCTGGGCCCGTGCCGTGCGCCGCGCCTGGGCCGCCGACCCCCAACGCCGCGCCGACGACGAGGCCGCCATGCAGGCGCTGCTCGCCAGCTGGGGCCCGTGGCGCCGCGCCCGCACGGTCCTCGCCTACGTGGCGTTCGGCGACGAGCCCGACCCGATCGCGCCCTGGATGCGCGCGGCGACCGCGCCCCCGCCCACGCCCGCGCTCGCGGCCACCCGCACCGTCGGCTCGCGGGCGCCGCTGCAGTTGCGCGCCTGGGTCGAGCCCCTCGAGCGTCACCCGTACGGCTTCCTGCAGCCGCGCCCAGAAGCGCCGCCGGTCGACCCCGGCGTGATCGACCTGGTGCTGGTGCCGGGCCTCGCCTTCGACGTCCAGGGTGCCCGCCTGGGTCACGGGCAGGGCCACTACGATCGGCTGCTGCCGAGGCTCCCCGGGCACGTGCCCAGGGTCGGCATCACGCTCGACGCGCTGGTCGTGGAGCGGCTGCCGACGGAGGCGCACGACGCGCCGATGACCCACCTGCTGAGCCCAGGCGGGATCAGGACCCTCGCCGGCGCCGGCTGACCCCGCGCCGGGCTAACCGCGCAGCACGCCGCGCCACCGGCCATGCAGGCCGGTGCGCATCCCGCGCAGCAGGAGGCCCGGTCGCCCGGCGCCGTCGTCCGGCACGGGCCGCAGCCACCACCAGGCCTGCGTGCGCAGCAGCAGCGCGACCGCGAACAGCCACACGTAGCCGCTCGGTCGGGCGCCCAGGACGGTCACGTCCAGGCGTTGCAGGACGACCAGCAGCGGCCCGGCCAACGCGCCCCCGAGGAACCCCGAGAGGCCCGTGGCGAGGCCCAACATGGCGATGAACACCACCCGGTTCGCGCGCGGCGCGGACGCCAGCGCCAGGTTGAAGGCCGACAGGCGGACGGCGCCCCAGGCGAACGCGTCGGCGACCGACGTCGCCCAGATCCACGCCAGGCTCCCCGTCAGGCCGGCCACGATCCAGCCGCCGGGCAGCAGCAGCCCCACCAGGAAGGTCCCCAGCATGAGGACCCGCTTGTGGCCCACCCGGTCCGTCACCCGCCCCCACAGCGGCGTCGTGACGAGCGCCGTGAGCGCCGTCAGGGTTCCCGCCAGCGCCACCTGCGTGAAGGTCATCCCCAGCTCCTGCAGGTAGAAGGGGGTCACGAACGGCCCCGACAGCATGACCACGAAGTTCCAGTAGGCGGTGAAGCGCAACAGTCGGCGGAAGCCGAGGTCGCGCCAGGGGAGGGTGAGCAGCTGCCGCCAGCGGACGCGCTCCACCGGGGTCGGCGGGTCGACCTGCTGCAGGACCACCGCGGCGCCGGCCAGGCCAGCCACGACCGCCACGAGCAGCACCCACTGGAACGACAGCGGCGCGCCGACGCGGTCGAGGAAGGCGCCGGCGGCGAGGTTGGCGGCCGTGCCCACCACCCCCATGACCCCCGTGCGCAGGCCGAACGCGCGCCCGCGCTCGCGCTCCGGCACCACGTCACCCATCCACGCCGTCCACAGCGTGTTGTGCGCCGCCAGGAAGAGGCTGGCGAGGAGCACCAGGCCGATCAGTGCCCACGGGCGCGCGTCGTCGGGGAGGCCGAACAGGGGCAGCGCGGCGGCCAGCAGCCAGGTCAGGCGCGACCCCAGGGCCATGGCCACCGTCAGCGCCTTGCGTCGGCCCAGCAGGGCCGCCAGGTACGCGGCGAAGGGACTGGCAAGCTGCGACAGGTGCGGCGCCGCGCTCACCAGCGCCAGCTCGGTGGGCGCGGCCCCGAGGTGGAGCATGTAGCCCACCAGCACGCTGCCGGTGGTCCAGTTGAGGAAGACCTGGCTGAACGACCCCTCGAGGACCGTCAGGCGCATCGTCCGCCGCACCTGCGCCCGCACGGGCGGATCCAGGTCCGTCAGGTAGGCGGCGGCACCGGGTGGCGACGGGAACGGCGCGGAGGGGGGTGGTTCGGAGGCGGGCAGCGGGGCGTGGCCCATGCGCCCACGAGTCTACGGCTCGCGTGCGGGGCGGTGGGCCCGAGCCCACCACGGTCGCGGTGCCGAAGGCGGTGCACCGCCCCCGACACGGACCAGGCTGCGTTCAGGCCGCGACGTCGACGAAGGCGACCGTGGATGGGGCGGGGAGCGGCGAGCCCTGCTCCCGCAAGCCCTCCAGATGGAACGCCACGGCCTCGCGGATGAGGCGCAGCACCTCCGCCCGCGTCGGCGCCACGGCCACGCACCCGGGAAGATCGGGAACGTGGGCGCCGAAGCTCGTCTCGCCCTCCTCGACGATGACCGCGTACCTCTTCCAGGCCAGCCGGGACTCCTCGATGGGTCCATGCCGACCGAACCTGGGTCCGTGCCCGTGCCCCGCCGTGCGGCGCACCGGCCGCAGTTCCCTCACCGCCAGTGGAAGCCCATCCCCTTCCACCCCGTGCGCATGCTGCGCAGGAGGTCGCGGGTGCGCCAGGCGTCCGCCTCCGGCACCGAGCGGAGCCAGACCCAGGCCAGCATCCGTAGCACGCCCGAGATCACGAACAGCCAGTGGTAGGCGGTCCAGGTGGTGCCGAAGGCCTGGGTCTCGAAGCTGCGCAGGAACACGAGCAGGGGCCCCGAGAGGGCGCCGCCGACAAAACCGGCGACGCCCGTGCCGAGGCTGTACATGGCGATGAAGACGACCCGGTTGGCGCGCGGCGCCGACGCGAGGGCCAGGTTGAAGATCGCCGGGCCGATCGCGCCCCAGGCGACCGCGTCGAAGACGGCCGAGAGCCAGATCCAGCGGACGTCGCCGGTGATGCCGGCGGCGATCCAGGTGCTCGGGAGCAGCAGCCCGGCCAGGAAGGTGCCGATCGCCAGCACGCCCTTGTTGCCGGTGCGGTCGGCCACGCGGCCCCACAGGTAGGTGGTCGCGAGCGCCGTCAGCGCCGCGATCGACGACCAGATCGCCACCTGCGTGAAGGTCAGGCGCAGCTCGTCCAGGAAGTAGGGGAAGACGAACGGCGCCGCGAGCAGCACCACGAACTGCCAGTAGAGCGCGAAGCGCAGGAAGTTGCGGAAGCCCGCGTCGCGCCACGGCAGCGTCAGCAGCTGGCCCCAGCGCACGCGCACGTACTCGGTGGGCGGGTCGAGCTGCATGAGGTAGACGCCGACGCCGGCGAGGGCGATGACCACCGACGCGATCAGCACCGCCTGGAACGAGAACGGCGCGCCCACGCGATCGAGGAAGGCGCCGGCCGCCAGGTTGGCGACCATGGCGATCACGCCCACGATGCCGGCGCGCAGGCCGAAGTAGCGCCCGCGCTCGCGCTCCGGGATGACGTCCCCCATCCAGGCCGTCCACAGCGTCCCGTTCGCCGCCAGGAAGAAGCTGCTGATCAGCACCACCAGGATGAGTACGGACGGTCGCCAGGTGTCCGGCATCGGCACCAGCGGCAGCGCCGCGGCGAGCAGCCAGGTGAGCCGCGAGACGAGCGCCATCGCCACCGTCAGCAGCTTGCGTCGGCCCAGCGCTGCCGCCAGGTAGGCCGCGGCGGGGCTGGCGACCTGCGACAGCAGCGGCACCGCGCCCACCAGCGCGATCTCGGCCGGCGCCGCGCCGAGGTGCAGCATGAAGCCGATGAGCACGCTGCCCGACGTCCAGTTGAGGAACGTCTGGGTCAGCGACCCCTCGAGGACCGAGAGGCGCATCGTGCGGCGCACCTGCTGCCGGGTGCCGAGGTCGAGGTCGGTCAGGCGGGCGAAGGAGCCGGGGGGAGGGGGCGGCGGGGCGACGGCCATGCAGCCCGCAGTCTACGGCCGGGGGCGGACGGCGGGGGCGGGCGATCGCGGGCGGGGTGGCGCGGATCGCCGTCGCGTCAGTACCTCGCGGGGACGAACGTCTGCTCGTGGATCGGCGGGCGCACGTACGCGCCTTCGCCCTCCCGCGGCGGCAACCCCTCCACCCGCGGGATGACGTCCTCGTAGGGGAACATCGTCAGCAGGTGGTGGATGCAGTTGAGCCGCGCGCGCCGCTTGTCGTCGGCGTCCACGACGTACCAGGGGCAGGTCTTGACGTCGGTGAAGGCGAACATCGCGTCCTTGGCCTGCGAGTACGCGACCCAGTGCTGGCGCGCCTCCAGGTCCATCGGCGAGAGCTTCCAGTGCTTGGTGACGTCCTCCAGGCGGGACTGGAAGCGCCGCTCCTGCTCCTCGGGGCTCACCGAGAACCAGTACTTGATGAGGATGATCCCGGCGCGCACCAGCATCCGCTCGAGCCCGGGGCAGCTGCGGAAGAACTCCTGCACCTCCTCCTCGGTGCAGAAGCCCATGACCCGCTCGACGCCGGCGCGGTTGTACCAGCTGCGGTCGAAGATGACGATCTCGCCGGCGGCGGGCAGGTGTTCGACGTAGCGCTGGAAGTACCACTGGGTGCGCTCGCGCTCCGTGGGCTTGGGCAGCGCCACCACGCGGCAGGCACGGGGGTTGAGGCTCTCGGTGATGCGCTTGATCGTGCCGCCCTTGCCGGCGGCGTCGCGCCCCTCGAAGATGATGACCACCCGCAGGCCCTGGTGCTGGATCCAGGTCTGCAGCTTCACCAACTCCACCTGCAGCTTGGCCAACTCCGCCTCGTAGGTCTTCTTGTCGAGCCTTCGGGCCGGCGCGTCGTCCGGCGCGGGTTCCGTCCCCATGGCACGCGCCAAGCCGGCGGCCTGGGCGGGGGCCGCCGCCGGCTCGGCCTTCTTGGCCTTGGCCTTGCTCTTCGCCTTGCGTTTGCCGTTCTTGCGCTCGTCGCTCACGGTGGGGCCCCCTCTCGGGGTCTACGGTAACCGCTGCACCGCGCCAGGGTCCTCGATGCCCTAGGCTGGACGTGGTCCCGCGGTTCGACCTCGGCGATCGCGGCCCCTCCCCCGGGAGGAGGATCCGGTGCACATCCAGCGCGCACGCCACGTCGCGTTCACCGCGGCCGTCCTGCTGTGGGCGACCCTGCCGGGCGTGCCCGCGCACGCGCAGACCGCGGCACCCGCGCCCGGGGGGCGGCCCTGCGTGGCCCTGGTCCTCGGCGGGGGCGCCGCCCGCGGCGCCGCCCACGTGGGTGTCATCCAGGAGCTGGTGGCCGCGGGCATCCCGATCGACCTCATCGTCGGCACCAGCATCGGTGCCATCGTGGGTGGCCTCTACGCCGCCGGCTTCGCCGCGGACGAACTCGCCGCGCTGCTCGTGTTCGTCGATCCCACCGCCACGGCCAGGTCGCAGCTCCCCCTGCGCGGCGGCGTGCTGGACAACGCGCCGCTCGGCCGCCTCCTCGCCGCGCTGCTCGAAGACCGCGCGGTGACGGACACCCGCATCCCGTTCCGCGGCGTCGTCACCGACCTGGTGACGGGCGAGACGCACGCGCCCGACGACGCGCCCCTGGCGCTCGTGCTGCAGGCCTCGGCGGCGATCCCGATCCTGTTCAACCCGGTCGCCATCGGCGACCGCCACTACATCGACGGCGGGTTGAGGCAGCAGGTCCCCAGCGAGACCGCGCGCCGCCTCGGCGCCGACTACGTCATCGCCGTCGACCTGGGGCGCGACGTCGTCGTCGACCCGACGTCCATCCAGAGCACGGCGTCCCTGACGCTCGGCGGCCTCATGCGGCCCTACACCATGGCCAGTTTGGAGAGCGCGGACGTCGTCATCCGCCCGCCGCTGCCGGACGCCCCGCACATGGACTTCGATCGCCGGGAGGCGTACGTCGGGGCCGGGCGGCGCGCCACCCGCGACGCGCTGCCCGCCGTCCGCGCCGACCTGGCGCGGCTCGGCGTCCCGCTCCGGCACGACGGCGATCCCCACCGGCACGACCCGATCAACCTCGCGTGGCGCGACCGCGTCGCCGGCGCCCCCGCCGACCGCGGGGCACGGCCCCTGCGGCTCGCGATCGGCGTGCAGGCGAGCACCGCCCTCAGCCACGCGCCCACCGACCTCAGCGACCGCCTCGCCGTCGCGCTCACCGTCGGCGGCGGGCCCCTGCGGTGGGCGTCCATCGGCGTCGAACTGGGGCGCGGCAGCGAACCGCTGGCCAACCGGCTGGCCCTGCGACTCGGCGTCCGCCTGCCCGACGACACCGAGCTGCACGCCGGTGTCGCCGCCCGCTTGGCCAGCGGCCCGACCCTGTGGCTCGGCGTCCGCCGGGAGGCCGTGCCGGGCCTCACGCTGGGGGTCGTTCACGACGTCCTGGGCGGCGTGACCGAAGCGACCGCCAGCTACCGCCCCGACCACGTGTGGATCGACGCCGAGATCGCCGGCCAGGCCGGCCGCTGGGCGCGGGCGGGCATCGACGCCCGCGGCGCCGTCGGCAGCGCCACGACGGGCCGCGGCATGCCCGAGGTCGGCGTGCGCCTCTTCGCGCTGACGGCGAGCGGCGCGACGCCCGACCCCTACGCCATCCAGGTCGATCCCGCGCGTTACCGGACGGCCTCGTCGACCGCCGTCACGCGCGGGCTCGTCGGCGGCAGCGTCGAGTTCCGCACCGCCCTGCACGACCCCGTCTGGCTGACCGAGGCCGCGGAGCTGACGACCCACGGCCGCGCGTTCGTCGACGTCGTGCGCCACGACGCCCGCACGCGCGCGGGCATCGGCCTCGGCGTGACGCTGGACGGCAGCATCGTCGGCCTGCTCCCCTTCCGGCTCCAGCTCGACCTCGGGGTCGACCTGACCGACGGGACGGTCCGGCTCGGCTTCCGGACGGGGGAGGACGGACCGACGCCGTGGCGTCCGGGCGTCAGCGCACGTTCCCCGTGAACACCGTCTTTCGCTCCATGTACTCCAGCAGGCCCTCGGACCCCGTCTCGCGGCCCAGGCCCGAGCCCTTGACGCCGCCGAACGGCGCCTCGGGCGTCGCCGGCAGCCAGTCGTTGACGCACACCATGCCGAACTCGAGCCGCTCGCTGGCGAGGATCGAGGTGTTGAGGTCGTGGGTCATGACGAAGGCGGTCAGGCCGTACTCGGTGTCGTTGGCGCGGGCGAGCGCCTCATCGAGTGTCCGGAAGCGCTGGATGGGCACGACCGGGCCGAAGATCTCGTCCGTCAGCGCCGGCGCGCCGGCCGGGACGCCGTCGAGCACGGTCGGCGCGTAGAAGAAGCCGGGCCGCGCGAGACGCTGGCCGCCGGCGAGCACGCGGGCGCCGGCCGCGACGCTGCGCGCGACGATGTCGCCGACACGCTCGCTGTGCCGCGCCGTGATCAGCGGGCCGACCTGCGTGCCCTCCTCGAGACCGTGCCCGATGCGCAGTTTGGCGGTCTCGGCGACCAGCGCCTCCGTGAAGGCGTCGGCGACGTCCTCGTGCAGCAGCAGCCGCTGCGGCGCCACGCACACCTGGCCGGCGTTGCGCTGCTTCCAGCTGGCGAACTGTCGGGCGACCTCGGCGACGTCGACGTCGGGGAACACGAGCACCGGCGCGTTGCCGCCGAGCTCGAGCGTCAGGCGCGTCAGCGTGCGCGAGGCGCCGTCCATGAGCAGCCGGCCGACCCGCGGGCTGCCGGTGAAGGCCAGTTGCCGGACGCGCGGGTCGTCGAGGAAGACGCGTGCCATCGGCTCCGGGTCGCCGTTGACCAGGTTGACGACGCCGGCCGGCGCCCCCGACTCGTGCAGCGCCTGCGCCAGCGCCATCGCCGAGCGCGGCGTGAGCTCGCTGGGCCGCACGACGACGGTGCAGCCGGCGGCCAGCGCCGCGGCGAGGCTGCGCACGACGTTGTAGACGGGGAAGTTCCAGGCGGTGATCGTCGCGACCACCCCGACCGGCTGCAGCAGGACCTCGATGCGCCGCGACGGCGTGCGCGCCGGGATCGTGCGGCCATACGCCCGGGCGCCCTCGGCCGCGAACCAGGTGAGGTAGTTGCAGGCCGAGAGCCACTCGGCCTTGGCCTCGCCCAGCGGCTTGCCGGACTCCTCGGTGGTGCATCGTGCGAGGGCGTCGGCGCGGGCGCGGATCCAGGACGCGGCCCGCTCCAGCACCTCGGCCCGCTGGTAGGGCGAAAGCCGCGACCAGGTGGCGAACGCTCGGTGCGCCGCATCGACCGCGGCGGTGGCGTCGGCGGCGGCGGCCTCGCCGCGGGCGTAGGCGACCTCGGCGATCACCTCCCCGCGTCCGGGGTCGACCAGCGGCCAGCGGCCCCCGTCGGCCGCGTCGCGCCAGCGGCCGTCGACCAGCAGGCGGGCCTCGAGGGCGCCCGCTGCCGGTGCCCCGTCCGCGCCGGCAGCAGCCGCGGTCCCGTCGTCCCGTCCCGCGCCGGCGGCCGTCACCCGGCCCCCCCGATCCCCGCGGCCCCAGGGGTCGGCGCCAGCGCGGTCGCGACGGCGGCGGCGAGCACGCCCATGCCCTCGTCGACCTCGTCGTCGGAGAGGTCGAGCGGGGGCAGCAGGCGGACACAGCTGCCGTAGAGGCCGGAGCGCAGCACGATGAGGCCGCGCGCCAGGGCCTCGGTCGTGACCCGCTGGACCAGCTCGGGCGCCGGCCGCTTGCTCTGGCGGTCGTGCACCAGCTCGATCGCGAGCATGGGGCCGAGGCCGCGGACGTCGCCGACCTGGGCGTGGCGGGCATGCAGCGTCTCCAGGTGCTCGCGCAGGCGGGTGCCGACGGCCTGGGCGCGGTCGAGGAAGCCGGGGGCGGTGATCGCGTCGATCGCGGCCAGCGCCGCGACGCAGGCGAGCGGGTTGCCCGAGTAGGTGCCGCCGAGGCCGCCGGGGTGCGGCCCGTCCATGACATCGGCGCGCCCGACGACCGCGGCGATGGGCATGCCGGCGCCGAGCGACTTCGCGGTCACGGTCAGGTCGGGCACGACCCCCGCGTGCTGCGAGGCCCAGAGCCGGCCGGTGCGCCCCATGCCGCACTGCACCTCGTCGAACACCAGCACGATGCCGCGGCGCGTGCAGGCTTCGCGCAACGCCCGCAGGAACGCCGGCGGCGCCGGCACGAAACCGCCCTCGCCCTGCACCGGCTCGATGACGATCGCGGCCAGGGCGCCCGGGTCCACCTGGGCCACGAACGCCCGCTCGAGGCCGGCGATCGCCTGCTCGATGACCGTCTCCACGCTCATGCCCCGCGGCCGGCGGTAGAGGTCGGGGAACGGGAGGCGGTAGACCTCGGGCGCGAACGGCCCGAAGCCGCGCTTGAAGGCGGCGTAGCGGCTCGTCATCGCCAGCGTCAGGTTGGTGCGGCCGTGGTACGCGCCCTCGAACACCAGCACCGCCTGCCGGCCGGTGTGGGCACGGGCGATCTTCACCGCGGTCTCGACCGCCTCGGCGCCGGAGTTGAGCAGCACCGCCTTCTTCGGACCGTCGCCGGGGGCGATCGCCACCAGCCGCTCGAGCAGCGCGACGTACGGCTCGTAGCTGCCGACGATCGCGCACAGGTGGATGAGTTCGCCGGCCTGGGCGCGCAGCGCCTCGACGACCGCGGCGGGCGTGTGCCCCACCGCCAGCGCGCCGATGCCGCCGGCGAAGTCGAGCAGCACGTTGCCGTCCGCGTCCTCCACCGCCGCCCCGTGGCCGCGGACGACGGCCAGGTCGGTCAGGCGGCCGGCGCCTCGGGCGGCGACGGCCTCTCGCCGCGCGACCAGGGCACGGCTCTTGGGGCCGGGGACCTCGGTGACGAGCCGGATGGTGGCCATCAGTCTCCCTCTCCGCCGCCGGCGGCGCCAGCGGGCGCCGTCGCCGCGAGCGCGCGCGCGAACACCGCCAGCGCATCGTCGATCCGTTCGTCGCTCACGACCAGTGGTGGGATCCAGCGGATGACGTTCTCGAAGGTGCCGCAGGTGAGCAGCAGCAGGCGCTCGCCCAGGCAGGCGCGCTGCGCCGCCTTGGCGCGCGCGGCGTCCGGGCGGCCGTCCCGATCGACGAACTCGACGCCGACCATGAGCCCGAGGCCGCGGACGTCCCCGATCCCGGGGTCGCGCGCCTGGAGCTCGCGCAGGCCGGCGATGAGTTGCGCGCCGCGCGCGGCCGCGTTCGCCGGCAGCCGCTCCCCCTGCATGACGTCGATCGTGGCGAGCGCGGCCGCCAGCGGCAGCGTCGAGCCGCCGCCGTAGGTGCCGCCGTGCGTCCCGGGCTCCCAGCGCGCCATCGTCTCCTCGCGGGCCGCGACGGCGCTGATCGGCAGCCCCGAACCGAGGCCCTTGGCCATGATGAGGACGTCGGGGCGGACGCCGTGGTGCTCGCAGCACCACATCCGTCCCGTACGCCCGAAGCCGGTCTGCACCTCGTCGATGACCAGAAGGGCGCCGGTGGCGTCGGCGCGGGCGCGCAGCCCCTCGAGGAAGCGGCGCGGCGCCGGCAGGTAGCCGCCCTCGCCCAGCACGGGCTCGATGACGAAGGCCGCCGTTTCGTCGGGCGCGGTCTGGCCCTTCAGCAGGACGTCGAGCTCGGCGAGCGCGAAGTCGACGGCGGCCTCCTCCGTCATGCCCCAGCGGAAGGCGTGGGGGAAGGGCGCGACGACGATGCCGCCGGCGAGGTTGGGGTAGCGGTGGCGGTAGACCGTCTTCGACGTCGTCATCGCCATCGTCAGGTGGGTGCGGCCGTGGAACGACCCCTGGAAGACGACGACGTTCGGCCGACCGGTCGCGTGGCGAGAGAGCTTGACGGCGGCCTCGGTCGCCTCGGCACCCGAGTTGGTGAAGAAGACGCGATCCAGGCCGCCGGGCAGCAGGGCGACGAGGCGCTCCGCCAACTCGCCCGCCAGGGGCGACGTCGCCACCCCGATCTGCGCGAACAGCAGCCGCTCGGCCTGCGCGCGCACGGCGGCGACCACGCGCGGGTGCGCGTGCCCGGTGTTGACGACGCCGATGCCGGAGGTGAAGTCGGTCCAGCGGGTGCCCTCGCCGTCGAAGAGGTGGACGCCCTCGCCGCGCACGGGCCTCAGGCCGCTCAGGCGCGGGGTGACGGGCGCGAGGTAACGCAGCGGGTCGGCGTCGCGGGTCATGCGGGTCCTCCGGAGGGTGTGGCGCCCATGCTACGACCCGAGGGCCGCGAGCACCTCCCGCGCCGCCCGCGCACCGCTGCGGACCGCGCCGTGGACGGTGGCGGCGCAGCCCTCGGGGGCGGTCGCCTCGCCGGCCCAGTACAGCGGCGGCGTCGGCGCGGCCAGCCGCTGGCGCGCGCCGTGGTGGCCCGGGACGACGTGGCTGTACCCGCCTCGCGCCCAGGGGTCGTCGGGCCACGCCACCACGCGGCCCTCCACGACCGCGAGCGGCCGTCCGGCGGCCTCCTCGAGCGCCGACAGCGCCCGCCGGAGCGCCACCTCGGGCCCCAGCCGCAGCAGGTCGGCGGCGCCGTCGCCGGAGACGAAACCCGTCCAGATCGGGGTGTCGCTCCCCGGCGGCGACGACGTCCACCACATCGGCGGGGCGCCGCGCGCGTAGACGGCCTCCACCCCGGCGCCGGGGTCGAAGGGTGGCGCGGCGAGGCGGTAGACCAGCTTGATGACGGGACCCATGCGCAGGCCCGCCAGGGCGTCGCCCTTGAGGTCATCGAGTCCCGGCTCGAACGCGACGACGCCGGACTGCAGCACGCCGAGCGGCAGCGCGACCACGGCGGCACGGGCGTGCCAGCGCGTCGCCGGGCCGTCGGCGGCGGCTGGACGGGTGACGACGCCGACGCCGTCCGGACCTGCCACCACGCGCGTCACCGCGACGCCGAGGCGGACGTCGAGGCCGGAGGCCAACGCCAACGGCAGCGCGTCCTGACCGTCCGGGAGGCGGAAGTCGCCCTCACCGGCGTCGTCGCTCGTGAGACCGTCCACGATCGCCGCGGCCGACAGCCGCTGCGGGTCGTCGCCGGCGGCGTTGGCGAAGGCGCGGCGGACGTGGCGGCGCTGGTCGCCCGTCCAGCCGACGCGCCGCAGGTAGGCGTCGAGGTCCTCATCGTGGCCGGGCGCGACGCCGGGCAGCGCCATCGTGCGGGTGGCGTCGTAGTCGGGGTCGGCCGCGCGGGCGGCGCGCATCGTCAGGACGCGGCCGTCCTCGAGCTGGACCAGGCTCTCGTCCTGCTTGGGCCAGCGTCGCGTGCGCAGACCGAGCCTGCGGACGAGCCCCCAGGTGTCGGCGCGGTCGCCGTGGACGACCTCCGCCCCCAGCTCCACCGGGTGCGGCGCCAGGCTGCGATCGGTCCACACCCGGCCGCCGACGCGGTCGCGCGCCTCCAGCACCACCACGCGCAGCCCGGCGTCGCGCAGCGCGCGGCCGGCCTCGAGGCCGGCGACGCCGGCGCCGAGGACGAGCGCGTCGGCGGTCGGCGTGGCGGCGTTCCGGATCTCGCGGGCACGGTCCACCGCCATGCCCGCCTCAGTTCCTGGCCTCGCCGGGGCGCTTCACCGGGCCCACGCCCTGCCGGCCGGTGCCGGACGCCGCGGCCACCGGCGCCGGCTGCGCCCGGCCCGGCGCAGGGGCGGTGCGTCGCAGGCGCGTGCCGGCGCCGGCCTGCGCGATCCCCTTGGCGGGGGCGGCCACCGGCGGCTGCCACACGAGCAGCACCGCGCAGTTGCCGGCCTTCGGCTCGGGGTAGTAGTCCTCGATGATGCCTTGCGCCTGCAGCCCGCGGTGCAGCTGCATGCTGACGGTCGGGTCGACGAGCTCGCCGGCGATGACGCGTTCCGCGTACGCGCGGGGCGTGAGGACGTCGGCGTAGCGGTGGTAGCCCATGAGCATGCCGCCGGCGTACCAGCCCTTGAGTCCGAGCTCGGGCACCAGGGCCAGGCGCGCCCGGTAGAGGGCGGTGGCGATGCCGCGTCGCTGGTAGGCGGGGTGCACGGCGATCTCGACGCCGTAGAGCCAGTCGCCCTCGGGGTCGTGGTGCGGCAGCCCGTAGTGGCCGATCACCTCGTTCCAGCCAAGCGGCGGCGCCGTGGGCGGCCGCCTCGTGCGCATCGTGGTGGCCGTGCCGACGACGATCTCCGCGCCGCCATCACGCGTCACGGCGACGAACTGGCCCTCCGGGAAGCGCTCGAGTTGCTCCTCGATGCGCCGCGCGTGAAGGCGCCGGCGCTCGTCGTCCAGCGGGTAGCCGTTGGCGAGGTGGATGACGTCGTAGGATCCCGGCCCGTGGCGGGCCTCGGTGAGCACGACCTCGACGTCGTGTTGGGGTTCGGTGGGTCGGTACCGATCGGTCGCCGTGGCGGGACGCCGATCGGCACACGGACTTCGATCCAGACCCGGAAGTTCGTCGGACGAGGTACTGCGGTATGTGCCTCTCATAACGTCGTTGCGAGCAACGCCTGCCGAGGTGTGTAAGTTCGGAAAGGGGGATACAAACAACGAGGTCAGGCGTCGCGCGGACCCAAGCCCGTGTGCTTATCTCCACAACCTTCACGCGAGAGCCTTTCCTCCCGAGACCCAGATGGGGCACGATCGGTCTGAACTCACACTGTAGGGTTGTCTCGAAAGCTTCTCACGCTCCTCTTCACCCGTTTGGTGCCTCCAAGCTAGCACGACCCCCCCGGGGTTCGGCAAGCGAGGGCGCCACATTCACGAGTACACAAGCGCGGTACACAGCGCGCCTTGCACGTCCTGGACGCCTCTCGCGTCGGCTTCGGGCGCGGTGATCCGGGTGGCTCCGCAGCGCTCGCAGCCGGCGCCGCGGTGCCCGCGTCGGCCTGGGTACACTGGCGCGTGCCGTCCGAAACGCCCGCGACCGAGACAGCCGGCGCGCCGCTCGGGCGCCCCGCGCCGCAGCGGGCGGGGCCAACGCGGAACCCGGGCATCAGCGAGAGGCGCCGGGTCAGCGCGTTCTGGCTGGCGTCACCGGCGATGGCCTGGCTGGTGCTGTTCTTCCTGCTGCCGCTCCTCTTCGTGGGCATCGCCAGCTTCATGACGCGCGGGGCGGGCGGCCAACCGATCCAACCGTGGACGCTCGAGCACTACCAGCGGACCTTCGACGTGTTCGGCCCGGTCATCTGGCGGACGCTGGGCTTCGCGGCGCTGACGACCGCGCTGTGCCTGCTGGTGGGCTACCCGACCGCCGTGTACATCGCCTCGCGCCAGCGCCCGGCCGTGCGCCTGGTGCTGCTCTTCCTGGTCCTGCTCCCCTTCTGGACGAACTTCCTGGTGCGCACCTACGCGCTCATCACCATCGTCCAGCGCGAGGGGTTGCTCAACGAGTGGCTCGTCCGTTTGGGGATCGTCCAGGACCCCGTGCAGATGCTGTTCACGCCCACGGCGGTGGTGCTCGGGCTGGTGTACGGCTACCTGCCGTTCATGGTGCTGCCGATCTACGCGGCGGTCGAGCGCCTCGATCGGCGCTACGTGGAGGCCGCGTACGACCTCGGCGCGAACGACTGGCGCGCCTTCTGGCGGGTGATCTGGCCGCTGACGCTGCCGGGCGTGGTGGCCGGGTCGATGTTGGTCTTCATCCCCGCGATCGGCGCCTTCGTCACGCCCGACCTCATGGGCGGCACCGGCGGCCTGATGATCGGCAACCTGGTGCAGTCGCAGTTCCGCGGCCGCGGCAACGTCCCGCTGGGGTCGGCCATCTCGATGGTGCTGCTGGTCATCGTGTTCGTGGGGGTCGTCGTGTACGCCCGCTGGGGCGAGCGGAGCGATCCGTGACGCGCGCGGCGGCCGCGCGCGAGCGCGTGCCGGACGGGGTGCCGGAGGACCGTCGCGGTGCCCTGCGGCGCGACCTCGCCACCCGTCGGCTCGGGCGCGTGCTCGGGTGGGCGGTGCCGCTCGTCGCGCTCGCCTTCCTGTGGCTGCCGATCGCGGTGCTGGTCGGGTTCTCGTTCAACGACGCCGCCTCGGTGTCCACCTGGCGCGGGTTCAGCCTGCGCTGGTACGAGAACGTGTTCTCGAGCCTCTCCGGCAGCGGCTCGCGCTTCCAGACCGACCTGCTGTTGCGCTCCGTGATGAACTCGCTGTGGGTGGCGAGCGTGTCGACCGTCATCGCCACCGCGCTCGGCACGATGTTCGCGCTGGCGGTGGCGCGCGGACGGTTCCCGGGCCGCAAGCTGTTCGACGCCCTGTTCTACCTGCCGGTCGTCATCCCCGACATCACCATGGGGGTCTCGCTCGCGGTGTTCTTCCGCATCGTGTTCGAGGCGTGGCAGCAGTGGACGGGCCTGCGGCTGGTGTCGGGCTTCGGCACGATCATCGTCGCGCACGTCGCGTTCAACGTCGCCTACGTGGCGATCGTGGTGCGGGCGCGGCTGGCCACGATGGACCCATCGCTGGAGGAGGCCGCGCGTGACCTGGGCGCCAACGACTGGCAGGCGTTCTGGCGCATCACCTTCCCGATCCTCTTCCCGGGGGTCCTGGCCGGCGCACTGCTGGCGTTCACGCTGTCGCTCGACGACTTCGTCATCACCTTCTTCACCGCCGGCGTCGGGACGACCACCCTGCCGCTGTTCGTCTACGGCCTGCTCAAGCAGCGCGTGCCACCCGAGATCAACGCCGTGAGCACGCTGATGATCGTCGCCTCGATCGTGCTGGTCGGCCTGTCCCTGGTCCTGCAGCGCCGCGGCGCGCGCCGGGGCGAGGGGTAGGCAGCCAGCGGGCAGGGCGGATGACGAGGCTCGATCGCATGCGCCGCAGACCGGACCGAGAACCGAGCGCGGCGCCACTCGGGTACCGAACGGGCGCGACCCTGACGAACACGGCCCCAAGAGAGCGCGGCAGTTCTGTGGGCGCCCTTTCGGGCGCCCCCAGAACTGCAATGCTTTGGGTCCTGAGCTCCGCTCAGGACCCGAAGCGCATGATCTTCATGTACTTCTCGATCGCCTTCTGGGTGCGCGCGACGTCCTTGTCGGTGAGCTTGTAGCGACCGTCGGCGAGGCCGCGCTCGATGACCTCGCGGCTGCGGGCCAGGGTCTCGGCCCCCGCGTCGGTGAGCGTGAGGCGGCGCTTGCGGCCGTCGTCGTCGGCGCGCGAGCGCTCGATGAGCCCGCGGGCGACGAGCCGGCTGATCACGTGCGACACGGTCGGCGAGGCCTGGTTGAGGCGCACGGCGATGTCGGTGGGGAAGGCGACGCCGACGTCGATCGCATGGAGGACGGAGAGGTCCTGGACCGTCAAGCGAGCCTCCGTCTCGAGCCACTCGTTGAGCAGCCGATCGGTGTCGCGGGCGGACTGGAGGACCAAGCGGAAGAGCTCGAGGAGGTCTGAGGTAGCAGCCATCAGGAATCCACCTTACACGCGACGAGTCAAGGAAAATGCGTTATACGACCTCGTCATCGTGAGCTCAGGTTACTTCCTGGAGCGGTTCCATCGGTTGTGTACTCGACGACGCGCCACTTCCGCGACAACCGCCTGGCTCACGCGCGACCACCGCCGAGCGGCGGCGCCCTGCGCTTCCTACCTGCGTTTCGGTCACGACCGTATCGATCGCCTGCCGACCGGTGGCTTCCGGGGTCGGTCGAGGCGGCGGGCGTCGAAAGCATTCAGGCCGCGAACGCCGGGTCGCGCCACACGATCAGGGTGGCGCAGTCGCCGGTGGCGTGGTCCTCGAGGTAGCCACGCAGCAGGCCCTCGACGGCGAAGCCGTTGCGCAGCTGGACCGTGAGCGTGGGATCGAACAGCTCGCCCGCGACGACCCGCGCGACGTAGTCCTCGATGGCGAGCGCATCGCGGTAGCGCGGGTAGCCGGGGAGGGCGCCGCCGGCGACGATGCCGCGCTTCCCGTGGCGCCGCACCAGGGCCTTGCGGGCGTCGTAGAGGCGGCGGGCGAGGCCGAGGCCACGGTAGTCGGGGTGCACCGAGACGTCCGCGCCGTAGTACCAGTCGCCCTCCGGGTCGTGGCGCCCGAACCAGCCGTCGTCGATCATGTCGCGGAAGGTGTGGTCGGGGTGCGCGAAGTCGAAGTCGGTGAAGAAGCCGGAGCCGAGGCCCACCACCCGCGGGGCGGCGAGCGGGGCGGTGAGCGGGGCGCCCGCCCCGGCGCCGGGGGGCGCGGCACCGGAGGGCGCAACGCCGGCGGGCGTGCCGCCCGCCTCGGCCACCAGGTCGGCCTCGGCGAACACCTCGCGGTGGCGCAGGAAGTGTTCCGCGCGCATGAGCTCCTGCGGGCCCAGGTTCGGGAAGCAGGTCACCTGCAGCGCCTCGAGGTGGGGCGCGTGCCAGGCCTCCGAGGGGACGATCCGGACGCCCGCGACGACGTCGGCGCGGCGGTCGCCGGGCGGTCCCGGATCGCGGGGCGTGGCGCTCATGCGGGGAGCGGCACGCGGGTGTACGGCGACTGGCTGGGGAGCCCGCGCACGGCCCAGAAGTCGCCGGTGGCGGGCCGCATGACCACCGCCCCACAGGTCGCGACGTGGCGCGGCGGCGCCCCGCGGTAGCAGATCGCCTCGCCGTCGCGCGTCACCTCCTGCAGGTCCTCGGGCGTGAGGCCCGTGCGGTCGAGCAGCGCGACGCCGCGGGCGAGCCGCCGGGCGCTGCTGACGACCCCGGCGGCGTCGCGCGGACGCTCCAGCGCGATCGTCTGGCCGACCAGGCAGTGGTTGGTGTGCACCAGGGCGTCGCCCGCCAGGGGTGTCACCACCGTGCGGGTCGTCGTCGCCTCGACGTTGGCGCCGCGTCCGTGGCGGTCGAGCAGCAGGTAGTTGTGGGCACCGGCGAGGCGCGCCTCGGTCAGGCAGCGCAGCGCGCCGTCCAGGTCGCGTTGCTGCAGCGCCTTGCGCACGACGAAGGGCCAGGTGACCCCGACGTCACCGTCACCGGCCGAGAGGTTGTTGATCCCCACGCAGACGCCGTGCTCGTTCATGCCGATCATGCCGACGCAGCCGACGGTGGTGAACGCGACGAAGGCGGGCGCCCCCTCCGGCGCGCCGCGCAGGACGATCACGTGCTCGGTCGCCGTCTCGTGCATGTCCCAGGTCTGGCCGAGCATCGCGTGGCCGTCCGCGCTGCGCGCTCCGGGCACCAGGAAGGCGGTGCAGTCCATCGCCTCCTCGGGCATCGGGGCCGCCGCCGGCGGGGCCGCGGCCTCGGGCGGCGACGCGCCGCCGACGGCGTACACGGTGTCGACGAAGTCGGTGAAGCCGTTGACGATGAGCACCTCGGCGGGCGTGAGCCCGGCGGCCTCGGCCATCGCGTCGATCTCGGCCGCGAGGTCGGGGGCGTACGCGCGGTGGGCGTCCAGGCAGCGCTCGCCGAGCGCGAGCACCTGGTCGCGGTCGAGCTCGCGGCCGGTCCACGCCGCGGTGCCGGCGAGCCGCACGCGCTCGTCGGCGAACGCCCGCAGCTGCTCACGGGCGACGCGGCCGTGCTCGGCGCCCATCTCCTCCGGCTTGCCGGCGACGTCCAGGACGGGGAGGGTCATGGCTTGGGTTCCCGTCGTCTCCACGGCACCCTCCTGCGGCGCCCTCACGCCAGCACCGACGCGTGGTCGACCCGCCAGCGCGCCACGACCTCGGTGCCGCGCGGCAGCATCCCCTCGTAGCCCGCGAGTTGGTTCTGCACCCGCACGACGAGCCGGACGCCGTCGCCGCCATCGATCCGGTAGCGGGTGTCGGTGCCGATGTAGTGGGCCTCGACGACGCGACCCCGCAGTTCGCTCATGCGCAGGCCCGCCTCGAGGTCGAGGCGGTTCGCCGCGCGATCGCGGTGCTGCGCCTCGGCGCCGAGGCGGGCCGCAGCGGGGCCGTCGGCCGTCGGCGCCAGGTCGATCTTCTCGGGACGAACCGCGACGGCCACGGCGCCTGCGACGGCGGCGTCCGGATCGCGCAGCGGGGCGCGCAGCGTTCGGCCGTCGGCCAGCCGCACGACCCCCAGTGTCCCGTCGCGCGCCTCGAGCACGCCGTCGATGAAGTTGGTCTCGCCGATGAAGTCGGCGACGAAGCGGCTGGAGGGGCGCTCGTACACCTCGTCCGGGGGGCCGACCTGCAGGGCCTTGCCCGCGGACATCACGGCGATGCGGTCGGCCATCGTCAGGGCCTCCTCCTGGTCGTGCGTGACGTAGACGAAGGTGATGCCGACCTGCTGCTGCAACTGCTTGAGCTCGTACTGCATCGCCTTGCGCAGCTTGAGGTCGAGGGCGCCGAGCGGCTCGTCGAGCAGCAGCACCGCGGGGCGGTTGACGAGCGCCCGCGCCAGCGCGACGCGCTGACGCTGCCCGCCGGACAGCTGGCCCGGGCGGCGTTCGCCGACGCCGGGCAGGTGGACGAGCGTGAGGGCCTCGTCGGCCCGGCGGCGCGCCTCGTCCGCGGCGACGCGGGCCATGCGCAGGCCGAACATGACGTTCTGTCGCACGGTCATGTGCGGAAACAGGGCGTAGTCCTGGAAGACGGTGTTGACC
>JAABRV010000145.1 GCA_011390735.1 Trueperaceae bacterium | reverse complement strand
GCCGACGGTCAGGAGATCGCGGACCAGATCGCGAGCAAGTCGTTCATCCTGCAGGTCCTCGCCGGCGAGGTGCGGCTCGTGCTGGACGGCAAGGAGACCGTCGCCGGCCCCGGCGGTTGGATGCGCATGGCGCCCGGCGAGCACCAGCCGATCACCGCCGTGGGCGAGGCGGTCCTGCTGCTCACGCTGCTGAAGGATTAGGGCGACCGCGTCGGGGCTCCCGAACGCGCCGTCGTGGGCCGCCAGCGCGGGCAGGTGCGACAGGCCGAACAGGAGCGCCGACACCACGATCGCCGCGATCATGGCGGCCCACGGCGCCGCGGTCGCTCCGGCGTCCGCCGGCGACAGCAGGCGCGCGGCACGCACGAACAGCCACGCTAGCAACGACATCAGGCCCCAGCGCAACATGAGCTCCTCGGTGGCGCCACCGTAGAGCACGCCCGCGAGGGTCACCGCCAGCGAGCGCTCCGCGGTCACCGTCTGCCCGGCGAGCTCGCCGACGAGCAGGGAGGCCGTCAGCGCGTCCAACACCACCAGACCCGCACCCACGGCCGCGCCGACCACCAGGGCCACAGGGAGCGCTGCGCGCCAGGCGCGGGCGTCGAAGGGGTGCCCGGCGGCCCCCTCCGCGAGGAGCGAGCGCAGGCCGACGCGCGGCGCGAACACCAGCCCCGCCAACGTCGCGACCGCGACCAGGACGAGGGGGTTGACGATCGCGAGGGCGAGCGTCGCTGACGGTGAGACCGTGGGCGCATCGGGCAGCGAGGCGAACACGTCGCGCACAAGCGCGAGCGACACGGGCAGCGCCGCGACGACGCCGACCGCGCCGAGGGCCAGGAGGACGAGGAAGGGGCGGAAGGCGGACTCCGGACCGGCGTGGGCCATGCGATCCTCCCGCCCACGATGGTCTGGTGCGCCAGGCGCCTCGGTCGAGGGACGGAGCGGCCGGCCCCGCTTTGACACACGGCCGCGGGCACCGTAACCTGGGCGCCGGAAACGCATATTCTACCGACCGCCGCGGGCCCGCCCCCGGACGCAGCCCGACGCGTCGCGTTGCGAGCACGCCGAGCGGCCACCGAGACGAGGTCGATCCATGAAGAGAACCGCGGGATCCTTGAAGCCCTTCGTGCTGACGATGCTGCTGCTGGTGGGCCTGTTGGCCGCCTGCATCCCCTCGCCGGTCAACATCGTCGACCGGGCGATCGATCGCACCGTCGACCGCGCCATCGACGACGTCGCCGAGCGGATCGCCACCCGGATCGTCGACCGCCTCTTCGAGAACCTGTTCGCCGGCCTCTTCGCCGACGTGTACGGCGCGGGCAGCGTGCGCTACGGCCCCGACTTCGCCCTCGACCTCTTCACCGGCAGCTACGAGGCGACGGTCTCGGGCGAGGCGCCGGTGACCGGCACCTTCAGCGGCGCGCCGACGGCGGACGACAGCGACCCGGACGAACACAACCTCTCGTACGGCATCCGGGGCGTCGACGAGGACGGCGCGGAGGTCGTCATGGTCTCCCTCTACCAGATCGAGGACGCCGAGAGCGAGTTCGCCATCGTCCTGTTCGAGGCGGAGGACAGCGCCGAGGGCGAGGGCGGCACCTTCGCGACCGTGGTGTTCGGCGACGAGGAGGAGCAGGGTTACCAGGGCGAGATGACCTGGACGTTCACCACCGACACCCCGACGCGCCTGGCGGGCACCTTCGCCGCCACGGGCCTGACGACCGAGGGCGGCCTCGGCCCCGTCGACGTCGCGGGCACCTTCGACGTCCCCATCAACCGCGCCGGCTCGCTGGTCTTCGTGCGCGACTGACGACCGCGCGCACCAGCCGCGGCAGCACCACGCCGGCCGGCCCTGTCAGGCGGTGGTCCACCTCGGCCGGCGTCACCTCGACGTTCACCTCCACGGTCACGGCGCCGGCCCAGGCCGCATGGCCCACGAGCGCCGCGGCCGGGTAGACGACCGCGCTCGTCCCGACCACCAGAAGCAGGTCGCACCACGCCAACGCCGCCTCGGTGGCAGCGAGCGCCTCCCGCGGCAGGGACTCGCCGAACCACACCACGTCGGGGCGCAGCCATCCCCCGTCGGGCCCCGGCACGGGGTAGGCCGCGAACGGTGTCGGATCGGGCGTCACCCTCCGGCCCGAGCGGTGGTCGCGCCAGACCGTCAGGTTGCCGTGGAGTTCCACCACCCGCTCGCTGCCCGCGCGCTGGTGCAGCCCGTCGACGTTCTGCGTCAGCAGCGCGAAGCGGCCGCCGCCGTGCAGCACCCGCCGCTCCAGCTCGGCGATCGCTTCGTGTGCAGCGTTGGGCTCGGCCGCGAGGGCCACGAGGCGGCGGGCGTCGTACCACTCGCTTACCAGCGCAGGATCCGCGGCGAACGCCTCGGGCGTCGCCAGGCGAGCGGGGTCGTGGCCCTTCCACCAGCCACCCGGGCCGCGGAACGGGCGCAGGCCGCTCTCGACCGACACGCCCGCGCCCGTCAGCACCACCACGCCACTGGCGCGGCGCAACGCGGTCGCGACCTCGTCGAAGTCCACCATCCCCGCAGCCTACGCGAGGGCCGCCCTCGCGGGCCGGTCCCTCACCCCCGCCGGGAAGCCGAGCGGTTGCCATCCTCGCCCGCTGCTAACGTGACCCCATGCACGCACCAGCCACGCCGGGTTCGGCGACGGGCCCCAGCGTCCTGTGGCAGGCCCCACCCGGCACCGCCGAGCGGCCACCGGTGCCGGAGTGCTTCGCCGACCTGCAGCTCGACGCGATCGTCGCGACGCTCACGGCGGGACGCGACGAGTACCGGCTGAGACCCTTCTTCCACACGCTGCTCCCAGACCCCGACGCGGTCGCCTACCGGCACGCGGTCTTCCACGACCTGGAGGACGACGAGCGGCGTGCCGACGTGCTGGCCTTCGCGCGCGGCATGCGTCAGGTTCGTGGTCTGCAGGCCCAGGGCGCCGGGCTGCCCGAACCCCTGCAGCGGGAGCGGCTCTTCCTCGACGCCGCCGTCGCCTACGTGTCGACCGTGGACCAGCTCGCCGCGAACCTCGGACGCCGACCGCCGGCCTCGCGCGGGCTGCAGGCGGTGAACGCGTACCTGTCCGGGCACGTCGCGGGCGACGCCTTCCGCGCCCTGCGCGCCGAGGCCATCCGCGTCCGCGACCTGATCGCTGCCGTGTACTACGAGCTCACGCTGCTGCGCGACCGCGTCGTGGTCGCACGCATCGACGGCGGCGCCGCACAGGGCGGCGGCGGCGGTGCCGCAGACGGCGGCGGCGCCCGACCAGGCGCGGGCACCGCGGCCGCCGCCCATGCCGACGTGACCGACTATCCCGACGCCGCCGACAACCTCCGCCGCGCGTTCGAACGCTTCGGCGCCGGCACCGCCCGCCGCCGCATGACCGCGGTCAGCGAGGAGCTCGCGGCGACCCCGCTGGAGGCACAGATCCTCCGGCAGGTCGCGCGCCTCCACCCGGAAGCCTTCGACGCGCTGGCGCGCTTCGTGCGCCGTTACCCCGACCCGATCGACCCAACCGTCGCGCGCTTCGACCGCGAGGTGCAGTTCTACCTGGCCGTCCTGCACCACGTCGACCGCTGGCGCCGCAGCGGCATCGCTTTCTGCTACCCGCGCATCTCCGACCGCGGCCAAGGCGGCGGTGGCCGCGACGGCGGCGGCGCGGTCGTCGGCGCGGACGACGGCCAGGGTGGCGACAAGAGCGGCGGCCAAGTCGACGGAGCTGTCGGCCGCGAGCGCGAGCGGGTCGTCGGCGCCGTCGACCTGGCACTGGCCGACCGGCTTCTGGCTGACGGCGCGACGGTCGTCCCCAACGGCTACGAGCTGGCGGGACCCGAGCGCGTCCTGGTGGTCACAGGCGCCAACCAGGGCGGCAAGACCACCTTCGCCCGCACCGTCGGTCAGTTGCACGTGCTGGCGGCGCTCGGCTGCCCGGTCGCGGCCCGCGAGGCGCGACTCACGCTGCCCGACCGGGTGCTGACCCTCTTCGAGCGCGAGGAGGACCTGCGCGACCTGCACGGCAAGTTGCAGGACGAGCTCGTCCGCGCGCGCGAACTGCTGGCGCAGGCGACGCCCGCCAGCGTCGCCATCGTCAACGAGGCCGTGGGCGCCACGACCGCCGCCGACGCGCTGCAGGTCGGCCGCCGTGTCCTGCGGCGCCTGCTGGACGTCGGCGCCCTCGGCGTGTGGGTGACGTTCGTCGACGAGTTGGCGTCGATGGACCCGGCCGTCGCGAGCATGGTGTGCGGCGTCGATCCCGCGGACCCGACCCGACGTACCTTCGAGCTCACCCGCCGCCCAGCCGACGGCCGCGCCTACGCGGTCGCGATCGCCCGCGCGCACGGGCTCACCTACGACGAGCTGCGCCGGAAGCTGGCGCCATGAAGCCGCTCCTCACGCACCCCTCGCGCGCCCTCGAGCGCCTCGACCCGTGGCCGCAGCACGCCGACGACCTCGTTCAGGACCTGGAACTCGAGACCCTGGTGGAGGCCATGGCGCACGGCGACGCGGTCGTCGCCGACGTCGCCCGCCATGCGCTGTTGGCGCCGCTCGAGGAGGAGGACGTCATCGCGTACCGGCAGGCGGCGCTGCGGGACGCCCTCGCCCACCCCGACGCGGTGCGTTGCCTGTACGTGCTGGCCGCCGCGGCGCTGGAGCGCGCGGACGAGGCGAGCTGGACGTTCACGCCGCGCCAGCCGTCGTCGGTCGTGTACGACGCACGCGAGGTGCTGACGGCTCACCTGGCGTCACTGCGGGAGCTGCGCGACCTGGCCGACACCACCGCGACCCGCCAGGGCGCTGCGCGCCTCACGTCGCCTGCGTTCGCGGGCTTCTTCGAGCGCGTGCGCCGAGACTTCCCCGACGAGGAGCTCTGGGAGTTGGAACGCCACCTAGAGGCGCTGCGCTTCCGAGGCGGCGTGCACGCCCGGGTAAGCCTCGGGACCGCCAACAAGGGCAGCGATCACCGCCTGCGACTCCACCGGGCGCGTGGGCCGCGCGCGAGGGCGATCGGAAGGTGGTGGGCGCTCGCCCGCGGTCGGCCGGCCATCTTCACCGTGCACCCCAACGGCGCCAGGCACGCGACCACGGCCACCATCCGCATCGAGCCCGGCTCCCCCAACGCGCTGCGCGCGCTCGAGTCGCTGCGCGACCGCTGCCTGGAACGAACGGCGGAGGCGCTGCAGGACGGTGTGGACCGGCTGACCGCGTTCTTCGGGTCGCTGCGATCGGAGGCCGCGTTCTACCTCGGCGCGATCCACCTCGCGGAGCGGCTGCAGGAGCTTGGGGTCGCCACCTGCCTACCGGAGTCGACACCGGCGCGCGGCCGCGCGCTCACCGCCCAGGGGCTCGTGGACCCCTGCCTGGCGCTGCGCGCCGGTGTGTCACCGGTCGCCAACGACGTCGATGCCGACGGGATCGACCTGCTGCTCGTCACGGGTGCCAACCAGGGTGGCAAGTCGACCTTCCTGCGCGCCCTCGGCGTGGCGCAGCTGCTGCTGCACGCGGGCCTCTTCGTCCCCGCGCGCGCCTTCCGCGCATCCCTCGCCCCTGGGGTGTTCAGCCACTTCCGGCGCGAGGAGGACCGCACGATGACGCGCGGCAGGCTCGACGAGGAACTCGCCCGGCTGCGGGCCATCGCCGACGACCTCGTGCCGGGCTCTCTGCTGCTGCTCAACGAGTCATTCGCGGCCACCAACGAGCGCGAGGGCTCGCAGATCGCGCGGCAGGTCATCGACGCGCTGACGCAGGCGGGCGTCCGCGTGGCCTTCGTCACCCACCTGGACGAGTTCGCTCGCGATCGCCACGCGGGCGGCGACGCGACCACCCGCTGCCTCGTCGCGGAGCGCCGCCCCGACGGCACCCGCACCTTCAGGCTGCGGGAGGGAACACCCGAGCGCACCAGCCACGCCCTCGACGTCTACCGCGCCGTGTTCGGCGACGAAGGCGGCGACGGCGGCCCGGACGCGCCCACGCCCAACC
>JAABRV010000144.1 GCA_011390735.1 Trueperaceae bacterium | reverse complement strand
GCCGCGCCCCGAGAATGGGAGGCCACCATGAAGTACCGCCGCCTGGGTTCGACCGAACTGCCCGTCTCCGTCGTCGGGATCGGCACCTGGCAGTTCGGGGGCGAGTGGGGCCGGGACTACACCGTGGCCGAGGTGCGGGACATCCTCGACCGCGCCCGCGAACTCGGCATCAACCTCCTGGACACCGCCGAGTGCTACGGCGACCACGTCTCCGAACGCCTCATCGGCGAGGCCATCGAGGGCCGTCGCGACGAATGGTTCGTCGCCACCAAGTTCGGGCACCGCTTCACCGGGAACTTCCAGCGCGATCAGCTGTGGACGGCGGATGAGGTCCTGCGGCAGCTGGACGCCTCGCTCGAGGCGCTGCGCACCGACCACGTCGACCTCTACCAGTTCCACTCCGGCACCCGCGAGGCCTTCGACGACCCGGACCTGTGGCCGGCGCTGGCCGAGCAGGTGAGGGCCGGCCGCATCCGTCACCTGGGCATCTCGATCGGCAAGAACGACGACGTCTACCAGACGAGCCACGCGCGCGACGTCGGCGCCGAGGCGATCCAGGTCGTCTACAACCGCCTGGACCGCACGCCCGAGCAGGACGTCTTCCCCACCTGCCAGAGCCACGACCTCGGCGTGCTGGCCCGCGTGCCGCTCGCCAGCGGCTACCTCAGCGGCAAGTACCGGCCGGACGCGACCTTCGACGAACCGAGCGACGTGCGCTCGCGGCACGACCGAGAGGAGGTTCGGCGCAAGCTCGAGGAGGCCGAGCGGATCCGCCAGGAGGAAGTGCCCGAGGGCGTCGACATGGCCACCTGGGCGCTGGCGTGGTGCCTGCAACACCCCGCCGTCACCTGCGTCATCCCCGGCTGCAAGAGCGTCGCGCAGGTCGAGGCCAACGCTCGGGCGGCCGAGCTCGACCTGGTGCGGGACGACCATCCGCAGGCGGTGGCCGCCCCGTAGCCTTCGATCTCCGCCTCCAGCAACGCGCGATCCGGAGCCGGACGCGCGTGCTTGGCCACGCGGTCGGCAGCGCGCCTACCGCGGTGCGGCGGTTAGGGCCACCCCGGGCGCACCGAGGCCTCAGCATCGAGGGCGGTACCGCCACCCTCGAGCTGCGGACGACCGAGATCGTCGGCAACGACGGCAGCGGCATCCAGACCGGCCCCGACAAACTCGGCTCCGTGTGGAGCATCGAGGGCGCGGGCAACCAGATCGACTTCGGACCCTAGGACCGGGGCGCACCCGTACGCGGGTGCCCGTCGCGCGGGCTAGTACGCCGGCGGCGCGTAGACGCTCACCGTCACCAGCGGCGCGCCCTCCGCCGCTCCGATCTCGTGGCCCTCGCCGGCGGCGATCAGCAGGAGATCGCCCGCCTCGAGGGCCACGCGCTCCCCCTCGACGGTCGCGCTCCCGGAGCCGGACACCACGAACAGCCACTGGTCGCTCTTGGGGTGCCGGTTGTCGGGACCGCCGGTCGCCTCGCCCGGGGCGAGCGTCATGAAGGCACCCTGAGACCGCTCGGTGCCACCGACGACCTGGAAACCGGGCGCCTCGGCGTTCGTCATCGGATGTCGTTCCATACCCCATCGTAGCGGCAGCCGCGACGGCGCACGCGCGCGACCCGCGGGCGCCTACGCCCTCAGGAGGCTCACAGCTCCCGTCGCCCGAGCCGGGCCGCGGCAAGCCACAGCAGGACCGCCGTGGCCGCGAGCGTCAGGAGGGCGGGCCGGACGTACTCGACCGGCGGCACGCCGACGGCGAGCCCCACCAGCGAGCCGAGCAGGACGCTCGGGAGCCAGTCACGGAGCGGGCCGATCAGGCCGAGCAGCGGCACCGCGATGAGGAGCCCGGCGGCGATCGGCACGATCGCCAGCGGCGTGCGCACGACCGAGGCGGCGGCGGCGGTGACCGCGACCGCGAAGGCGAGGTAGAGCGAGGTGAGCAGCATGCCCAGGAGCATCGCGCCCACGGGCAGCTTGCCGAGGAGCACGACCGTCTCGTACCAGGCGCCGAGCGTGCCCAGCACGAAGGCGGCGACCGTCGCCAGCGTCACCACCACGTAGCGCGGCGCGAGCAGCGTCCAGACGCGCCGCACCCGCGAACGGTAGAAGGCGGCGCGCTCGACCGGCTGGTCGAAGGCCAGGGCGCCAGCCGCGACCGCCAGCACGACGAGGAGGCCGATCTGCATGACGTTGCCCAGGTACTGCTCGAGCCCGGTGGCCGGCGTCGGCGGCGGCAGGGTGACGGAGACCTCGCCGGCGAAGCGCTGCAGGATCTGCTCCATGTAGCGGGCGCTGATCGGTCCGAGGAGGCCGAAGAAGAGGAACACGGCCGCCAGCGCGATCCACGAGCGCGTGCGCAGCAGCCGGAACCATTCGAGACGCCACAGGTTCATCCGGTCAACTCCAGGAAGACGTGCTCGAGGTCGACCTCGGCGGGGGCGATGCCGACGACCCTCGCGCCCGCGTCGGCGAGGGTGCGCACGAGCTCGGTCTCGGCGGCGTCGGTCGACGCGACGGTGACCCGCAGCCGGTCGAGCCCGGCGCGCTCGACGAGGTGCACCCACGGCGCCGCCTCGAGCGCGTCGACCACGCCGTCGAAGGGGGGCCGCAGGCGCACCGTGAAGGCGGGCGCGGCCTTGCCGGCGAGGAGGTCGCGCGTCGCGCCCTGGAACAGGAGTCGGCCGTCGCGGAGGATGCCGATCGTGTCGCAGACCTGCTGGACGTCGACCAGGATGTGGCTCGAGAACAGGATGGTGGTGCCGCCGCGCAGATCCGACACGAGGTCGAGCACGTCGCGCCGGCCGGCGGGGTCGAGCGCGGCCGCGGGCTCGTCGAGGACGAGCAGCGTCGGCTCACCTGCCATCGCGGCCGCGAGCCCGAGCCGCTGCAGCATGCCGCGCGAGAAGCCGCCGTTGGCGCGGTCGGCGGCGTCGGCCAGCCCGGTGCGCCGGAGCGTGGCGTCGACCGCCTCCGCCGAGGGTGCGAGGGCCACCAGCGATCGCGCCAGCGCCACCACCTCGCGGGCCGTCAGCCACGGCTCGAACGAGGGCGTGTCGGGGACGAGCGCGATGCGCTCGCGCGCGACCCCGAGCGTGACGCTGCCCGAGGTCGGCTGCTTGAGGCCGACGAGGATCGACAGCAGCGTCGTCTTGCCGGCACCGTTGGGACCCACCACGCCGTACACCGATCCTCGCGGCACCACCAGGTCGACGTCGGCGAGGGCGACCACGCCGCCGTAGACCTTCCCGAGGCCGCGGGTCGTGACGAGCGGTGGGGCGTCGCCGGCGGCCGGCGCGGGCGGCGTCAACGCGGCGCCCGTCCGAGGGTCAGGTAGGCGAGCGGCCCGAGCGGCATCGAGAGCACGCAGATCAGCGCCCACGCCCACTTCGGCAGGTACTTCACCGCCGGCGCCCGCACCAGGTCGACGAGGGCGTAGACCGCCAATGCGGCGGCGAGCACGAGGAGCGGAGCGACGGCGCGAAGGTCGATGTCCATGGTGCATCCAGCGTAGGCGTCTGGGGGATGCGTGCGCGAGGGACACCGCCCCCCATCCTCCGCCGACCTGAGCTCGACGTCCGCCGCGTTCGACACGCCGACTCGGGGGATCGCGGCCAGGCGGTTTCGGCGAGCGCTCGGGGGCCGGCGTGTATCCTGCCTTCAGGGGATCCGGGCGCGCACGCGGGGCTTGGGGTCGCCGACCTCGCCGGACGTTCGGGGCGGGCGGTGCCACCCTCGTCGGCGACCGGCCCGGACTCAGGTGAAGCCTCATGAGAACGCGGCACGCCAATCCCCGCCGAACCCGTCGCGCGCCACGTGGATCGTCGCAGAAGACGTCGACCCACGCGTAGCCCATCGCTCAGGACGAAGGAGGCACCATGAAGACGCTTCTCCACGACGGCACGAAGGAGCTCCTCGAAGCCCACGAACCGCCCTGCCTGTCCCTCTACCAGCCCACGCATCGCCACCACCCGGACAACCAGCAGGACCGCATCCGCTACCGCAACCTCGTCAAGGAGCTCGAGGCGTCGCTGCAGCAGCGGTACCCCGAGCACGAGTCCCGGGAACGGTTGGCGCCCTTCCTGGCGTTGGACGACGACCGCGAGTTCTGGAACGCCACGCTCGAGGGCCTCGCCGTGCTGGGCGCCCCGGGCACGTTCCGCGCCTACCGGCTCCCACGAACCGTGCCCGAACTGGCCATCGTGGCCGACACCTTCCACGTCAAGCCGCTCCTACGCCACCTCCAGTCGGCCGACCGCTACCAGGTCCTCGGCCTGAGCCGGCACGAGGCGAAGCTCTTCGAGGGCAACCGCGATGCCCTGGCCGAGATCGACCTGGCCGAGGGCGTCCCGCGAACCCTCACCGACGCGCTCGGGGACGACTTGACCGATGCCCACCTGACGGTCGCGTCCTACGGCGGCGCCGGGCAGGGGCAGTCGCCCATGCACCACGGCCACGGGGGGAAGGCCGAGGAGGTCGACAGCGATGCGGAGCGGTTCTTCCGCGCGGTCGATCGCGCGGTCCTGGAGCACCACTCTCGCCCGTCCTCCCTGCCGCTGATCCTCGCCTCGCTGCCGGAGCACCACGACCTCTTCCACCGGTTGAGCCACAACCCGCTCCTGGTGGCCGACAGCGTCGACGTGAACCCCGACGCCACGTCGCTCGACGACCTCCGTGCACGCGCCTGGCAGGTGATCGAACCCGCGTACCTGGCCCGGTTGGCCGAGCTGGCCGATGAGTTCGGCAGCGCGAAGGCGCGGGGCCTCGGCGGCGACGTCGTCGCCGACGTCGCCAAGGCGGTCGTCGAGGGCCGGGTCTCCAGGCTGCTCGTCGAGGCCGACCGCGAGATCCCGGGGCGCATCGATCGGGCGACCGGCGAGATGGCCGTGAGCGACCTGCACGACCCCACGGTGGACGACGTGCTCGACGACCTGGCGACGTTGGCCCTGCAGATGGGTGGCGACGTCGTCATCGTCCCCAGCGATCGGATGCCGACGGACACGGGCATCGCCGCAACGTACCGCTACTAGGCAAGGGCTCCGGCAACGACCCCAGGGTGGGTCGCGGCACCGACCGCAACGGAAGGGCGGCAGCATGCAGGTCCAGATCAACACCGACCGCAACATCGAAGGCGACGAGGCGATGATCGATCAGGCGGAGAGCGTGGTCCGCGGGGCGCTGGAGCGGTTCAGTGCGCGGATCAGCCGGGTGGAGGTCCACCTCAGCGATCAGAACAGCGACAAGAAGTCCGGCGCCCGTGACATGCGCTGCCTCATGGAGGTGCGGGTCGAAGGGCTCAAGCCGACCGCGGTGACCCACGAGGCGGCGACGGTCGAGGACGCCCTCGAGGGCGCCGCCGGCAAGATGCAGCGCTCGCTGGAGACGACCCTCGGGCGGTTGGCCAACCGCTGAGCCCGACCGCCAGCGGGCCGACCCGGGGCGCCGCCGACCTCGGCCGCGGTCGGCGAGGCCGCTACCGTCCGCCGGTCGCCGCGACGACCTCGTCGAGCAGGGCGGCGTAGTCCGCCGGCCGCTCGATGTTGGCGCGGTGGCTCGATCCCTCGAACACGACCCAGTGCGTCTCGGGCGCCCGCAGCGCGTCGAACCACGCTCGCGCCGGCTCCACGCGGCCGCGCGCCTCGTGCCGGCCCATGACGACCCAGACGGGCACCTGGAGTTCGGGGACGCGCTCGCGCAGGTCGAGTTCCTGCAGCTGCGGGTACAGCCGGGCGTAGGTGTCGGCGAGCCCGCGCACCGCGCCGATGCGCTCCATCACGTCGAACTCGGGCACGAAGATCGTCGCGGTCATCTCGGTGCGGCCGTCGAACTCCGGGTACGGGTTGAGCGCGCGCTCGGGGCCCACGATGACCGGATAGGTGCCCACCGGCTCCGCGTAGGGCGGCGGACCCAACGCCTCGAGGCGCTCGACGAGCGCCGCGTCGCCGCGCTCGCGCGCCCATTCCAGGGTGTCGTCGTAGAAGAGGCGGTCGGTCTCGCGGACGTCGACCA
>JAABRV010000143.1 GCA_011390735.1 Trueperaceae bacterium | reverse complement strand
CGCGTCAGCCTGCCCTTGAAGAAGGCGGCGCCAGCGGACGCGGCAGCTCCCGCGGCGCCGGTCCCCGCCGCCGCGCCCGTGCCCGCGCCGGCGCCCGCAGGCGGGGCGTGGAGCGGCCCCGTCACCACCACCGTCACGGTGGAGGAGGGCGGCCGGGCCCGCAAGTTCCGCGTCACGGTCGAGCCGCCGGGCGGCGCCGACGAGGCCCCGCCGGCCGCGCCCCCGCAGGCCGCCGCGCCGCCGCCCGTCGACCCCGCCGCGCCCTACGCGGCCGCGGCCCTCACGCCCGTCTACTCGCCCTTCAGCGGCACCGTCGAGCTCGTCGGCCTCAAGGTGAAGGAGGGCGACGCCGTCACCGCCGGCCAGGTGGTGGCCGCGGTCGAGGCGATGAAGGCCGAGCACGACGTCCGCGCACCCGTCGCCGG
This sequence comes from Trueperaceae bacterium, assembly GCA_011390735.1. Classification (GTDB taxonomy): domain Bacteria; phylum Deinococcota; class Deinococci; order Deinococcales; family Trueperaceae; genus JAABTL01. The sequence goes on along the minus strand of JAABRV010000143.1, from coordinate 5,665 downwards.
GCGGATCGCCAAGCTGCACGCTCGCCTCGGCGACGAGGTCGGCGCCGGCAAGCCGATCCTGTCGATCGAGGGCTGACGTGGCGGGCTGGGCCACCCTGCTGCAGGGGAGCGGCTTCGCGGGCCTGACGTGGGAGAGCCTCGTCATGTTCGGCGTCGCCGGCGTCCTCATCTACTTGGCGGTCACGCGCAACTACGAGCCGCTGCTGCTGGTGCCGATCGGCTTCGGCGCCATCCTCGCGAACCTGCCGGGGGCCGATCTCGCGGCCTCCAGCACGTACGCGGCCGAGGGCGGCAAGCTGCCGCTGCTGCAGCTGATCTACAGCGCCGGCATCAGCACCGAGCTGCTGCCCCCGCTGATCTTCCTCGGCGTCGGGGCGCTGACCGACTTCCGCCCGCTGCTCGCGCGGCCGCTCACGCTCATCCTGGGCGCGGCGGCGCAGTTGGGCATCTTCGTCGCGGCGCTCGGCGCGCACTACCTCTTCGGCTTCAGCGCCCGCGAGGCCGCCTCCATCGGCATCATCGGCGGCGCCGACGGACCGACCTCGATCTTCCTCACGGCCATCCTGGCGCCGCACCTGCTGGGGGCCGTGGCCGTCGCGGCGTACACCTACATGGCCCTGGTGCCGGTGATCCAGCCGCCCATCCTGCGGCTCATGACCACCCCAGCGGAGCGGGCCATCCCGATGGCCCAGGAGCGGGCGGTGTCGCGCACGGCGGTCATCCTGTTCCCGATCGTCATCACCCTGCTGGTGTCGCTCGCGGTGCCACCGGCCGCGCCGCTCATCGGCATGCTCATGTTCGGGAACCTGCTCAAGGAGTCGGGCGTCACCGACCGGCTGTCGAAGACGGCCTCGGGGCCGCTCATCAACATCGTCACGATCCTGCTCGGCCTGGTCGTCGGGGCCACGATGAGCGGCGTGACCTTCCTGCGGCCGCAGACGCTCTTCATCATCGTCCTCGGCGCCGTCGCCTTCTCCTTCAGCACCGCGGGCGGCATCCTGCTCGCGAAACTGCTCAACGTCATCCTGCCGGCCGAACGGCGCATCAACCCATGCATCGGGGCGGCCGGCGTCTCCGCCGTGCCCATGTCGGCTCGGGTGGTGCAGAAGTTCGTCTCCGAGCAGACCCAGGGCCGCGTCAACCCGCTGATGGCGGCCATGGGTCCGAACGTGGCGGGCGTCATCGGCTCCGCCGTCGCGGCCGGGGTGTTCCTGGCGATCCTGCGCTGAGCAGTCCGTGTGGTCGTTGCCGGTCCTGGTGTTCGTGGGGGGATTACCTCAGTCCGGCATCACAACGCTCTGAACCTACTCCTCGGCGGGTGCCCGCCAGTCGGGTCTTGCGGTGTCGTCGGTCGTGGCTGTCGGCTGCGGTCTCGAGACGATCGGCGGTGACGCTCGCGGAGCTCGTTCCTTTCGGGAAGCACTGCCACGGCAAGCCGTTGGTGTTCTCGTAGCTGCCGCTGGGGCTGTGTCGATTGCGGAAGCACACCTGCACGCTGATGGCGACCGTGACGCGTATGCCGCGCCATCTCCTTGCCCCGATCCCAGGTGAGCGGCGGGCGCTGCTCGTCGGAACGGGCGCGAACCGCGTCGGGAACCGTCGCTGGGGGAGGTCCTCGCAAGTCCCGCTCGAACTGTCCCCATGCGGTGTTCGCGGGAGCCCCGCACGCACTTGCGAGGGCCGGCAGCGCTGCCGGCCCTCGCACACTCGGTTTGGAGGTCCGTTCAGGGAGCGTTGATGGGCAGGTTGGCCGGGGCCGGACTGAAGGCGAAGGCGCCGACATCGGTGTTGCCGCCGCCGATCGTCACCTCCGGGGTGGGGGCGCCGCTCGAGGCGAGCTGATCGGGGGTGAACTTCTCGAGGGTGTCGTTACCGGTGGCGCTGGCCCACAGGTTGCCGCCGTTGTCGAACGCCAGGGCGAACGGGTTGGAGAGGCTGGTGCCGTCGGATTCGATGATGACGGTCGGTGTCGGGGTGCCGCCGGTGGACAGTTGGCCGGAAGCGAACATCTCGAGTCGGTTGCTGGGGTCCCCGCCCGTCGCCCACATGTTGCCGCTGGCGTCGAAGGCGAGGCCGCAGGAGAAGGTGAGGCTGGTGCCGTCCGAAGCGAGGGTGACCTGCGGAGTGGGCGTGCCGCTGGTGGCCAACTGCGTCGGTGTGAACTTCTCGGCGCGTCCGCCCCCGACCGTGAGGTTCCTCGCCCACAGGTTGCCTCCGGCGTCGAAGGCGAGGCCGCACGGCGCCTGCAGGCTTGTGCCATCCGTTCCGACCACGACGGTCGGGGTGGGGGTGCCGCTCGAGGCCAGCTGGGTGGGCGTGAACATCTGCAGCTGGCCCGCGCCGAGGTCCGTGATCCAGAGGTTCCCGGACACGTCGAAGGCGAGCCCTACCGGCCTCACGAGGCTGGCGCCGTCCGTCCTGATGGTGACGTCGGGCGTCAGGGTCGCGTCCGACTCCAATTCGACGGCGTCGTAGCGTGAGAGGGTGCGCAAGTCGCTGTTGGTCACCCAGGCATTCCCGTCACCGTCGAACGTCACGCCCTGATCGTTGCCACCGCCGGTGCGGATCAGCGTGACGTCGGGCGTGGGCGTGCCGCTGGATGCGAGTTGGGCGTCCGCGAAGCCGAACAGCAGCGTGTCGCCCAGGAGGGGCTTCCACAGCCGCCCGCTCCCGGGGCGTCTGGCGTACGTCGTGGTGGCGCTGGCCGTCATGTTGGCGATCACCTCGACCTTCGCCGGGGGCGGCGTCGTCACGTCGTAGGCTTCGCTCACGACGGGAGCGTCGGTCAGCACCGCCTCGGCCGCTAGCACGTAGATGCCCGGCTTCAGGTTGGCGAGCGTGGCGGTGGCCGTTACCCTCTGCGAGAAGCCGCCCGCGCCGGTGACCGTCACCGCGCCGTCGACCCCGGTAGGCAAGCCGTCGATGGTGAGCTGCAGGCTGCCGTTCGGGCTTCCGGCCGAGGGGCAGGCGACGAGGAGCAGCGCGAGCGCTGCCATGAGGGCGGACAGGATGATGCGTGGACGCATGTCAAATCCCTCCGGATCCGAGCTGCAGGTTCGCATCACCATACGACGTCGGTGTGATCTCTCAGGAGATCGGAAACAGACTGAACCTATGGTTCGGTCCGTTTCGTTTTGCGTTTGGGTCCTTTTGGCGCTCCCGTGGGTTGGTAGTCGCGGGTGGGGTCGAGGGTGAGGTGGCGTACGAGTTCGCCGGTGCTGGGGTCGACGATGCGGATGTCGTGGTCTTGCACGAGGAGGAGGAGGACGCGTCGGTGGGCGTGGTGGCGGCCGACGCCGATGTGGTGGAGGCGGCCGTTGGTGCGGAGGGTGACGACGCCGGCTTTGTCGATGGTGTCGCTGCGGACGCGGTCGGGGGTGTCGTGTTCGCGGCCGCTGCTGGGGCTGGCTTTCGGGCAGTTGTTGTAGATCGAGGCGGGGGTGGCGTGGTGTGGGAGCGAGCGGTGGGGGCGGTGGTGGTTGTAAGTGGCGGTGAAGGCGTCGAGTTGGGCCTGGAGCGCTTCGAGGGTGCGGGGGTGGGTGGTGTCATCGGCGACATCGCTGCCGACGATCCCGGCATCTAGCGGTACCATCTTCCGCAACGACATCAGGCGTGCGTTCCGACCCTCCGCGCCGACCGAGGCGACCTGGGACCGACCAGCCAGGAAGGCCTCACCGTCCGGGAGGGCAGCGCCCGGGAGACAGCCTTGAACAAGCCTTCGACTTGAACCCATGCCAGCCCTTCGTGCTCCTGTTGGCGGGAGGGCTGGCCTCGCGGTCGCATCGCCGCCGCAGCATCGTCGCCGCAGCGGCCATGCTGCGACCCTATGCTGCGAGCGTGCCCTTGAGCATCGTCAGCAGCAGCACCAGCGGTGTGCGCGCCGTCACCGTGTGCGGCAGGTTCGCCGCCATGTGCGCCCAGCTGCCGGGCCCGACCTCGACGAGCTGATCGCCCAACCCGAACGTGCCCTCGCCGGCGAGCACCTGCAGGATGGCGGGCTTGCTGGCCGTGTGCTCGGAGAACTCCTGGCCGGCTGCGAAGCCGAAGAGCGTGACCTTGACGAGGTCGTCGGCGTGGACCGACCGCGAGACGATCGAGTCGGGCTGGATCTCGCCGACGAGGGCAGCGAGGTCGGGGTGGAAGAGGAAGTGGGCGGCGGCGCCGTCGGGGATGGGCATGGGGACTCCTCATCGGTGGCGCGGAAGCGTTCCCGCACCGGTCAACGCGGACCATCATATCCGAGAAAGGTCCGGCGGCTCCCGCCCGGACTACCCCGGCGGCGGCGTGACGAATGGGTCGACGATCGTGATGCCGTCGTAGGTGGCACCCGCGGCCATGTCCTCGCTGAGGAGGAAGGGCACCTGGTGCAGGTGCGCGGCGGCCCACATTTGGGCGTCGAACCACGACAGCTGGTGGTCGCGCACACCGCGCAGCGCTTCCCGCACGATCGCGGGGGTCACGGCGAGGACCTCGTAGGCGTCTCTCAGGGCATCCAGCAGCGTCGTCAGCTCGTCCGGATCGAGGTGGGGTCGCCGTCGCCGGAGGCCGACGTTGGCGAGTTCCGACAGCGCCTGGGTCGACAGGACGCCCGATCGCGAGCGCGCCAGGGCCTCGAGCCACGCCGTGGCCCGCGCTCGCCGTTCGCCCTCCGCGGGATCGATCGCGTAGACGAGGACGTTGGTGTCGATCAGGGTCTTCACGACTCGCCGTGGTCCAGGGCGGACATCCGTTCGGCGTAGAGACCCTCGCGGTCGTAAGCCTCGGGCGCGATCGTGCCGGTTCGCGCGATGGCGTCCAGCGTCGCGACCAGGCGTGCCGCCGCGTGCGCTCGGCCCGGATGGAGCAGCGTGGCGGGGTCGCCCGCGAGCGCGGCATCGAGCGCTCGCCGAACCAGTTCGGCCTCGGACACGCCCAACTCGCGCGAGCGCTGCTTGAGCGCCTCCTCCTGATGAGGCTCGATGTAGAGCTGCTTCCGGATCACATACATCATCCTACGCGTGCCCGCCCCGCCCCGCCTCGCCCCTCAGGGCCCCCGCCCCACGATCGCCTCGCTCACATCGACGCCGTACAGGACCTCCTCGACGCGGAACACCGCCCACGGGAGGTCGTCGCCGAACCAGGTGAGGTCGCCCTGCGTCAGGACCGTGCGTCCGCCGATCTCGCCCCAGGCGACGGAGCGGCTGAGCCACAGCGTCTTCGTCTCGTCGTCGGCCTCGCGGTAGCGCATGGCCTCGAAGAGCGTGGGCCGGCCGGACACGGGGTCGAAGCGGACCACGAACTGCTCCTCGTCGGCGTCGCCCGGCACGATGAGCAGGGCGGTCTCGTCGTCGATGGCCTCCCAGCGGACGCGCGGGTCGGTGACGAACAGGGCAGGCAACCAGATCGACTCGGCCCACAGCCCGAGGTTGGCCGCCTGATCGATCTTCGGCTCGCCCTCGGTGACGCCGAAGGGGAGCTCGAGGCGCGCATGGCCGCCCGTGAACCACTCGTTCACGCGCATGAGCGGCAGGCCGAAAAGGGTCGCGTCGAGGTAGTGACGGTAGGCCTCGCCCGCGTCGTGGATGAAGCGGAAGCGCCCGTTGAAGGTGAGGCCCATCAGCCGCAGCGTGGCGCGGCCGCTGATGACCGCCGACGGGATCACGGGCACCCGCTCGCCGTAGAGCTC
>JAABRV010000142.1 GCA_011390735.1 Trueperaceae bacterium | reverse complement strand
GGCACCACGGTGCAGGACGTCAACCGGCTGATGAAGAACTACGATGAGATGCGCGCGCTGATGAAGCGCTTCGGCAAGCGCCCGCCCGGTCGGGGCGGCCGCATGGGGCGCGCCCGCCCGTGAGGGGCGGCCGCCCGCGAGGCGGCATCCGCGACCGCGCGTCTGGATTGGACAGCCGGCGCGCCAGCGTGTAGCATCAGAGGCTGAGTCGAACGACCCGGGCGCCCGTCGTGGGGCGCTCGCCGTCCCCACCGGAGGAACCCACCAGCATGGTCAAGATCCGCATGATGCGCCTGGGCGCGAAGAAGAACCCCCACTACCGCATGGTCGTCGTGGACGCGCGCGTCAAGCGCGGCGGCGACTACATCGAGTCGTTGGGGTACTACGACCCGCGCGAGACGACCGACAACGCCTTCAAGATCGACGCCGAGCGCGCGGCCTACTGGCTGTCGCAGGGCGCCCAGCCGACCGACACCGCGGTGCGGTTGCTGGAGAGGGCCGGCGTCGCCGTCCCCGCGGTCCGGGCCAAGCGCGGCAACAGCTACACCGCCCGCACCGCGGCCGCGGCGCAGGCCCAGGCCTGATCCCCGGATGCCCCGCGAACTGGTCGCTTACGTCGTCCAGAACCTCGTGGCCGACGTCGACGCGCTCGACGTCCGGGCCGTCGACGAGGACCGCGGCGGCGTCCGCATCGAGATCCGTTGTGCCAAGGACGACGCCGGGCGTGTCATCGGCCGCGGCGGCCGCGTGATCAACGGCCTGCGCACCCTGGCCCGCGCGGCCACCGACGGCCGCCAGCGGGTCGACGTTCACCTGATCGAGTAAGGCGCACGTGACCGGGCGCCCGCGACCCGACACCCCGACCGCCGACGAGGCGCATCCACCCGCGGGTTGGGTGCGCCTCGCGCGTCTGGGCCGGCCGTTCCAGCTGCACGGCGCGCTGCGTGCGCAGACCCTCGGCCCCGCGGCCGACCGCCTCCTGCTCGCACGCGGCGAGGCCGGCGAGACGGTGTGGCTGAGCGGTATCGGCGCCACACGCCTGCGCGGCGCCCGGCGGATCGGCGGCGGCGTGGCCGTCTCGTTCCAGGGCATCTACACCCCCGAGCGCGCCCGCGATCACGTGCACCGCGACCTGTGGGGACCTCCCGAGCGCGGGGCCGACCCGCGCGACCCCGACGACCCGGTCGCCGGCGCGACGGACGCGGACGCGCCCGGCGGGGTGCCCGCCGCCGAACTGCTCGAGGGGGCGTCGGTGCGGCTCGACGGCCGACCGTACGGCCGCGTCACGCGCGTCGTCCTCGGCGCCCAGGACCTGTTGGAGGTCCAGGGGCCCGCGGGTCCGCGCTGGGTCCCGTGGCAGGCGCCCTACGTCCGCTGGGACGGCGACGCCGTCGCCATCGACGATCCGCCCCCCGGCCTGCTCGACGACGAGTGACGGGCGCGGGACCGCCGACCGCGGCCGCGCCCCGTAAGCTGGAACGACGGCGACGTCTCCGCCCACCCGAGGAGCCCCCTGACCGCCATGCGCATCGGCATCGTCACCGCCACCTTCACCCCGGCCAAGAACGGCGTCGCCACGTCGACGGCGCTCTTCGCGCGCGGGCTGCGCTCGCTGGGGCACACGGTCCGGGTGTTCGCCCCCCGCCATCCGGGCGCGGTGGCCGAGCCGGACGTCTTCCGGCTGCCCGGCCTCCAGCTCGGCGCCCCGCCGGACTACCCCCTCCTCCTGCCCGTCGGCCCGATCGCCACCCAGCGCCTGCCGGTGCACGACCTGGACGTGGTGCACACGATGCACCCGTTCGTCGCCGGTCACATCGCGCTCGGCTGGGCGCGCCGGGCCCAGGTGCCGCTCGTCTTCACGGCCCACACGCAGTACCACGCGTACGTGCGCTACGCGCCCACGCCGGCCGGCCCGACCGCCTGGGCGGTGAAGCGCCACGTCCGCGCGTTCGCGCAGGAGGCGGACCTCGTGCTGGCGCCCGGGAACGCGATCGTGGACGTCCTGCGCGGCTACGGCTTCGAGGGCCCGATCGAGCTGCTCGCCAACCCCGTGGACCTCGCCGGCTTCCGTCACGAACCCGATCCCGGCCTGCGCGAGCGCCACGGCGTGCCGCCGGACGCGCCGCTGCTCGTCTACGTGGGCAGGATGGGGCCGGAGAAGGGTCTGCCCCTGCTGCTCGAGGCGTTCGAGCGGGCGCGCGAGCGGTCACCCGGCCTGCACCTGCTCATGGTCGGCGACGGCCCGCTGCGCGCGGAGCTGAGCGCCCGCAGCCACCCGCAGGTGCGCTGGGTGGGCCCGCTGCCCCACGAGCGGGTCGCCGACTACCTGCTGAGCGCCGACCTGTTCGTGACCGCCTCCACGACGGAGGTCCTGCCGATGACGTTCCTGGAGGCCCTCGCGGCGGGGACCCCGGTGGTGGCCGTCGCCTCCGCCGCCGCCCGCGACCTGCTCTCCGGCGACCTGGACGGCATCTGCCAGGCCACGCCGGAGGCCCTCGCCGCGAAGATCGTGGGCACGCTGTCGACGCCCGACCCGCGTGCCCTGCGCGCGCGGGCGCGGAAGGCGGCCGCGGCGTACGACGTCGGGCGCCGCGCCCTCGCGCTCGCCGACGTCTACACGCGGCTGATCGCGCGGCACCGCCCCCGGGACCCCCTTGCCGTCGGCGCGGGCGCGGCGCGCTAGGCCCCACCGTGCGCTTCACCGTCTACACGCTGTTCCCGCAACTCATCGAGGCCTGGCGCGGCGAGGCGCTCATCGGACGGGCCGCCCGCCAGGGGCTGATCGAGCTCGAGGCGCGCGACCTCCGCCGCTTCGCCGGCAACCGCACGGGCCGGGTGGACGACGCGCCCTACGGCGGCGGGGCGGGCATGGTCGTCCGCGTCGACGTGGCCGCGGCGGCGATCGCGGAGGCGCGCGGCGACGACCCGACGCCGGACGAGGTGGTGCTGCTCTCCCCCGCCGGCGCGCCGCTGACGCAGCGGACGGTCGAGGCCCTGGCGCAGAAGCGTCACCTGGTGCTGCTGTGCGGGCGCTACGAGGGCTTCGACGCGCGCACCGAGGCGCTCGTCGACCGCGAGGTGTCGCTCGGCGACTTCGTGCTCATGGGCGGCGAGCTCGCCGCCCTGTGCCTGGTGGAGGCCGTCGCGCGGCTGCTGCCGGGCGTGCTCGGCGACGCGGACAGTCACGCGCAGGACTCGTTCACGACCGGCCTGCTCGACCATCCGGAGTACACCCGCCCGCCCGAGTTCGCCGGCGTGGCGGTGCCCGAGGTGCTGCGCTCCGGGCACCACGCGGAGGTGGCGCGTTGGCGCCGCCGCGAGGCGCTGCGCCGCACGCTGGAACGGCGCCCCGACCTGCTGGAGGGGGCGCCGCTCGACGAGGACGATCGTGCGTGGTTGGCCGGCCTGGGCGCCGGCCCGCGCGGAGGCACCTGAGCGCCCCAGCCCGGGGTCAGCGCAGCCGTTCGGCGACCGCCTCCGTGAGGTCGAGACCGTCCGCCGCGTACACGACCATCCCGCTCTCGGCCGCGGTCCCGATGTCCATGACCACGGCGATGCCGTTCTGCTCCGCGACCGCGCGGATGGCCTCGTTGACGGCGTCGATCGCCGGCTGGGCCGCAGCGGCGATGTCCGCCGCGTAGCGCGCCTGGACCGACTCGTAGGTGGCGACCAGGACGTTGAACATCTCGGCCTCCTCGTTGCTCAGCCCCTCGGCCCGGGCCTTGGCCTGGAGGCCGTCGAGCTGCTCGCGCAGTCCGCCGATCTCCTCGGCGGCCAGTGCGCGCAGCTCGTTCGCCGCCTCGCCGGCGGGGTGGGAGGCGATCAGCGCCTGCGAATCGACGAAGGCGATCCGCGCAGGCGCGTCCTGGGCGCCGAGGTTCGCGCCCAACATGAGGGCGACCGCGACGGCCGCGACGAGTAGCAGGGTGAGTCTCTTCATAGCGACGGGAAGCGTAGCACGGGCACCATGAGAAGCCGGTCGCCATGCCCCCAACGCCCAGCGCGCCCCTCACCCCGCCATGACCGCAGCCTGGATCGCGCTGGTCGCGATCGTCGGTTCGCTGATCGGCAGCTTCGCCAACGTGGTCGTCTACCGTTGGCCGCGGGGGGAGTCGGTCGTGCGCCCGCGGTCGCGCTGCCCGGGGTGCGGCCGCACGCTCTCGCCGCTCGACCTCGTGCCCGTGCTCTCCTGGCTCGCGCTGCGCGGCCGCTGCCGCACCTGCGGCGCGCGCATCGCGGTCCGCTACCCCCTCGTGGAGGCGGGCTTCGCGCTCGCGTTCGGCACCCTGGCCTGGGCCTACCCGATCGAGCGCTTCGGTCTCACGCTGCTGCCGCTCCTGCTGCTCGTGTCGATGCTCGCCATGGCGGCGCTGATCGACCTCGACACGTACCTGCTGCCCGACGGGCTGACGCTGCCGGCGGTCGCCGTCGGCATCGTCGGCGCGTGGGCCTACCACCCCGCCGCCGGGCTCCCGACCCCGGCCGAGGCCGCCGTCGGCGCCGCGATCGCCGCCGGCGTGCTGGTGCTGATCAACCGCCTCGGCGGCCTGGTGCTGCGGCGCCTGCGCGACACCGAGGAGCGCCTATGGCCGTTCTCGCTCGACGCCGTCAACGTCGCGGCGCTGGCGGGCATGCTCGGCGGACGCTGGTGGGCGCTCGCCGCGGGCCTGGCGCAGGTGGTCCTCAGCGGGCTGGCGCGTCGCCCGGTCCGGCTCCCGGAGCCGTGGGTCTACGCGCTGTGGCTGACCGCCCTGATCGTGGCCCTCGGCGGGTGGACCGCCGCCTGGGGCGTCGGCCTCGTCGAGGCCCTGGCCGGCAGCCTCATCGGCGCGGGGGCGTTCGCGCTGCTCGGCGCCGCCTGGTGGTGGGCCGTCGACCTGCGCGCCAGCGAGACGCGCAAGCCGCCCGCCGAGGAGGCCGGCGCGCCGGAGGACGACGAGGGCGAACCGGTGGCCATGGGCTTCGGCGACGTCAAGCTGGCGGCGGCGCTGGGGGCGCTCCTGGGGACCACCGGGTTCCTGGTCGGCCTGCTGCTCGCCGTGGTGATCGGCGCCGTCGTCGGCGTGGCGCAGCGGCTGTTCGGCGGCTCCCGCTTCGTCCCATTCGGACCCTTCCTGGTGGTCGGCGCCCTGCTCGCGTGGGCGTTCGGCGACGCGCTCGTCGCCTGGTACCTCGACCTCCTGGGGGTCTGATAGCATCGTCTCCCACGCGTGGCTGGCGCCGACCGGCGCGAGGCACGCGCCCACACCGTTCCCCCGGCGCCGGCCGAGCCGCCGCAGTGCACGAGAAGGGCCCCTCATGGACCTCCCCATCGTCGACAGCCTCCGCGGCCGCGACCTGCTGTCGCTCGCCGACCTCACGACCCCCGAGTTCCACGGGCTGCTGCAGAGCTCACTGTGGCTCAAGCGCGCGTGGAAGGCCAAGGTCCGGCCCCGCCCGCTCGAGCACAAGACGATCGCCATGATCTTCGAGAAGCAGTCGCTGCGCACCCGCTCGACCTTCGACATCGCGATGGTGCAGCTCGGCGGCCACTCCGTCCTGCTGTCGCAGAACTACATCGGCTGGGGCGTGCGCGAGACGATCAAGGACGTGGCCTACAACCTCGAGCGCTGGGTCGACGGCATCATGGCGCGCACCTACGGCCACGGCACCCTCGAGGAGCTGGCCCTGCACGCCGACGTGCCCGTCATCAACGGCCTCTCCGACGCGCTGCACCCGTGCCAGCTGCTGGCGGACTACATGGCGCTGCAGGAGACGTTCGGCGAGCTCGCGGGGCTGAAGGTCGCCTTCGTCGGCGACGGCAACAACGTCTGCGCCTCGCACGTCAACGCCGCCGCGCACGCCGGCACGCGCCTGACGATCGCCTGCCCGGAGGGCTTCGATCCCGACCCGGCGATCCTCGGCGCGGCCCGCGACCGCGGCGCGGACGTGACCATCGTGCGCGACCCGCGCGAGGCCGCCGAGGGCGCCGACGCGCTCTACACCGACGTGTGGATCTCGATGGGCCAGGAGGAGGAGACGGAGCGCCGCCGCGCGGCCTTCGCGGGCTACACGATCGACCCCAGCTGGTTCGACGCGCTGTCGCCCCGCGGCGTGTTCATGCACGACCTGCCGGCCCACTACGGCGAGGAGTGCACCGAGGAGGCCGTCTACCATCCGCGGTCGATCGTGTTCGACCAGGCCGAGAACCGGCTGCACGCCCAGAAGGGCGTGCTGTTCCAGCTGCTGCGGGAC
>JAABRV010000141.1 GCA_011390735.1 Trueperaceae bacterium | reverse complement strand
CGCGAGCTCGGCGCCGAGGCGTTCGGCCTCGGTGCCTTCTGGTCGACGGTGGGCGACAAGGGGGTGCTGGTGCAGGCGGCGGTGCCCGACCTGGCGATCACCAACGGCGGCGCCTACACCGCCGCCACCGTGCGGGCCGCGGTGCCCGGCCTGCTCCGGCGTTTCGAGGAGCAGGGGGGCGACCTGAGGAACGCGGAGGCCGCCGTGATCGGCGCCAATGGCGTGGTGGCGTTCGGGGTGGCACGGGTGCTCGCGGGCGAGGTCGGCCGCCTGGTGCTCGTCGGCCGCGACCTCGAGCGGCTCGATCGGTCCGCGCGGACCCTCCAGCGGAAGCACCCCGAGCTCCAGGTGCGGACCTCGACCGAGGTGGCGTCCGTCGTCGACGCGGACCTGGTGTTCACCGCGACCTCCGACCCGCTGCCGGTGCTGCGCGCGGCGCACGTCAAGCCGGGCGCGTGGGTCTTCGACCTCGGCCGACCGGCGGACGTGCACCCGGAGGTCGAGGGCGTGCCGGGCGTCAAGCTGATCCCCGGTGGGGTCGTGCGGCCCCCTGGCTCGCTGCGCAGCCAGATCGACCTGCACTTCGGCGACGGGCTCGTGCCCGCCTGCCTCGCGGAGACGATGATCATGACCGCCACGCAGGCCTTCGACCGGGCGTCGCTGGGTCCGCAGACGCGCATCGCGGACATCGAGTGGTACCTGGCCGAGGGCGAGCGCCTCGGCTTCGAGGTGATCACCCGCGACCTGCGTGAGGTCGAGCCCCCCGAGCGGGCGCCCGGGGCGGCGTCGCCGGGCGAGGCGCGCGCGTGAGGGCGTGGCGGCTCGGCGGGGCGGCCGCCGCGCCGCTGGCGGCCGAGGGCGCCGAGGCCGCCGCCCTGTGGGCGGCGGGCGCCACGGCCGTGTGGATCGACGGGCCCGACCTCGTGGCGTACTTCCCGGACGGCGCCCCCGCGACGCCCCCCGGTGATGGCCGCTGGGAGGACGTGCCCGACGTCGACCACGTCGCCGCCTACCTGGCCGGCTTGGCGCCGGTCGATGCCGGCGCCGTCGTCGTGGCGCCGACGCACTGCGAGGCCGTGCTGCGCACCGGCCAGCAGATCGTGTGGCTCGACCCGGGGACGGCGTTCGGCACCGGCCACCACGAGTCGACGCGGCTGGCGCTCGAGGCGCTCGGGACGCTGACCCTGGCGGGGCGCCGGGTGCTCGACGTCGGCTCCGGCTCCGGCCTGCTGGCGATCGCGGCCGACAAGCTGGGCGCCGCCGACGCCGTGGGCATCGACATCGACGCCGACACCGTCCCGGTCGCCCGGGCGAACGCCGAGCGGAACCGGTCGCGCGCCCGCTTCGCCGCCGGCGGCTTCGGTGAGGTGGCGCTGGAACCCGTCGACGTCCTCGTCGCCAACCTCTACGCCGAGCTGCACGCGAAGTGGCTGGCGGCGTACGCGACCAGCACCGTCCTCGGCGGCGACCTGCTGCTCAGCGGCATCCTCGACCCGCGCCACGAGTTGCTGCGGGACGCCCTCGCCCTGCTGGACGATGCCGCCGGCGTCGGTGGACCGCGGTTGGCGTGGGTCGACGCGCGGCGCGACGGCGCGTGGTGGCTCGTGCACCTGCGACGGGTGGCCTGACGTGCGGGTTCATCGGGTTCGGGTCGAGGACGTCGCCGCCGGTCGGCGCCGCCTCGCTGGCGACGGCGGTCACCACCTCGCCCACGTGTTGCGGGTGCGGCCCGGGGCGGAGGTCGTGGCCTTCGATGGCCGGGGCAGCGAGGCGCCCGGGCGCGTGGTCGAGGTCGACGGCGACGGCGTGTGGCTCGAACTCGGCGAGCCGACCGCCGCGACGACCGAGCCGGCGCGCGCCCTCACGCTGGCGCCGGCGCTGCTCAAGGGCGACAAGCTGGCGGACGTGGTGCGCATGGGCACCGAGCTGGGCGTGGTCGCGTTCCGGCCGGTGCTGGCGCGGCGCTGCGACGTGCGGGAGCTGAGTCCAGCGAGGCTGGCGCGCCTGCGGCGGGTGGCGAGCGAGGCGGCTCGCCAGTCCGGGCGGGCGCTGGTGCCCGCCGTGCACGAGGCCGTCGCCGTGGGGGACCTGGCCTGGGAGGCCGCCGCCGTCGTGGCGGATCTCGGGGCCCCGTCGTCGTGGCGCGAGGCGGCGGATCTCGGCGGCGACCGCCTGACCGCCATCACGGGCCCCGAGGGGGGCTGGACGCCGCAGGAGGTGGCCGCCCTCGAGGCGCGCGGGGCGACCCGCGTCCGCTTGGGCCGCCGCGTGTTGCGGGCCGAGACGGCGCCGGTCGCGATGGCGGCCGCCTGGCTGCTGGCGGGCGAGGCGTGAGGGCGCGCGCTCGCTCCCGGCGGAGCGTGGGGTCGCGCCGCACGGCGGGGCCGCTGCTGCTGGTCGCGCTCCTCGCCGTCGGGCCGAGCGCGTGCCTGCCGCTGTTCGTGCCCCCCGTCCCGGCCGACCAGCTGCGTCCTGCCCCCGCCTGGCGGGTGGCTGGCGACGCGGCCCTCGCGCCCGTGGTGGGCGCCGACGGCGCGCTCGAGGGGCTGCGCCTGAGCCTGCGCTTCGACGAGGTCCCGGAGTCGGCCTGGGTCGCCGTGCAGTGGTTCGGCCCCGTCGGCCGCGAGCGCGCCTCCGACGCCCGCTGGGTCGAGCCGGCCGACGCGGGCCGGGCATGGACGTGGGACGCGCCCGACGACCTCGTGCTCGAGCCGGGGACGTGGCGGGCGGTGCTCTCCGTCGGCGACCGCCTGTTGCGACAGTTCGAGGCGGAGTTGCCCGCCGACTGACGCGTCACGCGGCCCCGCCGCGCGAGACGGAAACGCCCCGCCCCGGAGGCGGCAAGCGCCGTCCCAGGCGGGGCGAGGTGGTGCGGCGAGCGGGTCAGGCGAAGGTGCGGCGCGCCCGCCGGCGTTTCCGCTGCAGCGTCTTGAACCAGACGATGATCGGCGCCAGCACGAAGAGGGACGAGTAGGTGCCGATGCCGATGCCCACCAGCAGGGTGATGGAGAAGTCGCGCAGCACGCTGCCGCCGAAGAACAGCAGCGCCAGAACGGGCAGCAGCGTCGTGCCCGAGGTGACCAGCGTGCGCGAGATCGTCTGGCTGACCGACAGGTCGACGACGTCGGCGTACGAGCGGTCGCGGACCTTGCGCAGGTTCTCGCGGATGCGGTCGGAGATGATGATCGAGTCGTTGAGCGAGTAGCCGACCACGAAGAGGAGCGCCGCCAGGACCGGCACGCCGATCTCGGCGCGGATGGCGTCGAGGAAGCCGAGCGTCAGGCCGATGTCGTGGACGGCGGCCAGCACGGTGGCCAGGGCGATGACCCAGTTGGGCCAGAAGCGCCAGCCGACGTACACGAGGATCAGTCCCAGCGCCACCAGGACGGCCAGCACCGCGCCGCGGCGCAGATCGGCGCCCACCGCGGGCCCGACGAACTCGGAGGAGAGCACCTCGGCGTTGGCGGCCTCGGCGAGGGCGAACGAGAAGCTTTCGGCGCCCTCGGTCAGGCCCACGCGGACGGTGACCAGCGTGCCCTCGACCGTGGGGTCGATGACCTCGACGATCGTGGCGCTCGAGCCGGCGACCGACGCGAAGCCGGGCCCGTCGAGCACGGTGCGCACGTCGCCGACCGTGGTGCCGTCCGGCACCCGCAGCAGGACGCTGGTGCCGCCGGTGAAGTCGGTCGACAGGCGCAGACCGACGAGGGACACGAGGACGATGGAGGCCACGGCCAGCAGGCCCGAAACCGCGAGGAACACTGGCGCACGCTTCACGACCCTGAAGTTCTCGGTGTAGTACCCGGGGCGCATGAAGGTCCGCTTCGTGCGGATCGAGGCGACGTCGAGCAGCCAGGGCACCACGACGATGTTGACGAACATCGCCGCGATGAGACCGATCGCCAGGGTGATCGCGAAGCCGCGCACCGGGCCGCTGGTGTACTGGTAGAGGGCGGCCGCGGCCAGCAGCGTGGTCACGTTGGCGTCGATGATCGCGGACAGCGAGTTGCCGAAGCCGTTGCGCATGGCGACGCGCAGGCCCTTGCCCGCCCGCAGCTCCTCGCGGATGCGTTCGAAGCTGATGACGTTGCCGTCGACGGCGGCGCCGATGGTCAGCACCAGGCCCGCCAAACCGGGCAGCGTGAGGGCGGCGCCGAGGCCGGCGAGCGCGCCGAAGATGAACAGCATGACCAGCGCCAGGCCGATCGTGAGCGCGCCGCCGAACAGCGGACCGTAGAACGCCAGGATGAACGCCACGACCGCGAAGCCGCCGATGAGTGCGGCGCGGGTGCCCGCCGCGATCGAGTCCTGACCGAGCGTGGGCCCGATGGCGCTGATCTGCTCGACCGTCAGCGCGATCGGCAGCGAACCGGAGCGCAGCACGAGCGCCGTGTCGGCCGCCTCGTCGAGCGACGCGATGCCGGTGATCTGGCCGGAGTCGGTGATGCGCGAGTTCAGCGTGGGGGCCGTCTGGATGACGCCGTCGAGCACGATCGCCATGCGCCGGCCGATGTTGCTGCCCGTGAAGTCGCCGAAGGCGCGCGCGTCCTCAGCGCGCACCTCGAACAGCACCGCCGGTCCGAGGGTGGCGCTCCCGACGCGCTCGAAATCGGCGCTCGCCGTGCGGATGATCTCGCCGGTGAAGGCGACGTCCTCCAGATCGTCGAGGGTGAGCTCCTGGGTGGCGAGCGCCTGCGCACCGGTGCGCACCAGCCGGAACTCGAGGATGGCCTGCTGGCCGATGAGATCGAGCGCGCGGCTCTGGTCGGCCGCGGTCAGGCCGGGGAGCTCGACGATGATGCGGTCGTCGCCGCTCGTCTGGATGAGCGGCTCGGCGACGCCGAACTCGTTGACGCGGTTCTCGATGATGTTGCGGGCGGTCTCGATGTCCTCGCGCGCGGGGTCGGGGGTGTCCGAGCGCAAGACCACGCGCAGGCCGCCCTGCAGGTCGAGACCGAGCTTGAGGGTGTCGCCCGGGGTGTCGCTCCAGGGCTGCCACAGGTAGGCGAGCGCTGCGAGGACGACGCCCAGCAGCAGGATGCCGACGAAGGATCGTTGGGTCACGTCAGGGGTTCTCCTGGGGATGGCGGGATCGGTGGGGGGTGCGCGACGGAGCAGCCGTGGCGCCGCGGTGCGGGGACGCTGCCTCGGGGCGTCACCCGCCGTCGGTCTGCCGGCGACCCAGACGTTCGAGGCTGGCCTTGACGGGCACGGGACCGCGCGGCCGCACCGGCGCGCCCAACGCGCGCCGCGCCGGCAGCACGAGCAGCGGCCGGCGCGGTAGCGCGCGCGGGCCATCCCCCGTGGCGAGGGCCCGGCCCCGCGGCGCGGGATCGAGCCAGCCGGGCGCGCGGGGCGCCCAGCCCTCGGCCCCGTCGTCCTGCGGGGCGGGTGCCGCGACCAGCGATGCCCCCGCCGGCGCCGTCGCGAGGACGGTCGCCAGCGCGAGGACCAGGGCGGCGAGCAGGGCGCGGGCCATCGTCGCGGTCTCGCGGGCGGGCCGCCCTCAGGCGGCCGCCACCTCCACCATCTCGTAGGCCTCGATGACGTCGCCCTCCTGGACGTTGTCGTAGTTCTGCAGGTTGATGCCGCACTCGAAGCCCGACGTGACCTCGCGGACGTCGTCCTTGAAGCGCCGCAACTGGGCGATGGAGCCCTTGTAGACCTCGCGGCCGCCGCGCTTGAGGCGCGCCTTGGCGCCGCGGCGGATCAGACCGTCGGTCACGTAGGAGCCGGCGATGTTGCCCGAGCGCGGCACCTTGATGACCATGCGCACCTCGGCGTGGCCGAGGACGCGCTCCTCGAAGGTCGGCTCGATCTGCCCCTTGATCATCCGCTCGACTTCCTCGATGAGGTCGTAGATGATCCGGAAGGTCTTGAGCGGGGTCTTCTGCCGCTCCGCCGCCTTGAGCACGGAGCCCGGCGCGGTCACGCCGAACGACAGGATCGACGCCTCGGCGGTGGACGCGAGGAGCAGGTCGCTCTCGGTCGGGCTGCCGACCTCGGCGAGCATGATGTCGAGCTCGACCTCGGGGACGTCCTCGGCGGCCTGGGCGAGCACGCCCTTGATCGCCTCGAGCGAGCCCTGGGTGTCGGCCCGCACCAGCAGGTGAATCGTCTTCGTCTTCGGCTTGCCGAACAGGTCGGCGAGGGTGAGCCCCTTGCGCCCGATCGCCTCGCGTTCGGCCTCCTCGCGCTCGGCCTGCCGCTGCGCGGTCAACTGCTTGGCGCTGGCCTCGTCGGGCGCGTGCACGACCTCCTCGCCCGCGTGGGGCAGGTGGCTGAAGCCCAGCACCTGGACGGGGACGCTGGGGCCCGCCGCGCTGATGGTGGCGCCGGTGTGGTCCGTCAGGCGCCGCACCTTGCCCCACACCTCGCCGCAGACGAGGTA
>JAABRV010000140.1 GCA_011390735.1 Trueperaceae bacterium | reverse complement strand
GCCGGGCCGTGACGCGCGACCCACAGGTGCTGGAGGCCGAGCACCACCGCCACGACGGCCACGGCCGCCAGGTAGATCGCGCCGAGACCCGCCGCCGGCGCCAGCAGCACCAGGGCCGCCACGGCGACGACGTGGGCGCCGATGGCGATGCGCGCGGCGACCCGATCGCCGAAGCGGGCGGGCACGCTGTGCACCCCGTGGGCCTGATCGAAGCGTCGATCGAGCATGGCGTACACGACGTCGAAGCCGCCGATCCAGCTGCCGACGCCGAGCCACAACCACCCGACCGGCGGCGCGAACGCGCCGGTGACGGCGATCCAACCACCCGCGGCGGCGGCGCCGATCGTGAGCCCCAGCCACGCGTGGCACCACCACGAGACCCGCTTGACGAGCGGGTAGACCGCCAGGAACACGGCCGCGACCGGCAGCAGCGCGGCGGTGAGCGGGTTGAGCGCCAGACCCGCGACGACGAAGGCGATCAGGCCCAGCCCGGCCAGCAGCCAGCCGTCGCCGGCGCTGAGCACCCCGCTGGGGATCTCGCGCTCGGCCGTGCGCGGGTTGGCGGCATCGATGCGGGCGTCGAGCACGCGGTTGACCGCCATCGCGAAGGTGCGGGCGCCCGCCATCGCCAGGGTCACCCAGCCGAAGGTCCCCCAACCTGGGAAGCCGTCGGCCGCGAGCCACATGCCCGCGTACGCGAACGGGAGGGCGAACAGCGTGTGCTGGAAGCGCACGAGCCGCAGGTAGGCGGCCAGGGTGCGGCGGCGGGCGGCGGCGGGCGCCGTCATGCGGCTCCCGGCTCCCGGGCGTCGAGCGGGCGTCGTCCTTCAGGCATCTCGGCGCGAGCCTACACCCCGCGGCCGCGGGCGTCAGTGTTGCCCCGTGGTCTCCTTGACGGCGTGGGTCGAGAAGCCGAACTGCGGCAGCGCGGCTCGGCCGGTTCCCGACAGGATCGACGCCATCAGCTCAGCGAGGTTCGTCCCGCCGACCTCGACGCGCATCCCCAGCTCGGCTCGCAAATCGTCGAGGGTGCGGTCGTCGAGCAGCGTCTCGGTGCCGTACTTCAGGACGCTGGGCGAGACCAGCAGGAGGTCCGCCTCCCCCGGCGCGATCTGCGTCAGGAAGTCGCGGCCGGCCAGCAGGCCGGTGACGGTCGTGACGGCGCCGAAGGTGCGGTTCACCAGCGGCCGCACCTCGAGCTCGAGCCCCTCGACCGACCGCAGCGGCGCGAGCGCGGTGTCGAGCACGGGCGCGAACAGCTTGCCGGTCGCGCAGATGACCCGCAGCGGGCGCGGCAGGGCGGCCGGCAGCGCCGGCATCGGCCCGTCGATGAAGTCGCGCACCATCCCGACGCCGTTCTCCAGCATGGTGAAGCCCTCGTACGCCGACGCCGGCGGCAGCGGCCGGCCCGCGACCAGGTAGAACTCGTCGGAGAGGAAGGCGAAGCGCGTCCCACGCTCGCGCAGCATCGTCCGCTGGAAGCCCTCGACGCGTGCCACGACGGCGTCCGCCTCCTCGGGCGTGAAGGTCCGCAGGGTCGGCAGGTTGCGCCGGTGGTCGGTCAGGCCGACGGGGACCACGGCAACGGCCTGGACGTTCGGTCGCGAGGCCAGGTAGGCGAGCGTCAGGTCGAGCGCCTCGCCGTCGTTGCGGCCCGGCAGAGCGACCACCTGCGTGAACAGGTCGATCGGCTCCAGCCGCTCGATCATGCCGCGCACGCTGGTGGCGGCCGGATCCTTGACCTTGAGCCGGAACCAGCGCATCATGTCGCGCCGCAGGTCCTCGTCGGCGGTGTGCACCGAGACGTACAGCGGCGACAGGTGCTCGTCGAGGATGCGCCGCACGTCGTCGTCGGTCAGGTTCGTCAGCGTCACGAAGCTGCCGTAGAGGAAGCTGGTGCGGTAATCGTCGTCCATCACGTAGAGGCTCTTGCGAAAGCCCTTGGGCATCTGGTGCACGTAGCAGAACTCGCACTGGTTGGCGCACAGGCGGAGCCCGTCGAAGATGACGTCCTCGAACTCGAGCCCGGGGTCCTCCCACGCGACCGTGAAGATCGCCTCCCCGCCCCCGAGCGGGTCGCGCGCCTCGAGGGTCGCCTCGCCTCGCTCGAGCTCCCGGCGGTAGGCGAGCACGTCCGGCACCCACTGGCCGTTGACCCGCACGAGCTCCCACCCCGCCCGGACGCCCGCGCGCTCGGCCGGCGAGCCGGGCACGACCTCGCGCACGGCGGCGGTGTACGGCGGCGCGCTCGGGTCCTTGGGGGGGCGGGGGGCGTGGGGCACGACGGCGCAGCTTAGCAGGTCGCGTGTGCCGCACGCTGCGCGAGCGGCACCTGCCGCACGCTGCGCGAGCGGCACCTGCGGCATGCACGACCCGCGCGGCGTCAGACGCCCAGCGTCGCCGCGACGGCCGCGAGCCCCGCGGCGTGGGCGGCCACCGTCGCGTCGACGTCCGCGTGGTAGCCGCCCCCGAGCGTGGTGACGAGCGGGACGCCCGCGTCGCGGCACCAGGTCGCCACCCGCCGGTCGCGCTCGACGACGCCGTCGAGCGACAGCGCCAGGCGGCCGAAGCGGTCGCCGGCGAGCACGTCCACGCCGCCCTGGTAGAGCACCAGGTCGGGCCGCGCGGCGCGCGCGAACGACGGCAGGTTGGCGTCGAGCGCCGAGAGGTACGCGGCGTCGTCGGTGCCGTCCGGCAGCGGCACGTCGAGGTCGCTGCGCTCCTTCACGAAGGGGTAGTTGCGGTCACCGTGAACCGAGAAGGTGGCGATCCGCGGGTCGCCGGCGCACAGCGCGGCGGTGCCGTTCCCCTGGTGGACGTCGAGATCGATCACCAGGACGCGGCGCACCGCGCCCTCGGCGAGCAGGGCCCGGGCGGCGACCACCAGGTCGTTGTAGACGCAGAAGCCCTCGCCCCGGTCGCGGAAGGCATGGTGGGTGCCGCCCGCCAGCTGCACGCCCAGGCCGTCCTCGAGCGCGGCGCGCGCCGCCGCCACGGTGCCGCCCACCGAGGCGCGCGAACGCCGCACCAGGGCGGGCGACTGCGGGAAGCCGAGGCGCCGCTCGGCGCGGGCGTCGAGGGCGCAGGCCGCGACGGCCTCGAGGTAGTCGCGGTCGTGGGTCAGCATCAGCGCCTCGTCCTCGACGTCGGGGGCGTCGAGCACCGTCCACCCCGTCGCCTCGAGACGCTGGGCGACCCGGTCGTACTTGACCATGGGAAAGCGGTGGCCGGGCGGGAGATCGACGCGCAGGGCACGCGGAGAGAAGGCGCGCGGCACGCGCTACACCTGGTCGTCGACCGCGTCCGTGGCCCGGCGGGGACCACTGCTGCGCAGGACGAACGCCTGGGCCGGCAGCAACGACTCGCACGACAGCCGATCCCCGACGGACGGTAGCGGCTGAGCGTCGTCGCTCGGGTCGAGGCCGAGCACCACCGGCACCCCCGCGTCGACGACCGCCATCGCGCCGTCGAGCTCGACGACCGTGCCGCTGATGCGCAGGCGCGCCGGGCTCACCGCCGAGAGCGAAGGGGCGTCGTCCGATCCGACGGCCCACGACGACGCCACCGCGTGCACGATGAGTCGCACGGGCCCGGTCGGTGCGTCGTACGGTCCGGTGCGCTCGAACAGCTGCACGACCGCGCCGCCGACGGCGACCTCGAGCAGGGGGCTCCCCTCAGCGCGCGCGAAGGCCGCGCCGTCGATCGCGTGCCGGCGCCAGCGATCGATGAAGCCCTCGACCGAATCCTCGAACATCCGACGAGTGTACCGCGCGCACGACCGCGTCGGCGGCCGGCGACCCCGGGGGGTGGTGGTAGACTCCAGGCCGTGAAGTCGTTCTCCCCATCGTTCCTCTCAGCGCTCCATGTGGCCCACGCCGCATGGAGCGTGTTCGTTCTGGAGGCCGCATGCTCGAGACCCTGAGCGAGGTTCAGTCCCTCGACCTGCAGCGCGACGCCCTCGCCGTCGAACGCGGTGAGGTCCCGGCGGAGCTGCTGGCCGCCCGCGAGCGGCGTGAGACGCTGCGTCGTGACCTGGCGAAGGTGCAGCAGGAGCACGAGGCGTTGCGTCGCCGCGTCGCCAGCAACGAACTCGACCTGAAGACCCTGCAGGAGCGCCGCAAGGACGCGTCGGAATCGGCCCTACGAGCCACCACGAGCAAGGAGATGGCGCAGTTCCAGAACCAGGAGCTGCAGTTCGCGACCCGAGCGCAGGAGCTCGAGGAGGACACGCTCCCGCTGATGGAGGAGCTCGAGGGCGTCGCCGCGGCCATGGCGGAGCTCGAGGAGCAGCTCGCCGCCATGCACCCGGAGCTCGAGGGCCTGGAGGCCTCGGAGCGGGAGCGCGTCGCGGCCATCGACACCCGCGACGCCGACCTCGCCGACCGCCGGGCGCGCCTGTGCAGCGAGGTCGAAGCCGGCCTGCTGCGCCAGTACGAGCAGGTGCGTCGCGCGCGCCGGGGCCTGGCGCTCGTCGGCATCGAGGGCGGCAAGCGCTGCGGCGGCTGCCACGTCCAGCTGCCGATCCACGTGCTGCAGAAGGTCCGCAAGGGCGCGGGCGTCACCCGCTGCCCATCGTGCGGGCGGTTGCTGGTCCAGCCGACCGAGGACTGAACCCGCCTCCATCGCGCGGACACGTGCGCGTCCGCGCGATGGACGAGCACGTTCACGCCGCCTACGCGGGCGTCAGCGCAGTTCGCCGAGCGGATCGATCGCCCGACCGGCCACGTGGATCTCCAGGTGCAGATGCGGTCCGGTCGAGATGCCAGTGGAGCCGACGAGGGCGATCGGCTCGCCTTGCGAGACGCTCTGGCCCACGCGCACCAGGATCCGGCTGGCGTGTGCGTACCAGGTCTCGGCGCCGCCCGCGTGGCGGATCTTGACCAGGTTGCCGTAGCCCTGGCTCGACCAGCCGGCGAACGTGACCGTACCGGAGCGTGCCGCCACGATGGTGGAGCCCGTCGGGGCCGCGATGTCGAGCCCGCGGTGGAAGGTGCTGGTGCCGAGGCCGAGGTTGCGGCGGCCGAAGTACGAGGTGAGGCGACCGTGCAACGGCCAGACGTAGGTGTTCTCCAACTCCCGAACGGCCGCCAGGCGCTCCAGGGCCGCGGTCGGTTCGACCCCGGGCAGGAAGAGCAGCATGCCGGGGCGCAGGTCGAACGGGCTGCGGATCTGGTTCGCCCGCGCGACCGCGATCGGATCCGCGTCGTACGCGGCCAGCAGGTCCATGAGGTCCACCCCGTACTCGAGGGTGACGAGCAGCCCCTCGCCCGGCGGGATGAGCAGCTCGACGCCGACGGGCAGCCGGTCGAGCGACGACAGGTCGGGGTTGGCGCCCACCAGGGCCGCGATGCTGATGCCGTAGAGGGTGGTGACGCTCGAGAGCGTCTCGCCGGACGCGAGCGTGTGGCGCCGGAAGCCGACGGGGGGCGCGGGTGCCGGTTCCGCCAGACCGCCGCGGGCCTCCTGCAACGGCACGTGCAGCACGTCGCCGGGCCGAATCAGGTTGCCGCCCAGGCCGTTGGCCTCGCTGAGCGCCTCGACGCCGATGCCGTAGCGCTGGGCGATCGAGCCGAGGGCGTCGCCCGGTTGCACGACCACGACGGCGTAGCCCTGGGCCGCGCCGACCGCGAGGCACGCCGCCGCGATGGCGACGAGGAGCGCTCGCGAGCCCCGGGGGGATCTCACGGGCGGGGGTCTCCTGACGTGGCCACGACGGGTGCGAAGGTAACCGCGAGGTTCATGAGCCTCATGAGGCACCCTCGAGCGCGCGTCGCCGCGCGACCTCGCGCTCCAGGTACGTGACCATGGCGGCCGTCGGGCTGCCGGGGCCGAACACCTCGCCGACGCCCATGCGCGTCAGCGCGGGGCGGTCGCCGTTCGGCACGATCCCGCCACCGAAGACGAGCACGTCGCCCGCACCGGCGGCGCTCAGCCGCTCGACCACGTCGCCGAAATGCTGCAGGTGCGCGCCGGAGAGCACCGACAGCCCGACGGCGTCGACGTCCTCCTGGACGGCCGCGGTCGCGATCGCGTCGGCGCTCTGCCGCAGGCCGGTGTAGACGACCTCCATGCCGGCGTCGCGCAGGGCTCGCGCCACGACCTTGGCGCCGCGGTCGTGGCCATCCAGGCCGGGCTTGGCGATCAACACGCGAATCGGTCTCTTCATGGCGCACCACGATCCCGTCCGGTGTGCAGATGCCAACCGCGAGGAATCCCCGCCATGGTATCAGGACGCGCCCGCGGAACGGAGGGACAGCTCGACCTCCGTGGGCCCGACGCGCGGCGGCTCGCCGTCGACGACCAGCCGCCACCCCGCCGCCGCGCCGGCGTCGTCGCGGACGACCGCGATCCCCCACCAGCCGTCGCCGTCGGGCGCCGGCGCCGCGCTACCGAGGCGGCCGACGCCGCGCCCCGC
>JAABRV010000139.1 GCA_011390735.1 Trueperaceae bacterium | reverse complement strand
GGTGGTGCGGACGTACGAGCCGCGTGGCGCGCGCGGTGCGGTGCGCTGGACCGCCGCGCCGGGCTGGACGAACGCGGGCGCGGTGAGCGTGCTCGAGGACCCGATCGAGGCCGGCGACGAGGTCGGGCCGTTCGTGGTGCGGGCATGGCGGTGGCGGAGCGGCTGATCCGGCGGGTGGCCGTCGGGCGGGTTCGGGACCCGCCGGGGGCCGTTCGCGGCTCGCGTTCGGGCGTTCGAGCGCGCGTCCGAGCGACCCGGCCGCATCGTCTTGACGAATGGCGCATACCGCGGTATGTTCGTAGTCATCAACCGAACGAGCACGCGCGGCGCCCACGGGGCGCCGGTTTCGTTGGGCCCACCGGACGGCATCTCGGGCGCGGCTCCGCCGCCCGTTCGACGCGGGCGCTCGGCGGCCACCGCGCGACCCGCCGCGGGTCGGTACCCTGCGTCATGCCCCAAGCCGCGCACCGCCATACCGTCTCGCTGACGCTCGACGTCGACCTCCCCTACCTGCTCCACGTCCCGGACGGCACGGCGCCGACGGGCGGATGGCCGCTGGTGCTCTTCTTGCACGGCTCGGGCGAGCGCGGCGACGACGCGGAGCAGCTGCGGCGCCAGGGGCTCCCCAAGCGACTCGACGAGGGGCACGCGTTCCCCGCGATCGTGCTCTCGCCCCAGTGCCCGGTGGGCGACGTCTGGCCGCAGCACTTCCCGGCGCTGCTCCACCTGCTCGACGCGGTGGCGGCGCGCCACGGCGCCGACCCCGACCGGGTCGTCGCGACCGGCCTGAGCCTCGGCGGCGCCGGCACGGTCCACCTGGTCGCGGCGCACCCCGAGCGCTTCGCGGCGCTCGCCCCCATCTGCGGCCCGTGGACGGCGTACTACGCGAACGCGGCGATCGCGGAGCGTCCGGTGTGGATCTTCCACAACGATGGCGATCCGGTCGTGCCCGTGGCCGACTCGCGGCGGCTCGTGGCGCGCGTGCGCGAGCTCGGCGGGGCCCCGCGCTACACCGAGTACGCCAGCGAGAGCCACGACGCGTGGACGCGGGCGTACGCCGATCCCGAGCTGCTCGACTGGCTGCTCGATCCGCGGCGGGCGTGATCGCCGTCGCCCACGGGCCGGCGCGGCCGCAAGTGGTCGGCCGGTGACGGAGACCTTGGACGTCGTCCTCGAGACCGAGCGCCTCGTCCTGCGGCGCCTCGTGCCCGACGACCTGCCGGCGCTCCACGCCCTCTACCGCGACCCGGTGGCCCGGCGGTTCTTCCCCGACGGCACGCGCACCCTGGAACAGACGCGCGAGGAGCTCGAGTGGTTCCTCCAAGGGCACCCGCGGCACCCGGAGCTGGGCCTGTGGGCGACGGTCGAGCGCGCCACCGGCACCTTCCTGGGTCGCTGCGGGCTGCTGCCGTGGACGATCGACGGCGTCGCCGAGGTCGAGCTGGCCTATCTGATCGATCCCCGGCGTTGGGGCGAGGGCCTCGCCACGGAGGCCGCGCGCGCGATCGTTCGCCATGCGCACGCGGCGCTCGAGCTCGACCGCCTGATCTGCTTGATCGACCCCGAGAACGTCGCCAGCCTTCGGGTGGCGGAGAAGGTCGGCATGCGCTTCGATCGGCACCACGTCGACGAGCACGGTCCGTGCGCGATGTACGCCCGTTCGCGGCTCGATCCAGGCGGTTTCGCGATCGTTCCGGGCCACCCGGGCGCATCGTCTTGACGAATGGCGCATACCGGGGTATGTTCGAAGGCATCAAGCACACGGAAGCGCGGCGCCCCGAGGGGCGCCGAACTCGTGATGGGGTTCGGCGGCGGCGTCCGCTCAGCCCCCCTGCTTGAGCATCGTCAGCAGGAACACCAGCCGCGCCTCGGCGGTCACGGTGTGCGGCACCGACGGCGCCATGTGCGCCCAGCTCCCAGGGCCGACCTCGTGGACCTCGGCGCCGAAGCCGAAGGTTCCTCGGCCCTCGATCACCTGCATGATCGCGGGCTTGCTGCTCGTATGCTCGGTGAGCTCCTGGCCGGCGGCGAACCCGAACAGCGTCACCTTCACGTAGGCGTCGTGGTGGAGCAGACGACTGACGATCGTGGCCTCGGGCACCTCCCCCACCAGGGTGGCGAGATCCGCGTGGAACGCGAAGACCGGCGCGATCGCGTCGCCCGCCTGGCGACCGATGCGCACGCGCCAGACGTCCGGGCCCTGCTCCAGGTAGCTCCAGTCGAGCGCGGCGCCACGCTCGGCGCGCAGCTGATGGTAGAGCGGCTTGGGGTCGTGGTCGTTCACGAGCTCGAAGGCGTCGCCGGCGGCGAGCGCGTCGAAGGCCTCGAACAGCCGCGGGTGCCGATCGCGAGGGGGGACGGAGCGGACGTCGATGGTGGTCATGGGGATTCCTTTCGAGCGCAAGGGGCGAGCCCATCGCGGCGTTCGACCGCAGCATCGCCAGCCGGCCGCTGCCGGCTCCATGACCTGGGTCAAGCGTCGCGGCCGACGGCGGGGCGCTCCGCCGACTCCCGCCGCACGCGGCGCCGCCGCACGGCGTCCGCGGTGACGACCCGAGCGTTCATCGCGAGCGCGAAGGTCGCGATCGCGGTGAGCAGCAGCAGGCCGCTCAGCGTCGAC
Organism: Trueperaceae bacterium; assembly: GCA_011390735.1. Lineage (GTDB taxonomy): Bacteria > Deinococcota > Deinococci > Deinococcales > Trueperaceae > JAABTL01. The sequence goes on along the minus strand of JAABRV010000139.1, from coordinate 3,800 downwards.
GCCGCCTGCCAGACCGGCGCCACCGTGCGCCGCCAATGCGGCTCGGCCACCACCCGCAGGAGGAGCCCACCGTGCAGCGCGAAGAAGGTCGCCGCCTCCCAGCGCTCCTGCCGCAGGCCCCCGGGGCGCGGCATCATCCAGTACGCGACCCCCATGACCATCGACAGGAAGAAGCCGAGCACGCCCATGTGCACGTGGGTGGTGCGCCAGAGCCCGGCGGCGCTGGGCCAGACCTGGAAGACGACGCCCAGCACGGCCGTCGCGACGAGCCACAGCAGCGAGGCCCGGACCAGCGCGACTTGGAAACGGCTCACGCTGCGGCGACGTCGGGGACTCGGGCCGGGATCATGAACCCCAGCCTCGCGGGGGAGGTGCCGCGGCGCCATGACCTGGGTCAAGCGGTTCGGTGGCCGGAGGCCCGCTCCAGCGCCTCCTCCACCGTCCAGCCGGCCCCTTCGGCGCGCAGCGCCTCCGCCCGCTCGGGGCCCACGGCGGCCCGCGCCCGCGCCGCTTGGGCTTCGAGCTCGGCCAACACCGCGGCCGAGCGCGCGATCCCGAGGCGCTCGTGCTGGGCGTCCGTGGCGCCGAGCCAGCGGAGCGCCGCGGCCCAGTCCTCTTCGGCGACGGCCAGGTCGACGAGGCTCCCCGCCACCTCCGCCACGCCTCGCTGATCCCCCAGGTCGGCGAAGCGCGCCATCGCGAGCGCGTACCCCGCGCGGGCCGCGGCCAGGTCGCCGGCGCTCAGGTCGAGGTCGGCGAGCTGCTGGGCCGTGACCGCCGATCCGACGCGGTAGCCGAGGCGCTCGAACACCGCCGCCGCCTCCGTCTGGTGGGCCCGCGCCGTGGCGAGGTCGCCGCGCTCGCGCGCCATCGTGCCGAGGTTGCCCAGCGCCAAGGCGGCGACGAAGTCGTCGTCCGCCCCCTTCGCGGCGGCAAGGGCCTCGCCGTACCAGCGCTCCGCCGCAGCCGGGTCGCCACGCACCTCCGCGACCGCGCCGAGGTTGTTGAGCGTGTTCGCCACCCGCCCCCCGTCGCCGGCCGCGCGGTAGAGGGCCAGGGTCTCCTCCAGGTGCCGCTGCGCGCCGTCGTGGTCGCCCAGCAGCCGCAGCAGGTTGCCGAGGTTCCCGAGCGTCGCCGCCAGCGACGTCGGGTCGTCGAGGCCGCGCTTGATCGCCAAGCTCGCCTCGTACCGTTCCCGGGCCGCCTCGAACTCCTCGCAGAGGCGGGCGAACGCGCCGGCGTCGCCCAGCGCGCGGGCCTGGAGCGCCGCGGATCGAGGGCCCTCGAGGCGCAGGAGCGCGTCGAGGGTGGTGCGCGCCTCGCGGTAGTGGCCGCGCAGCCACCAGAACTGGAACAGGGCGTGCGCGAGCTCCATCCCCGGCGCCACGTCGCCGACCGCGATCAGGTGCGCGAGCGCCGTGCGCAGGTTCTCGTGCTCGGCGTCCACGCGGTCCAACCACGTCGCACGCTCGGCCCCGACCAGTTCCGGTTCGGCATCGAGGCCGAAGGCCACGAAGTACGCGGCGTGCGCGCTCGCGACCTGCTCGAACCGGGCGGGCTCGGCGGCCAGGTGGTCGACGCCGTAGCGGCGCACCACCTCGAGCGCCACGAAGCGGCCTTCCGAGGTGCGGCGCAGCAGCGACTTGTTGACCAGCGCGAGCAGCGTCCGCAGTCCGGCCCCGGCGACGGCCTCGGCCGCCTCGCGGGTGAAGCCGCTGCGGAAGACGCTCACGCCCGCGAGCCCGCTGCGCTCCTCGTCCGAGAGCAGCGACCAGGTGTGGTCGAGCATGGCGCGCAGGCTGCGGTGGCGTGCGGGCAGGTCGCGATGCGCGACCGCCAGGGCGTCGAGGCTGTCCTCGAGCGCGTCGGCGACCTCGGCGGGCCGCAGCAGGCGCATCCAGGCGGCCGCCAGTTCGAGCCCGAGCGGCAACCCCTCGAGCAGCTGGCACAGGCGGACGATCCCCACGTGGTCGGCCTCGGTGGCCACGAAGTGCGGATGGGCGCGCCGAGCGCTGCGCAGGAAAAGCGTCACCGCGTCGAAGCGCTCGATCGAGGCCCCGTCCCAAGCGTCCTCGCCCCCCACGGGGTAGGCCATCCCACCGAGCTCGAAGCGCACCTCCCCCTGGAAGTCGAGCGGCTCCTGCGAGGTGACGACCAGGCTCGAGCCCGGCGACGCGGCCAGGAGCTCGGCCAGTAGGCCGGCGCCGGCGAGCAGGTGCTCGAGGTTGTCGAGGACCAACAGCAGCGAGCGCGGCGCGAGGGCCTCGACCAGGGCGGCCTCGTCGTCCTGGCCCGTCGCCGGCTCGAGGTCCAGCGCCGCACCGATCGCGGCCGCCAGGAACCCGGGGTCGTCGAGGTCGGCGAGCGGCACGAAGACTGCTCCGTCGGCGAAGGCCCAGGCCGCCCGCCGCCCCGCCTCGATCGCCAGCCGCGTCTTGCCGACGCCGCCGGGCCCCAGCAGCGTGACCATGCGCTCGCCGCCCTCGGCCAAGAGCGCGTGGAGCTGGGCGAGCTCCGCCTCGCGCCCGACGAAGGGCGTGACCGGCGCCGGGAAGCCGCGGAGCACCACGGGCGGCTGCTCGGCGGGCGCGGCCGGGGGCGGCGCGGGGGTGGGCGCGGGCCCGACGTCGGCGCGCAGCGCCTCAGCGAGCGCGACGGTCGCCGCGAGTGGCGCGAGGTCGAGCTCCTCGCGCAGGGTGGTGCGGAAGGCCTCGTAGGCGCGCAGCGCCGCCGCGCGCGGACCCGCGCCGCCTTCGCCGTTGGCCACCGCACGGGCGCAGCGCAGGTAGGCCTGCACGGCGTCCTCGGCCAACGGATCACGCTCGAGCACCGCAGCGACGCGCGCGAGTGCCTCCGACACACGGCCCTCACGCTCGAGCGTCGCGGCGACCTGCAGCACCGCCTCGCGCCAGGCGACCTGCAGCGACTCGCGCTCGGTCTCGAGCCAGGCCTCGAAATCGGGGGCACCGCCGGCTGGGAGGCCCTCGAGCAGCGTGCCGCCGTACTGATCCAGGGCGTCGTGCCACGCACCCGCCCCGATCGCCGCGCGGAAGAGCTGCACGTCGGACGCGACCCGCCAGCGCAGCCGGGTCCGCTCGGCCTCGAGCCCCTCGAACCAGGGTTGTCGGCGGCAGTGGTAGACCAGCTGGCTCAGGTTGTGGCGCGCCCGGGACTCGGCCTCGTCGGGCCAGAAGAGGGCGAGCACCTCGTCGCGGCCGACCCAGTCGTCACGGTGCGCCAGGAAGGCGCCGAGCAGCAGCGATTGACGCAGCGGCACGTCCATCCACGCCTCCCCGACCCACGCGCGAGGGGGGCCCAGGAGCCGCAACGAAGGGCGCATGGGCCACCTTAGGCCATCCCCGACCGCGCAACCGCGTCGGGCTCACGCTGTCCGGGACCCCCGCGAGCGAAGGTCCCGGACGGAACCGAGATCAGGGCTGGTAGAGCCCGAAGTTCTGGTACATCGCCAGCACCTCGTCGGCTGTGAGCGCCCGGTCGAACACCATCAGCTCGTCGATCGAGCCGTTGTAGGGGAAGCGGCGGAAGGCGATGCCGAACTGATCCGCCGCCAGTTCGCTCGAGGCGACGCGCATCATCGTCAGGTCGGTATCGGGGCGCGGCTGCGACGGGCTGTAGACGCTCTGGTAGACGCCGCCGCCCACGGGGTTGCCGTTGACGTAGACCTGGAGGGCGCCGCCGCCCGTGCTGCCGTAGACGGCCACCACGTGCGACCAGGCGTTCTTGGGCACGATGAAGCCCGACTGGACGACGTCGACCGAGGTGGAGTTCGAACTCGGACG
>JAABRV010000138.1 GCA_011390735.1 Trueperaceae bacterium | reverse complement strand
CTCCAGCGTACACGGGCGGCTCCCGGAGGGGCCGCCCGTGGGTCGAGGACGAGGTCGGGCGTGGGTCAGGCCGGGCTCAGGGTTCGCCGTCCCAGGGGCCGCGCACGTTCTCGGCCGCCCACTCCATGCCGAGGAGCTCGCCGACCGTCGCCGACTCGCCGTCGGCGTAGACGAGGTTGCCCTGGCGGTCGCGCAGGGGCCCCGTGAAGGGCTCGAACACGGGCGGCAGCACGCTCATCTGCTCCAGGCGCCGCTCGACGAGGTCGTAGACCGAGATCTCGCCGAAGTCGGGGTGGTCGATCACGGCGGCGCGGAGTTCTTCCTCGTACACCGGGTTGATCAGCATGCCGGGCTCGGCGCCGGCCTCGACCGATCCCTCGCCCAGTCCCCAGAAGTAGTCGACGGTCTCGAGGTTGTCCGCGGTGTACGTCCCGTCGAGGATCTTCTCGACGACGTCGATCAGGATCGCCTCCCAGTTGACCAGCTGGCCGGAGGCCACCGTCTCGGGCGAGAAGGGCAGCATCGAGGCGTAGTGAGAGAAGCTCGGGAAACCGCGGGTGGCGGCCACCTGGATGACGGTCGGGGTGTCCTCGGTGAAGGCGAAGACGTCGGCGCCCTCGCTCATGAGGGCCTGGGTGGCCTCCTGCGCGCCGGCCGGGTCGAACCAGGCGTACAGCCAGCGCACCTCGACGACCGCGTCGGGGTCGACCTCGCGCGCGCCGATCGCGAACGCGTTGATGTGGCGCTTGACCTCGGGGATCGGGAACGCCGCCACGTAGCCGAGCGTGCCGGTCTCGGAGAGGGCGCCGGCGACGAGGCCGTTGAGGTAGTACACCTGCCAGAAGTCGGCCATGAAGGTGAAGACGTTCGGCGCGCGCTCGATGCCGGTCGCGTGCCCGAAGATGACGTCCGGATAGCGCTCGGCGGCGGCGAGCAGGCCGTCACCGAAGCCGAAGCTGGTGCCGATGACGACGTTGTGGCCGTCGGCGATCAGCTGGTCGACGAAGGGCTCGACCTCCGCCTCGGGGACGGACTCGACGAAGGTGGTCTCCAGGCCGGGGAAGCGTTCGACCAGCGCCTGGCGACCGAGGTCGTGCGCGTAGCTGAAGCCGTAGTCGCCGACGGGGCCGACGTAGAGGAAGGCGATCTTGAGGTCCTCGAGGGCGCGTTGGGCGGAGCCGAATCCGAGGGGTAGGAGCAGGGCGAGGGCGAGGGCGAGGCGGGCGGCGTGCTTCATGCGGGTCTCCTCCGGTGGGGGGCGGCCGAGGGCCGCGCGGGGTGGGAGGCGTCCGTCGTCCCCGAAAGGATCGACGGTGCGGAGCCGGGCCGCCGCGGGGTGGCGGACGGCTTGGGGCCGGGACGGGGGGCGACGGTCATCGCTCGCCCCGCAGGTAGGGGCGGCCGAGGGCCTCGGGCGCCCCGAAGGCATGGCGGCCGCGGCGCCAGGCGGTGAACACCAGCGCGAGGACGGTGAAAACGTAGGGCAGCATCGTGAGGAGCTCGGGGGGGAACACGGTCTGCAGGCGGAAGGCCAGCGTGAAGCAGGCGCCGAACAGCAGACCCGCCAGCACCACCCGCAGCGGGTGCCACATCGCGAAGATGGCGAGCGCCAACGCGATCCAGCCGAGGCCGTTGACCATCCCCTCGCCCCACGAGGGGCGGTAGGCGAGCGACAGGTAACCGCCACCGATGCCGGCGAGCAGCCCGCCGATCAGGACCGCGGCGTAGCGCACCGGGCGGACGTGCAGGCCGGCCGCGTCGACCGCCGTCGGGTTCTCGCCCACGCTGCGCAGCACCAGGCCGCCGCGGGTGTGGAAGAGCAGGACCCAGGCGACGACGGCGGCGAGGAGCGCCGCGTAGGTGAGGACGTACTGGCCCTGGAACAGCATCGGACCCAGCAGCGGCAGCTCGCGCAGCCAGGGGACGTCGATCGTGCGCATCGGGTCGGGCAGCGGCCGGCCCACCCAGGCGCGGCCGATCAGGGCGGAGAGCCCCAGCCCCAGCATCGTCAGCGACAGGCCCGAGACGTAGGCGTCGGCCCGCAGGGTGATCGCCACGAAGGCGTGCAGCAGCGAGCCGAGCATGCCCGCGAGGCCGGCGGCCGCCAGCCCCCACCAGACGTCGCCGGTGGTGAACGCCACCGCGAAGCCGGTCACGGCGCCGAGCGCCATCATCCCCTCGACCCCGAGGTTGACGACCCCGCTGCGCTCCGCGATGACCTCGCCCAGCGCGGCCCACAGCAGCGGCGTGGCGAACGCCAGCGCGCGGGCGATGGTGGCGACGACCAGGACGTCGACGTCCACGTCAGCCTTCCCCGTCGGGCGAGGCGTGGGCCGCGCCCCCGGCTGGCGCGCCGGCGGTCGCTGCGGCGGGCGGGGCCACCGGCGCCTCGGCGGCCGGCGTGGCCGCGGCCTCCGTCGGGTCGCGCCGCACCCAGCGGCCGCGGGTGAGCGGCTCGGAGGCGACGACGAGCAGCAGCACCAGGCCGGTGACGACGTCCGGCAGCTGCGACGGGAGCCGCAGCGACACGCGCATGACGTCGCCGGCCGCGAACACGAACCCCAGGAAGAGCGCGGCGGGGACCACGGCCAGCGCCTTGCCGCGCGCCAGCAGCGCCACCAGGATGGCGGCGTAGCCGTAACCGAGCGAGAGCTGGGTCGGCTCCACCAGCCGCCGGTGGATGCCGGCGACCTCGCCCACGCCGGCCAGGCCGGCGGCGCCGGCGGCCAGCGCCGCGAGCAGCAGCGTCACGCGGCCGGCGTCGATGCCCGCGTAACGCGCCGCCTCCGGGCTGCGGCCGAGCACCTCGACCTCGAAGCCGAAGCGCGAGCGGGCGAGCAGCAGGGCGACGACGGCCACCAGCACGAGGGCGATCGCCAGGGTCGGCCAGTGGAGACGGGTCGCGCCGAGCGTGGGCAGCACGGCCTCGGCCGGGAAGCGCTCGCTGTAGCTGAAGCCGGTGGCGCTGCGGGCCTTCCACGGGCCGTTGATCAGCCAACGAACGAGGTACAGCGCGATGTAGTTGAACATCAGCGTGGTGATGATCTCGTTGACGCCCATGCGCGCCTTGAGCAGCGCGGGCACCGCGCCCCACGCCGCGCCGGCCAGCATGCCGGCCAGGAACATCGCCGGGACGACCAGCGGCCCGGGCAGCTCGGTGAAGAGCGCGACCGCCGTGGCGCCGATCGCCCCGGCGAGGATCTGTCCCTCGGCGCCGATGTTCCAGAAGCGCGCGCGGAAGGCGAGCAGCAGGCCGATGCCGGCGAGCAGCAGCGGGATCGCCTTGCGCACCGTCTCCGAGAGCCCGCGCGGTTCGAGCAGCGTGCGTCGGACGATCGTCGCCCAGGCCTCGCCGGGCGCGACGCCGTAGGCGACGAACACCCAGGTGACCACCAGGGCGGCGACGGCGACGGCGCCGAGCGTCACGAGCACGACGCGCCAGGCGGGGGCATCGGCCCGGGGCTCCCAGCGATGAGCGGCGCGACGACGGCGCAGCGGTGCGATCACGCGGCCACCCCCGCCATCGCCAGGCCGAGCGCCTCCGGGTCGGCGTCCGCGGCCGCCATCGTGGCGACCACCCGGCCGCCGGCGAGCACGGCGACGCGGTCGGAGAGCGACAGCACCTCGTCGAGGTCCTCCGAGACCAGCAGCACCGCCGCGCCGCGGCCCGCGGCGGCCAGCAGGCGCTCGTGCGTCTGCGACGTCGCGGCCACGTCGAGGCCGTAGGTGGGGTGGACGGCGACCACGACCCCGGGGTCGCGGTCGAGCTCGCGCGCCAGGATGACCTTCTGCACGTTCCCGCCCGACAGCAGCCGGGCCGGCGTGCCGGTCGAGGGCGTGGCGATGTCGTACGCCGCGACGGCGCTCTGGGAGTGGCGGCCGACCGCCTGCCAGTCGATCCACATGCCGCGCGCGAAGGGGCGGCGGTGGGCGTGGCGCAGCGCGAGGTTGCGGGCCACGCTGAGGTCGCCCACCACGCCGACCTTGGTGCGGTCCTCGGGGACGAGCGCCACCCCGGCGTCGACCTGACTGCGGGCGCCGCGCCGACGGCGGCCGCCGCCGGGCTCGCGGCCGTCGACCTCGACGGTCCCGGCGCTGGGCGCGCGCAGTCCTGCGACCACGGCGACCAGCTCGGACTGGCCGTTGCCCGCCACGCCGGCAATCCCGACGATCTCGCCGCCGCGGACCTCGAGCGACGCGACGTTCAGCGCGGGGCCCTGTGCCCGACCGGGCGCGTCGACGCGCACGTCGTCAGGCGCAAGCGCACCGGTCCCGCGGCGATGGCCTCCGCGCGGGCACGCCCGCGGTCCGCGACCGCGGCGGCGAGGTCGCGGCCGACCATGAGGCGGGCAAGGTCGCGCCGGTCGAGCCCGTCGGCGGCGCTGCGGCGGCCGACGACCGCGCCGCGCCGCAGCACGGTGACGGCGTCGGCGAGCACCTCGACCTCGGCGAGCTTGTGGGAGACGAACACGACCGACGAGCCCTCGGCCACGAAGCGGCGCAGCACGGCGAAGAGGGCGTCGACCTCGGCGGGCGTGAGCACGCTGGTCGGCTCGTCGAGCACCAGCAGCCGCGCCCCCTGCATCAGGGCCTTGACGATCTCGACGCGCTGGCGCTCGCCGGGCGACAGGTCGCGCACCTGCGCGCGGGGGTCGAGCGCCAGGCCGTAGCGCTCGGCGGCCGCCCGCAGCCGCGGCAGCAACGATCGCGTGGGCCGCCAGAAGGGGGCGTCGGGGAAGCCCAGCGCCAGGTTCTCGGCGACCGTGTGGCGTTCCACCAGGTGGAAGTGTTGGGCCACCAGGCCGATGCCGCGAGCGATGGCCTCGCGTGGCGAGCGCAGCCGCAGCGGCTCGCCCTCCCACGCCATGCTGCCCTCGTCGGGCGCGACCAGGCCGTACACCACGTGCATGAGCGTGCTCTTGCCGGCGCCGTTCTCCCCCAGCACCGCATGCACCTGGCCGGGGTACACGTCGAGGTCGACGCCGGCCAGGGCGCGAACGCCCGGGTAACGCTTCTCGATGCCGCGCAACGAGAGGCGCGGTTGGAGGGGCTCTGCTGGGTTCATCACGTGGCTGCGTCCGCGGACCGGCGGACGCGCGCATCGTACCCGAAGCGAGCCTACGTCAAGCGATGGGCGAGTCGACCTCGTCCGGGACGGCGTCGGGTGCGTAGTACGGGTTCTCGCCCGCGGCGTGGTCGGTCGCGTCCTGCACGGCGCGGATCTCCGGGACGCCGGCCTTGATCATGCGCTCGATCCCCTGCTTGAGGGTGACGTCGGCGGCGCCACAACCCTGGCAGCCGCCGTGCAGCTGGATGACCGCGACGTCGCCGGCCACCTTGACCAGCGAGACGCTGCCGCCGTGCCCGGCCACGCCGGGGTTGACCTCGTGGTCGAGGACGTCCTGCACCCGCTGCGCGACCGGGTCGTCCCAGGTCGGCGAGGGGAAGAACACGCGGAAGCCGGACTGCATGACGCCATCGACGAAGTCGACGGTCGCGCCATCGAGGTGGCGGACGGTCATCGGATCGACGTAGACCTCGAAGCCGTCGAGGAACAGGACCCGGTCGCCCTCCTGCTGGTCGCTCTCCTTGACCAGCCACAGGCGGTGCTCCTTGCGGGTGCCGGCCACGCGCAGGGCGGTGACGCCCTGGGCGGCCTGCTTGGCGAGGAAGTCGCGGACGCGGGAGGCGGCGGCGTCGGTGAAGTTCAGCATGGGACGAGGTTACCGGAAGCGGCGCGCGGCGTCACAGCACCTGCATGACGTAGCCGTCGGTCGCCCGCTCGAGGCCCGCCGGGTCGGCCAGGTACACGCCGCGCGTGCCCTGCAGCGCGCCGTCGCCGCGCAACTCGCCGAGGATGCGCGTGATCGTGACGCGCGAGCTGCCGGTCAGGTCGGCGAGGTCCTCGTGGGTGAGCGCCAGCGGCAGCTTGACCATGCCGTCGGCCTCGTCGGACGGCTGCCCGAACTGGCCGGCGAGCCGCAGGAAGGCACGGGTGACGCGCGCGCCGACGGGCATCTCGGCCTCGTCGATCATCTCGCGCGAGCGCCGCAGCTGGCGCGCCATCGCGCGCACGACGTAGTCGCGCAGCTTGCGGTCGTTCATCGCCTGCTGCGGGTCGATCGGCGTCAGGCAGGCCTCGTGGACGGCGACGACCGTCTCGGGGTGGCGGCCACCGTCGAGCGCGGCCAGGCCGAGCACGTCGCCGGGGCCGTAGAGGTCGGCGATGCGATCGCGGCCCAGGCTGGTGGGGATGACCGCCTTGAGCACGCCGTAATTGACGACGTAGAGGCTGGCCGCGTCGCGACCCGCCTCGAACAGCACGCCGCCGGGCTCCAGGTTGCGGGTGGGGAGGGCCAGGCCCGCGGGCACGACGTCGGGCGCCTCGCAGCCGCTCGTCGGGTTCAGGTTCTCGAAAGTGTGCAACATCGTCGCGTCCAATCCTTG
>JAABRV010000137.1 GCA_011390735.1 Trueperaceae bacterium | reverse complement strand
CCCTCGACGCCGAGGACGTCTACCCACGACGCCGCGATCTCGATGGCCAGCGGATGGCCGCCCAACGCCCCGACGACACGTTCGACGGCCGTCAGGTCGAGCCGCCGCACGGCACCGAGCGGCAGGCGCGCCGCCGCCGTCCGCAGGAACAGTTGGGCCGCGGGGCTCACGGCGGAGGCGGCCGACGCGCTCTCCACACGTCGCCCAGGGTCGCGCGTGGCCAGCGGATCGACCTCGACGACGACCTCGAGCGAGTGCTGGAGCCGCACGCGCGACGTCACCAGGAGCCGGAGACCCGTGGTCCCCCGCAGGAGCTCGTCGACCGTCGACACCTGGTCGAGGTGCATCTCGAAGCCGTCCAGGACCACCAGCGAGCGCCGGCCATCGAGGGCGCGCGCGACGTGTCGGCCGACCGGGGACCCGGGCGTCAGCTCCACACCGAAGGCCTGAGCGATCGCCAAGCCCACGGCGTCCGGACTCTGCGCCCCCTCGAGCGGCACGATGCGCGCACCGTCGGCAAAGGCGGAAGCCAGCTCCGCGACGAGCGCGGCGGCCAGCGCCGTCTTGCCGATCCCGCCGGGCCCCAGCAGCGTGACGAGCCGCGTCTCGCGCTCACCCAGGCGCTCCGCCAGGTCGGCGATCGCGCCCTCCCGCCCGATGACCCCGCGCCGCTCGCCCATCAGCCGCGGGTCTTCGACCGGTGGCACCGGGCGCGCGGGGCGCCCGCCGACGCTGGCGCCGTACGTCGTCGTGAGGCGCTCCCAGAGTTCCTGCGTCTCCTCCTCTGGCGCCAGACCCGTTTCACGCTCGAGCAACGCGACCAGCGCCTCGTAATGCCGCACGGCGCCGCGGCGGTCGCCCGTCGCCGCCGCGGCCCGCATCGCCTCGCGCACGGCCTGCTCGTCGAGCGGATCGGCACGCACGAGCAGGTCGGCGTAGTGTTCCGCGTCGCCGTGCCTGCCGTCGGCGGCCGCGGCCGTCAGCAACGCGCGGCAGGCCCGCCGCCAGTCCTCGGCCACCGCAGCGCGCTCGCTGGCGAGCCAAGCGCCGTACTCGTCCGCGTCGTCGATCTCGAACCCGTGCAACAGCGGCCCCGCATGCAGGGTGACGGCGTCGGCCCAACGCGACTCGCCGATCGCCCCGCGGAAGGCCGGTGCGTCACTGGCGCACGCCAACCAGAGCCCGGAACGATCCCGTCCGATCAGCGCACCGAACGGCTCGCGATCCAGCCGCATGAGGACCTGCCGCAACCCGGCGTGCGCGTTCCGTGGCTCGGCATCGGGCCACAGCAGGGCCGCCACCTCCGCGCGCCGCACCAGACCGCCCCGCACGGCGAGGTACGCCAGCGCGGCATGCGGCCGCGTCGGCGCCAGCGGCAGCCACGCGCCTTCGGCGTACGCCTTGGGCGCACCGAGGACTCGGACGCCCACCTCCATGCTCGACCCCAGCGTACGCGATGGGCACTGCTTGCGTCGTCTTAACGAAACGGTGACCGCTGGCGGGGCACGATGCGCCGCCTGGGCCTGACAGGGAGGGCCTCACGGTGCGTCGCGCCCGCCGGCGCAAGGAGCCGGCGGGCGCGACGGGGAACGAGTCGGCAAGGCGTTGGGCGAATCGGCGCCGGCCGAAGTGGGGGATCAGGGCGTCAGCTTGTGTGCCCCGACCGCCGGCGTGGGGTCCGCGACGTGCGTACCGCCCGGGGCCTGCGCCGGGTCGGCCGGCTCGCACACGATCGCGTCCGCGTCGGCCAGGGCGAGCAGCGGGCCCTCGGCCGTCCAGTGGAGGATCTGGTCGCCGCTGGCGACCGTGACGGCGCAGTCGGACCCGGCCGCGCAGGCCTCGAGGGCGTACATCAGGTCGGTCCAGCCCGTCGCCTGGGTCGCCACGGTGCCGCCGCCACCGTTCCCCGCGTCGAAGTAGGCACCCGCGTAGTCGGCGGCCACCGTCACGGTGGCGATGGCGAGGACCAGCACGAGCAACGACGTACCGAGGGTCGAACGAAGCGTGTGACGTGTCATGTCGCAACCTCCGCCGTGAGGCTAGGAAACGGGGCGTGAGGTCAGCGTGAGGTGCCGGGACGAATGGCCCTGGCGCGCCGCGCGCTAGGCCTCGTTCGGGCGATCTCACGATGCGTCGCGCCCGCCGGCGACGGGGCCGGCGGGCGCGACGACGATCGAGGCGGGGGGCCACGGCTGCTGCCGTGGCCGCATGGGGCGATCAGGGCATCAGCTTGTGGGCGGGCACCCCGGGGGCCACGTACAAGGCGCCCCCACCGCCGCCGCCAGTGGCCCGTGCCGGCTCGTCCGCCTCATCCACGATCGCCTCCGTGTCGCTCAGGGCGAGGAGCGGGCCATAGGCCGTCCAGTAGAACGTCTGGTCGCCGCGGGCGACCGTGATGGTGCAGTCGTGCCCGGCCGCGCAGGCCTCCAGGACGCCCATCAGATCGGACCAACCGGGTGCCTGCACCACCGCGGCACCGCCTCCGTTGCCCTGGTCGAAGTAGGGGCCCGGGTAGTCGGCTGCCACGATCATGTTGGCGAGGGCGAGGATCGCAACGAAGAACGACGTGCCGAGTGTCGAGCGAAGCGGGTGACGTGTCATGTCGCAACCTCCACCGCGAGGGTAGAGAACGGCAAGTGAAGTCAGCGTGAAACCGGCGTGAAACGGCGGGACGAGTGGCCCTGGCGCGCTCCCCGCTAGGCCGAACCGGATCGCCCCCCACCCAAGAACCCCTCGATGCGCTCCAGGAGTCCGTCATCGTCTTGCTCCGCCACCGGCGCCTCCGGCGGCCACGTGCGCCACGAACCGTGGCGCGTGGAGCGCCCGCGCCACGCGCACGCCCTCGGCCAGCGCCTCCCGGCCTGGCCCCAGCTCGCCGAGCCTGAGGAGGGTCGCCGCGCGGCATCGAGGTCGCCCCGCAGCAGCGGGGCCACGGCCAGGGTCTGGTGCGTCTTCGCCAACCTCAAGGGATCCCCGAGCGCACGGAAGACTTCCTGCGTCTCTCGCAGGAGCGGGCCCGCCTCGTCGTGCCGTCCGCAGAAGGCGAGTCGAAGGGCGCGCTCGCCGAGCACGGTACGCCATCATCAGCTCGCGCCGTCGGCATCGACCCTGCGCGCGGCCGCCAGCGCCTGCGCCAGCCAACCCCACGCCGTGGCCTCGGAAACGTCGACCGCGGGCGGCGGCCACGGCAACACCAACCGCGCGGCCAACGCCCGCGCGCTGGTCAGCCGCTCGTACTCGAGCGCCGGGTGCCCCGCGGCGAACCCGAGCAGGTTCCCGGCGAGCGCCGGCTCGCCGCTGGCTTCGGCCAGGATCGCCGCCACGAGCGCGGTGTGCGCGAGGAATCGCGGCGCGTCCAGCACCCGCGCCATGCGGGCCGCCTCCGACAACGCGGCGACCGCCTCGTCCCAGGCACGGGCGGCCACGTGACGTTCCGCCAACATCGCGTACATGAGGGCCGCGACGACGCCAACGCGCTGCGGGGCGCCGACCAGTTCGAGCGCGCGGCGCGCCGCGGCGACGAAGGCCTCATCGTCCCCGAAGTGGAAACCGATGCTCGCGCGCAGCACCGCGCTGGCGACCGGCGCGCCGCCGTAGGGCGCGAGGCGCTGCTCGAACGTCGCGAGCCTGCGTTCGGCGTCCTCGCGGCCGCCGGCAAGCATCGCCAACCATGTCTCGCTCGCCAGCGACAGGGCCGAACGGAAGGCCGCCCCCTCGGTCGCGAAGCCCGACCATGCGGCATCCAAATGCGTGCGTACCTGCGCCAGGTCGCCACGCAGCAAGGCGGTCGTGGAGCGCGCGTCGTGAACCTCCGCCTCGGCCAGGCGGTCGCCCAGCTCGCGCGTCAAGGCCAGCGCCGTCGTGAGCAGGCGGTCTGCCTCGCGAAAGCGACCGCGCAGCGCCAGGTCCCCGCCCCGCTCGGTCAGCAGTTGCCGCAGCCCGACCTGGTCGCCGGCGCGCTCGTGGGCCGCGCGGGCGCAGGCGAACCGTTCCTCGGCACGGTCGCCCGGTTCGAGAAAGAGCAGCCCACCGGCGGCAACCGCCAGGGCGAGCGGATCGTCGACGGCCCGAGCGGCCGCCATCGCGTGCAGCAGCGCCCGCCGCCGCTCAGCCGCCGTGCGCCCGGCGAACGGCAGCACCCGCGCCAGGGCGCGCCGGCGGGCGGCGGCCAACGGCTGGCGGCGGCTCGGTCCGCCCGGGCCCGGCAACGCCTCGAGCGCCACCCATGCCGCACGCGCGAGATCACCGACTTCACGCCCACGCCCGGCGTGCTCCATCGCCCTGAAGAGCGCGATCGACAGGTGCGCCAACGCCTCGGCGTCCACCACCGCGACCGCCCGCCACCACGCGCCGACCGCCAGTTCGAGGTCGTCGGGATGCTGCAGCGGCCGGGGATCGCCAGCCGCCAGCGGCCAGCGTTGCCGCACCGCGGCGAGTGCGGCGTCCCAGGCCCCGTCCGCCCAACCCGTCTCGCGAGCCCGCTCCGCGCCGTAGCGGGCGAGCAGGTCGTGGAGTACGGCGCGGTCGCCATCCCAGCGCACCACGCCGCGATCACGGAGCCGACCCAGGCCGCGCCAGCCCGTTCCCACCACTGACGCGGCCACCGACCGATCGACGGTACCCGGCAGAGACGCCAGCCGCGCCCACGCCTGACGGTCCCGAGGCTCGAGCCGCAGCCACACCTCTTCGAAGATGGCGCGCATGTCGCGGCGGCGCGACGATCGGTCGACGTCGTCGGTGCGTAGGAGATCCCAGCCCCCTTCGAGTTCACGCTCGAGCTGGTCCGGCGGAAGGACGTCGGCCCACGACGCCGCCAGTTCGAGCGCCAAGGGAACGCCGCCCGCCTGTGAGGCGATCCGCTCGGCGACCGCGGCCGCTGCCCGGGCTGCATCGCGCCCCGCGAGACGAGCCACCGCGCGCAGGAACAGCTGGGCAGCCGGGCTTCGCCCGAACCGCGCGCGCCTGGCCAGTGGCGCGACGGCGATGACCGAAACGCGCGAGTGCCGCAACCGCTCGCGCGATGTGAGTAGCAGGTGTGTCCGCGGGCAGCGGGCCAGGATGAGGTCGAGGAACGCCGCCAGGCCCGGTTCGTCCACGTGAGGCTCGATGCCGTCGAGCAACAGCAACACGTGACGCCGGCCCAGGGCGTCCGCGATCTGCGCGTCCACCGGGGGTCCGTCCACGATCGCCGCGCCAACGGCGTTCGCGATCGCCCGTAGCGACGCCGGCCAGTCGGGAAGCGTCTCGAGCCGCGCCACGGCGACACCGTCGGCGAAGTCCCGCACCACGGCACCCGCCACCGCCTCTGCCAGCACGGATTTCCCGATGCCGCCGGGCCCCAGGAGCAGCAGCGCGACCCCGGGATCGTGCGCCACTCGCGCTGCCACGTCGGCGATCGCGGCGTCGCGACCGATCGGTCGGATGGCGTAACGCGGCCGGCCGAGTTGGCGCGCGGGGTCCCGCTCCTGACGCTCGGTCCCCGCTGCGGCCGCTTCAGGGGGCGACCGCGGGCCACGCGACGCCGAGGCATCCTCCGGCAACGGGGCGTCGGCCCGCTTGCGCGCCTCCTGCCACCACACTTCTCCGTCACGCATGAGGTCGGCATCGACGTCCTCGTCCAGCTCGGCCCGCCAGCGTGCCGCGAACGTCTCGGCGCGACGGCGCACGCCGTGCGCATCCCCACCGCCGGCCGCCGCCCGCCAGGCGGCGCGCAACGCCGAAGTGTCGATCGGATCGGCCTGGAGGAGGCGGTCGGCCAAGCGCAAGGCCTCGTCCCAGTGACCGGTGGCGATGGCGTCGTCCGCGTGCCGTAGGGCCGCGTCACGCCACAACTCGTGCAGATGGGCGCGCTCGCCGTCGAGCCAGGCGCCGAACTCCGGCGCATCCGCTACCTCGAAACGGTGCAAGAAGGGGCCGCCGTAACCGCCGCACGCATCCGCCAAACGGCCGTCGGCGCAGGCCTGCAGGAACCCCGAGACGTCCGTCCTCGCGGCCGTCCACACGGACCGGCGATCGCGCTCCAGCAGTGGCGCCAGCTCACCCAACGCGAACGTCCGCAGGGTCTGACGCAGGTTCGCGAACGCCCGCGCGTCTTCGATCTCGGGCCACAGCAGGGCCGCCAGCTCCTCGCGCCGCACCGGCCCACCGCGGTGGCCGACGAACGCCAGCAGCGCGTTCGGTCGTGTCGCCGCGAGCGGTTGCCACGCATCATCTCGCACGCGAGCCCGAGGCGGCCCCAGGAGTTGCAGTTCCCTGCCCACGTACCTCGATCTTAAGCATCGGCGCCCGCGAACGTGACCCGGACACCGCTTGCCCACCAGGTGTCATCGCGCGCGGTGAAACCACCGCGCGCGACGGAGGTGGTGCCAGCCACGGGGGCCGGCAGTCAAGGGATGAAGTACGGCTCGCCGCAGCACGGGATGCACACGACGATCTGTGCCGACGGCTCCACGGCCGCGGGC
>JAABRV010000013.1 GCA_011390735.1 Trueperaceae bacterium | reverse complement strand
GGTGGCGCTCCCCCGGACCGCCCCCCGCCACGCCGCCGCCGACGAACGCTCGGCGGGTCGCGCCCGCGCCGCTTGACGCGCGCCTAGGAGAGAGCCCCATGGCCACCATCTACTACGACGACGACGCCAACCTCGCCCACCTCGACGGCCAGACCATCGCCGTGATCGGCTACGGCTCGCAGGGTCACGCCCACGCCCTGAACGCCAAGGACAGCGGCATGCAGGTCGTCGTGGGCCTGCGGCGCGGCTCGGCCTCCTGGGCCGAGGCCGAGGCCGCCGGCCTGCGCGTGCTCGAGGTCGACGAGGCCGCCGCGGCCGGCGACCTGGTGATGGTCCTGCTGCCGGACGAGGTGCAGGGCGCCGTGTACCGCGAGCGGATCGCCCCGCACCTGCAGCCCGGCAACGCCCTGCTCTTCGCCCACGGCTTCAACGTGCACTTCCACCAGGTGGTCGCGCCCGAGGGGGTCGACGTGTTCATGGTCGCGCCCAAGGGCCCCGGGCACCTGGTGCGGCGCACGTTCGCGGAGGGTGGCGGCGTGCCCTGCCTGCTGGCCGTTCACCAGGACGCCACCGGCACGGCGATGCAGCGCGGGTTGGCCTACGCCAAGGCGATCGGCGGCACCCGCGGCGGCGTGCTCCTCACGAGCTTCCAGGAGGAGACCGAGACCGACCTCTTCGGCGAGCAGGCCGTGCTCTGCGGCGGGGTGACCGCGCTCATGCAGGCGGGCTTCGAGACGCTCGTCGAGGCCGGCTACCAGCCCGAGATCGCCTACTTCGAGTGCGTGCACGAGATGAAGCTCATCGTCGACCTGATCTACGAGGGCGGCTTCGAGCGCATGCGCTACTCCGTCTCCAACACCGCGGAGTACGGCGACTACGTCACCGGGCCGAAGATGGTCACCGACGAGACCCGGGCCGCGATGCGCGGCGTGCTGCGCGACATCCAGCAGGGCGTGTTCGCCCGCGACTTCCTGCTCGAGAACCAGGTCGGCCAGCCGCGCCTCAAGGCGCAGCGCGCCGCGACCGCCGCGTCGCAGGTCGCCGAGGTCGGCGCGCGCCTGCGCAAGATGATGCCGTTCATCGCGGGCAAGGGCAAGTGAGCGCCGTCGGCGGCGGGGCGGGGCGTCGGCTAGGCCGGCCGGGCTGACCCGGTCGGCCCGGCACGACGCGCCCCACACCCGACCCCGCCCCGGTTCCGACCGGTCCTCCCCGGAGGCACCCCGCATGTCCCACATCCGCATCTTCGACACGACCCTGCGCGACGGCGAGCAGACGCCCGGCGTCGCCCTCAACACGGCCCAGAAGATCGAGATCGCCAGGCAGCTGGCGCGGCTCAACGTCGACGTCATCGAGGCCGGCTTCCCGATCACCAGCGCCGGCGACTTCGAGGCGGTCCAGCGCATCGCCCGCGAGGTGCGTGGCCCGATCGTCTGCGCCCTCGCGCGCACGGCCAGGCCCGACATCGAGCGGGCCGGTCAGGCGATCGAGCCTGCCGAGGCCGGGCGCATCCACGTCTTCACCTCGGGCTCGAAGATCCACCTCGAGCACATGCTGCGCAAGACCGAGGACGAGGTCGTCGCCGCCACGATCGACAGCGTGCGCTACGCGCGCGAGTTCACCGACGACGTCCAGTTCTCGGCCCAGGACTGCACCCGCAGTGAGTTCGACTTCCTGGTCCGCCTCTACGGGGCCGCCATCGAGGCCGGCGCGACCACCCTCAACGTGCCCGACACCGTCGGCTACGGCATGCCCGACGAGTACGGCGGCCTGATCCGCGCCCTGATCGCGGCCCTGCCGAGCACCGAGGGGCTGCACTTCTCCACGCATTGCCACGACGACCTCGGCCTGGCGGTCGCCAACTCCCTCGCCGCCGTCGGCGCCGGCGCGACGCAGATCGAGTGCACCCTCAACGGCATCGGGGAGCGCGCGGGCAACGCCTCGCTCGAGGAGGTCGTCATGGCGCTCGAGACGCGCAAGGACTTCTGGGGTCACCAGACGCGGATCGACACCCGCGAGCTCTACCGCGCGTCGCGGATGGTCAGCATGTTCACCGGCGTGTCGGTCTCGCCGAACAAGGCCGTCGTCGGCGACAACGCCTTCGCGCACGAGTCCGGCATCCACCAGGACGGCGTCATCAAGGCGCTCGAGACCTACGAGATCATGTCGGCCGAGACCGTCGGCCGCGACGCGGGCGTGCTGGTCATGGGCAAGCACTCGGGTCGGCGGGCGTTCCGCAAGACGCTCGGCGACCTCGGCTACGAGGGGCTCGACGACGACACCGTCAACACCCTCTTCCGCCAGTTCAAGGACCTGTGCGACCGCAAGCGCAACGTCACCAGCGACGACATCCGTGCCCTGGTCGACAGCGAGACCGCCCGGGTCGCCGAGACCTACGTCCTCGAGGCCGTCCAGTTCCAGTCGGGCACCGGCATGACGCCCGTCGCCACGGTGCGCCTCGTCAGCGACGCCGGGACGATGGAGGAGGCCGCGACCGGCGACGGTCCCGTCGATGCCGTCTACCACGCGCTGGAGCGGATCGCCCAGGTGCCGCTGGTGCTCGAGAGCTACGAGATCCGCAGCGTCGGCAGCGGCAAGGACGCCCTCGGCGAGGTGTCGGTGCGCATGGTCAGCGACGGTCGCACGGTGCACGGCCGCGGGCTGTCGACCGACGTGGTCGAGGCCTCGGCCCGCGCCTACGTCGACGTGCTCAACAAGCTCGCGGCCGGCGTGGGCCGCGAGCGGAACCCCGTCGCCACCCCGTGACCGAGAGCGGCGGGCCCCTGGCGGGCGAGCGGGTGGAGATCTACGACACCACCCTGCGCGATGGGACCCAGGGCGAGGGCGTGAGCTTCACCAGCGACGACAAGGTCGCGTTGGCCCTGCGTCTCGACGCCTTCGGCATGGACCTCATCGAGGGCGGCTGGCCCGGCTCGAACCCGAAGGACGTCGACTTCTTCGCGCGCATGCGCGACGTGCCCCTCGCCCGCGCCCGGCTGACGGCCTTCGGGTCGACGCGGCGCAAGGGCGTGGCGCCGGAGGGCGACGCCAACCTCGCCGCGCTGCTGGCCGCCGCCACCCCCGTCGTCACGCTGTTCGGCAAGTCCTGGCCACTGCACGTGCGCGAGGCGCTCGGCGCCACCCTCGACGAGAACCTCGCCATGATCGCCGATTCGGTCGCCTTCGCCCGCGCGGCGGGGCGCGAGGTCGTGTACGACGCGGAGCACTACTTCGACGGCTGGCGCGCCGATCCGGGGTACGCGCTGGCGACGCTGGAGGCCGCGGTCACCGCGGGCGCGGCCACCATCGTCCTGTGCGACACGAACGGCGGTTCGCTCCCCGACGTCGTCGCGGAGGGGACGCGCGCCGCCGCGCGGACGCTGGCCACCGTGGCCGGCGGCCGCCACGTGCGGCTGGGCATCCACCCGCACGACGACGCGGGACTCGCGGTCGCCAACGCCCTGGCCAGCGTGCTGGCGGGCGCCCGACAGGTGCAGGGCACGGTCAACGGCTACGGCGAGCGCTGCGGCAACGTCGACCTGGTCACCGTGCTCGCGAACCTCGTGCTCAAGCTCGGCGCCGACCAGCCGCAGCCGCTCGGCGACCTGCTCGCCCTGTCGCGCTACGTCGACGATCGCGCCAACCTGGAGCCGAACGTCCGACGACCGTACGTCGGCGACGCGGCCTTCGCGCACAAGGGCGGCATCCACGTCTCCGCGGTCAACCGGCGGCCCGACACCTACGAGCACGTCCCGCCCGAGGCGGTGGGCAACCAGCGGCGGGTGCTCCTCTCCGACCTCTCCGGCCGCGCGAACGTGGTCGCCGTCGGCGTCGCCGCCGGCAGCGAACGGGCCGCCGGCGACGCGGCGGGCCAGCTCGTCGCCCGCATGAAGGAGCTCGAGCACCTGGGCTACGCGTTCGAGGGCGCTGAGGCGTCCTTCCGGCTGCTGGCCCGCCGCATGCGCGGCGAGCACCGGTCGTTCTTCGACCTCCACGGGTACTCCGTGTTCATCGACAAGCGCGTCGGCGACGAGGCGCCGCGCTGCGAGGCGTCCGTTCGCCTCGCCGTCGGCGGCGAGGCGGCGCACACCGCGGCCGGTGGCGACGGCCCGGTCAACGCCCTCGACCGGGCGCTGCGGAAGGCCCTGCTGCCCTTCTACCCGACGCTCGCCGAGCTGCGCCTGGTCGACTACAAGGTGCGCGTGCTGCACGGCCCGTCCACCGGCACGGCGAGCGTCGTGCGGGTGCACGTCGAAACGACCGACGGGCGCACGTCGTGGGGGACGGTCGGCGCGCACAGCAACATCATCGACGCGTCGTACGAGGCCCTGCTCGACGCCATCGAATCGAAGCTGCTGGCCGACGGGGTGTCGGCCTCCGCGGCAGGGGACGTGTTGGCGGGCGCGTAGGCGCGCGACGCGTCCGGCACGCGGCTGCATCGCCTTCGAAGCCGATGCATGCTTCCTCGCCTTCGGGTCGTTGCCCGGGGGTCGCCCGGGCTTAGGGAACGTGCCCCGGGCACGGTCGTTCGCGCAATGGTTGCGTCCTGGAGCGGCCTACGGTCCCATTCTCGCGTTGACACCCCCGCGTGGGGGTTGCTACACTTCGCGCCACGGCCGGGGCCTCCCGCTTCCCGGCGCATGAGGTTACCGTCGCGGGCGCCCCCGCGCTGCGGAGACCCCCGCGTTGCGGGGCTCCCGCCCCCCGAGCCATCCCACCACGCTGCCGTGGGGGACCGAACGTGTGGTCCCGCCCGCGAAAGGACCGCATGCCCGAGTTCTCCGACATCCGTCGATCGGCCTGGCCCGCGGAGCGCGACGCGTGCGGCGTCGGCTTCATCGCCGCCCTCGAGGGTGGCCCACGTCGCCAGGTGCTCGACCACGCGCTCGCGGCCCTGCGCAACCTGGCGCACCGGGGGGCCGTGTCGGCCGACGGGCGCACCGGCGACGGCGCCGGCGTCCTCACGCAGATCCCGCACGCGCTCTTCCGGCGAGAGCTCGCCGCGCAGGGCGTCACCTTCGGCGACGATCGCGATCTCGGCGTCGGCTCCTTCTTCGTCGCCAACGACGCGCCGGTCGACGAGATCTACGGCATCATCGACGCCGAGATCGCCGCCAGCGCGCTCACCGAGCTCGCCTGGCGCGACCCGCCGATCGACGACGGCGCCCTCGGCGAGCAGGCGCGGGCGCGGCGACCGATCATGCGTCAGGTCCTCGTCGCCCGGCCCGCGGGGCTCGACGACCTCGGGTACGAGCGCCTGCTGTACCTGACCCGCAAGCGCATCGAGCGGCGCCTGCGCGCCAGCGGTCTGGGACGTGCCTACGTGCCGTCCTTCTCGAGCCGCACGATCGTCTACAAGGGGCTGATGGTCGGCGACGCCCTCGCGACGTTCTACCGCGACCTGGCGGATCCGGACTACGCGACGGCGATCGCCATCTTCCACGAGCGCTACTCGACGAACACGATGCCGCGCTGGTCGCTGGCGCAGCCGTTCCGCTTCCTGGGGCACAACGGCGAGATCAACACGCTGCAGGGGAACGTCAACTTCATGCGCTCACGGGAGCCCGTGCTGGAGAGCCGCGTGTTCGGCGACGCGATCGGCGACCTGCTGCCGGTCATCGAGCCCGGCGGCTCGGACTCGGCCGCCCTCGACAACGCGTTCGAGCTGCTCACGCTCGCGGGGCGCGATCCGCTCCACGCGTTGGCCATGCTGGTCCCCGAGGCGTTCGAGCACGACGACGCGATGGACGCCGAGCTGCGCGGGTTCTACGAGTACCACGCCACCCTGATGGAGCCCTGGGACGGGCCGGCCGCCCTGGCCGTCTCGGACGGGCGCTTCGCGGTCGCCTCGCTGGATCGCAACGGGCTGCGCCCGCAGCGCTACCTGATCACCGACGACGGCCTGGTGGTCGTCGGTTCGGAGGCCGGCATGGTGCCGCTCGCCGACCACACGGTGGCCGAGCGCGGCCGCCTCGGGCCGGGCACCGTGCTGGCGGTGGACGTCGAACGCGGCGAGCTGTTGCGCAACGCCGACGTCAAGCGCCGGCTGGCGCGGCAGGCGCCCTACCGCGCTTGGGTCGACCGGCACCTGACGGCCGCGCCGCCACGCGCGGCGGACGCGGGGACGGCCGCGGCGTTCTCCCGCGCCCATGAGACGCCGCCGCCGGCGGACGCGTGGCGCGGCGAGGCGCTCGTCCGGGCGCAGAAGCTGTTCGGCTACGGCAGCGAGGACGTGGATCGCATCATCGGGCCCATGGCGACCGGCGCCGACGTCCCGGTCGGCTCGATGGGCGACGACACCCCGCTGGCCGTCCTGTCCACCCAGCCGCAACCGCTCTACCGCTACGTCAAGCAGCGCTTCGCGCAGGTGACCAACCCGCCGATCGATCCGCTGCGCGAGCGCAGCGTCATGTCGCTGCACACCGTCCTCGGGCCCCGTGGGCCGCTGCTGGACGAGGCGGCGACGTCGTCGGCGGTGGTCCGCTTCGACAGCCCGGTGATCGACGAGGCCCAGTACGCGTGGCTCCTCGGCGAGGCCCCGTTCCGGCCGTCGGTGCTGTCGGCGCGGTGGCGGGTCGAGGAGGGTCCCGAGGGGATGGAGGCGGCGCTCGAGGCCCTGTGCGACGACGCCGTGACCGCCGTCGAGGAGGGGCACGGGATCCTGGTGGTCTCCGACCGCGGCGCCGACGAGGCGCACGCCCCCATCCCCATGCTGCTCGCCGTCTCGGCCGTCCACCAGCGGCTGTTGCGCGTGGGTCGGCGCACGCGGACCGCGCTCGTCGCGGACACGGGCGAGGCGCGCGAGGACCACCACGTGGCCTGTCTCATCGGCTTCGGGGCGGCGCTGGTGCACCCCTACCTGGCGCTGGCGAGCGCCCGCGAGCTGGCGGCGGCGGACGGCGACGGGGCGGCCGCCGCGGGCGCGGCCGATCGCTACCTGACGGCCATCGAGAAGGGGCTCCTCAAGACGATGTCGAAGATGGGCATCTCGGCGGTCTCGAGCTACCGCGGGGCGCAGATCTTCGAGATGATCGGGGTCGCCGGCGACGTGGTCGATCGCTACTTCAGCGGGACGCCCTGGCGCGTCGGCGGCGCCGGCCTCCAGGCGTTCGCCACCGACGCCCTCCGCTGTCACGCCGAGGCCTTCGGCGAGGACCCGGTGCTGCGCGACCGAGGCATCTACCGCTTCCGCAAGGCCGGCGAGTACCACGCGCTGCATCCCCTGGTCTTCAAGTCGCTGCACAAGGCCGTCCGCAGCGGGGACGCCGACGCCTACGCCGAGTACGCGCGCCAGGTCGACGAGCGCCCACCCACGACCCTGCGGGACCTGCTCGAGCCCGTCGCGCTCGGTCCGACGGTGCCCCTGGACGACGTCGAGCCCGTCGACGCCATCGTCCGCCGCTTCTCGACCCAGGCGATGAGCCACGGCGCCGTCTCGCGCGAGGTGCACGAGACCCTCGCCGTGGCCATGAACCGGCTCGGCGCCAAGAGCAACTCGGGCGAGGGCGGCGAGGACGAGGCGCGTTACGCGCCCTACGAGCGCGACATGCCCGAGCTGGGTCACGGCGGTTGGTACCCGCGCGCCGGCGACCTAGCGAACAGCTCGATCAAGCAGGTGGCGTCCGGCCGCTTCGGCGTGACGGCGGCCTACCTGGCGTCCGCCAGCGAGATCGAGATCAAGATGGCGCAGGGCTCCAAGCCCGGCGAGGGCGGACAGATCCCGGGGCACAAGGTGGATGCGGAGATCGCGCGCATCCGCCGCAGCGTGCCGGGGGTCACGCTGATCTCCCCGCCGCCGCACCACGACATCTACTCCATCGAGGACCTGTCGCAGCTGATCTACGACCTCAAGCGGGTCAACCCGCGCGCCCGCGTCGGCGTCAAGCTGGTGTCGACCACCGGCGTCGGGACGATCGCGGCCGGCGTGGCGAAGGGCTACGCGGACAACGTCCAGGTGTCCGGCAACGACGGCGGCACCGGCGCGTCGCCGCTCGCCTCGATCAAGCACGTGGGCCTGCCCTGGGAGCTCGGCCTGGCGGAGACGCAGCGGGTGCTGGTCGCCAACGGCCTGCGCGGGCGCGTCACGCTGCGCGTGGACGGCGGGCTGAAGACCGGTCGCGACGTCGTCGTCGCCGCCCTCCTGGGGGCGGACGCCTTCGGCTTCGGCACCGCGGCGCTGGTGGCCGCGGGCTGCGCCATGATCCGCCAGTGCCACCTCAACACCTGCCCCGTGGGGGTCGCGACCCAGCGCCCCGACCTGCGCGCGAAGTACCCCGGCGAGCCCGAGCACGTCGTGCGCTTCATGCTCTACGTCGCCCAGCAGGTGCGCATGCTCCTGGCGGAGCTCGGCGCGCGGTCCCTCGACGAACTCGTCGGCCGCGTCGACCTGCTGCGCGCCCGCGACGTCGCGACCCCGAAGGTGGCGCGCCTCGACCTGGGTGAGCTGTTGCGCCGTCCGCAGGCGGACGCGAGCGTCGCCGAACCCGCGCTGCGGGCGCCCGCCATCGACGTGCGCAACGATCGGCCCGGCGACGAGCCGCTCGACGAGCAGCTGCTGCGCGACGCGGCGCCGGCGCTGGCGCGCGCCGAGGCGGTGGCGCGCGGTTACGCCGTCTCGAACCGCGACCGCTCGCTCGGGGCGCGGATCGCGGGCGAGATCGCGCGGCGCTACGGCGACGCGGGGCTCCCCCCGGGCTCCATCCGACTGCGCCTGCGCGGCGCCGCCGGCCAGAGCTTCGGCGCCTTCACGGTCGCCGGGATGGAGCTGACGCTCGTGGGCGAGGCGCAGGACTACGTCGGCAAGGGCATGAGCGGCGGCGAACTGGTGCTGCGGCCGCCGGCGGGCGACCGGCTCGCCAGCGAGCGCGGCGTCATCCTCGGCAACACGGCGCTGTACGGCGCGACCGGCGGCGCGCTGTTCGCCGCCGGCCAGGCCGGCGAGCGCTTCGCCGTGCGCAACTCGGGCGCGGTCGCGGTGGTGGAGGGCTGTGGCGACCACGGCGCCGAGTACATGACCGGGGGCGTGATCGTCGTCATCGGGCGGGTCGGCCGCAACTTCGGCGCGGGCATGTCCGGCGGGGTGGCGTTCGTGCTCGACCCCGAGGGGTCGCTGCCGCGTCGGATCAACCGGGGCAGCGTGGTCGTCGGCGATCTCGACGCCGAGGACGCCGACTGGATCGAGCGGCTGCTCCGGCGCCACGTCGCCGTCACGGGCTCGCGCCACGCGGCCGAGATCCTGGCCGCCGGCGGGCCGGCGCGGGCCGGGTTCGTGCGGGTGGGCCCGGAGCCGGACCCGGCGGTGCCGGTGGACGTGCGCCAGGCGGCCATGCTGCAGGCCGACGCGGCGCTGCGGGGGGCGGCGGCCCCGCAAGTCACCCCAGGCAGGTGAGGGTGCCGTCGAGGGCGGCGACGATCACGGCGTCGCCGAGCGGCAGCGCGCTGGCCTGAACCGCCGAGGGCGCCACGCGGTGGCGCCCGAGCTCGCGCCCGCTGCGGGCCTCGAAGGCCAGCAGCTCGCCGCCCTCGGTGACGACGTACAGGGTGCCGCCGGCGAGCACGGGCGACGCCGTCACCGGATGCGCCAGCGGGCGCGACCAGACGTCGTCGCCGGTGCGCAGCGCCAGCGCATGCAGCTGGTCGCCCCAGGAGGCGACGAACACGTGGCGGCCGCCGACCGCGGGCGCCCCCCAGCACTCGCCCTCGAGGTCGTACGTCCAGGCCACCTCGTGGCGCAGGACGTCGAACGCGTGCAGTTCGCCGGCCCGCGTGGGCACGAGCAGCAGGCGATCGACCGCGACGGTGGGGGCGACCATGGGACCCACGTCGACCTTGAAGCGTGCCCGCCCATCCGCGAGATCGAGCGCGTGCAGCCACCCGTCCTCGCTGCCGACGAACGCGAGCGTGCCGAGCACCGTCGGCGGCGTCGTCGCCGGTGCGGTCAGCTCGGCGCGCCAGCGCACCGCCCCGGGCGTGGGTCCCCAGCGCTCCAGCGAGCCGTCGCGCCGGGCGACCAGGACGTCGTGGGCCAGCGCCGTCAGGCCGACGGCCTCGACGTCGCGGGCCGTCCAGGCGCGGGCACCGCTCGGCCACGCGATCGCCGCGAGCGAACCGTCCCGGGTGGTGACCCAGACCCGGTCGCCGTGCACGAGCGGGGGAGAGGTCACCTCGTCGTCGAGGTCGAGGGTGGCCTGGACCTCGCCGTCCGCGGGCCGGATGACCGCGAGGGCGTCGCTGCGCTGGCCGACGAGCAGGAAGCCGTCGGCCGCCGCCATGCCGGCGGGCCACTGTGGGCCCTCGGTCAGGCGGACCTGCCACCGCGGCGTCAGCCGCCCCGGGTTGGCCACCGCGGTCGGGTAGCCCCCGCGGCGTCCCGCGCCGCCGTGCGGGCGGTGCGTCGCGCGCGTCAGCCCGTCTTCGCGCAGCGCCCGCAGCGCGTCGGCGACCGCGGCGGCGGAGGCGGGCCGGTCCTCGGGCCGCTTGGCGAGCATGCGCTCGAGCAGGTCCGAGAGGCCGCTCGGCACACCCGGGTGCACCTCCGAGGCGGGCCTCGGCGTGTGGTAGACGTGCTGGTACATGATCGCCTGGTCGTTCTCGGCGTCGAACGGCGCCTGGCCCGTCACGGTCCGGTAGAGGACGGCGCCGAAGGCGTACAGGTCGGTGGCCGCGCCCGTGGCGTCGCCGGTCGCCTGCTCGGGCGCCATGTACTGCGGTGTCCCCAGGGTGGACCCGGTGCGCGTCAGCTGTCGCGACGTCTCGGTGAGCTGCACGAGGCCGAAGTCCATGACCTTCGGGCGTCCGCCCTCGCCGAGGAGGATGTTGCGCGGCGTGAGGTCACGGTGCACCATCCCGAGCCGGTGCACGTAGGCCAGCGCCTCCGCCACCAGGATCGCGCCGTCGAGCAGGGCCAGGAAGGGCTCGACGTCGTCCGCCACCGGACCGAGCTCGGTGAACGGCCCCCCCTCGACCAGTTCCATGGCGAAGTAGACGTGTTCGCCCTCGCCCAGGTCGTAGATCGACACGATCGCGGGGTGGTTGAGCCGGCTCAGCGCGCGGATCTCGCGTCGGAAGCGGTCGGCGTCGGTCTCGGTCAGGTGGGGTCGGAGCACCTTGAGGGCGACGATGCGCTCCAGCCGACGGTCCTGCGCGCGGAACACGTGCCCCATCCCGCCCTGCCCGAGCGGACCGAGCACGTCGTAGCGGCCGTCGATGACGTCACCCGGGCGGAACACGGGTCAGTGGTCGTCGAGGGCCTGGAGCAACTCCGGGTCGAGCTGGCCGTCCTCCACCGCACGGTTGAGCATCGCGATGCCGAGCCGCACGACCTCCGACTTGGACACCAGTCGCTCGGGGTTCGAGAGGTGGTACGCGGTCTTGGTCAGCAGCGAGTCCTGTTCCTCGCTGATCACCACCTGCAGACGCTTGCTCTTCTCCCGCTTCGGCACGTCGACCTCCAGGTCGTTCGCGGTCCGCCGGGGACCGGGTTCCATGCACAGCATAGCATCATCGGTAGTAGCCGTATCCGGTTGACCTGACTGATGATGCGGGCTACACTCAACTTACACATGGTGCCCAGGATTGTCCCGACAGGGCGACGGCGCCGGGAGGAGGCGCAGGGATGACGATGCGCAGCGCGTTGGAGATCGTGGGCGCCGGGCCCCTGGCCGGCGACGTCCAGGTCCATGCGGCCAAGAACTCCGCGCTCTACCTGATCCTCGCCAGCCTGCTCACCGACGAGCCGGTCGTCATCGAGGGGGTCCCCAAGCTCTCCGACGTGCTGGTCGGGCTCGAGATCCTCGAACACACCGGCGTGCGGGTCGCCTGGGACGGCCCCGACGTGCACCTCCACGCCGCGGACGTCCGCGACACCAGCGCGCCGTACCGCCTGGTGAGCAAGATGCGCGCCAGCTTCGTCGTCATGGGCGCGCTGCTCGCCCGGGCCGGCGAGGCGCGCATCTCGATGCCCGGTGGCTGCGCCTTCGGCCCGAGGCCGGTCGACCGCCACATCAAGGCCTTCGCGGCGCTCGGGGTCGAGGTCTCGGACGACAACGGCGACTTCGTCGCCCGGCGCCGCGGCCCGCTGAGCGGTCGCGTCGTGTTCGAGGCGCCCACCGTCGGCGGCACGCAGAACGTCCTGTTGGCGACGGCGCTGGGCGGTGGCGTGGCCGAGATCGAGAACGCCGCGCTCGAGCCGGAGATCGCCGACCTCGCCGAGCTGCTCAACGCCATGGGGGCGCGCATCGAGGGCGCCGGGACCCCGTTCATCCGGGTGCATGGGGTCGATCGCCTGGGTGGCACACGCTTCCGCCCGATCCCCGATCGGATCGAGGCCGGCACCTTCATGCTCGCCGCCGCGGCCACCCGGGGCGACGTCACCCTGCGCGGCATCCGCCCGGACCACCTCGTCGCCGTGCGCGAGAAGCTGACCGAGGCCGGCGTCCGGATCGTCGACGTGGCCCGCGACGCGTGGCGCGTCGACGCGACCGGCGAGCTCGGCGCGGTGGACGTGACCGCGGTCGAATACCCGGGCATCCCCACCGACCTGCAGGCGCCGTTCGGCGCGTTCCTGGCGACGGTTCCCGGCGTCTCGGTCGTGCGCGACCGCGTGTACCCGGACCGCTTCACGCACGTCGCCGAGCTGCAGCGCATGGGCGCCCGCATGGAGCTCACCGAGCGGACGCTGGTCGTGCGCGGCGGTCCGTTGCTGGGCGCCGAGGTCCACGCGGCCGACCTGCGCGCCGGCGGTGCCTTGGCCGTCGCCGGCCTGGCGGCGGAGGGGACCACCCGCGTCCTCGGGGTCGAGTCGATCGATCGGGGTTACGAGCGCTTCGCGGAGCGGCTGTCGTCGCTCGGGGCGTCCGTCCTGCGCGTCGCGCTGCCGTCGGCGTCGCCGTCCGCGGCGGCCCCGGCATCGCCGGCGTCCGATCCAGTCGCGGCCGGCGTCGCCACCGGCTGATCGTCCGCAGGCGGCGCCTCCGGCGCGGACGCCGTCGCCTCCGCCGGGGTCGTCTTCGCGCCGTCATCGCCCGTCTCGTCGTCGTCCGTTTCGTCCAGGTCCGCGTCGCCGATCAGGGCGTCGTCGTCGCCTGACGGCGCGGCGGTGCGGCCGGCGGCGTCCGGAGCCGCGGGCTCCACCTCGGAGGCCGGTCGGGTGCGCCACCAGAGGCCGCCGGAGGCGAGCGCGAGGCCCGCCGCCATCAGCGCCCACCAAGACCAGGACGTCGCGCCGCGACCCGCTCCGGACGCGTCGGCGCCGCGCACCAGCGCCCGACCGTCGCGCACCCGCTGCCACACGCCCGCGTCGCCGGGCAGGACGTCGATCACCGGCGGACCGCCGTCCTCGCTCGCGAACGCCCAGGGCGAGGGCGCGCGCGCGAAGCGACGCCAGCCGTCCTGGGAGAAGGGATCGTAGATGCCGCTGATGGCGTAGACCCGGGCGTCGGTGGGCGCCGCCGTCGGCCAGGCGATGCGCACCACGCGGCCGTCGACGACGGCGGGCAGCGACCTCGGCGGCAGCAGCCCACGACCATCGACCGCCGCCTCCCACCACCACACGCCGTCGCCGGTGATCCGCACCGCGTGGCGCCAACCGTCCCCGTCGGGCATCCGCAGGCCGGAGCCGGGAAGCAGCGTCGCCGCGCCGCCACCGCCGTCGTCGACGTAGACCTCGACGATCGGCTGGCGCAGTCCGAGCGGACCCGTGCCGGCGGCGTCGACGGCGGCCAGCTCGACCTCCAGCCACACCCGGCCGGCGTCGGGCTCGACCCAACGGACCGCCACCAGGTCGTACCAGGCCGCGTCGGCGTAGACCGGCGACGTCGGCGCCAGCAGCCCGGGCGGCGGCCCGACCTCGGTCGGCTCGCCGCCCACCTGGGCCGCGGCGAGAGCGAGCCACAGGACCGCGAGGAGCACGACCCAGGGCCGCCGCCCGCGCGCCGCGCCGACCGAAGCCGACCGCGTCACCGACGCCCCCGGGCCCGCTCCGCCCACCAGGTCACGAGGCCCCGGGCCAACGCCGGCGCGTCGTGCTGCGCGTGCGGCCCAGGACCGAGGAGCGGCCAGGCGACGAACTCCATGCCGGCGGCACGGAAGCGGTCCGCATCGACCGCGACGACCTCGGCGCCCTCGGCGCGGTACGCGGCGATGCGTCCGGCATCGAGCGGCGTCGCGTTGGCGACCACCAGGTCGGGGCGCCGCCCGACGTGCCGCGCGATCGCCTCGACGTGGCCCCAGGCGTCCAGGCCGTCGGTCTCGCCGGCCTCCGTCATGATGTTGATCACCTGGACGAGCGTCGCGGGCGACGCCCGCAGCGCGGCGGCGACCGCGGGCACCACGATCGGCGGCAAGGTGCTGGTGAACAGGCTGCCCGGCCCCAGGACGACCAGGTCGGCGTCCGCCAGCGCCGCGAGGACCTCGGGCAGGGCCTCGGGCGCGTCCGGGCTCAGCGTGACGCGCGCCGCCGGACCCGGGTGCGCGGCCAGGACGCTCTCGCCCTCGACGACGCTGCCGTCGACCTTCTCCACCCGCAGGGTCACCGCCTGCGCGGTCGCCGGCCAGACGGCCCCGTTGAGGTCGAGGAGGCGTTGCATCGCCCGTAGGGCATCGCCGAAGTCACCCTCCACCTCGCTGAGGGTCGTGATCAACAGGTTGCCGAAGGTGTGGCCCTCGAGCTCGTCCCCGCGCGTGAAGCGGTACTGCAGCAGGCGCCCCAGCGAGGCCTCGTCCACCGAGAGGGCGGCGAGGCAGTCGCTCAGGTCGCCGGGCGCGGGCATCCCGAACGCGGTCCGCAGCCGGCCCGACGAGCCGCCGTCGTCGGACACGGCCACGACGGCCGTCAGGTTCGACGTGTGATCGCGCAGGCCACGGAGCAGGAGGCTCAGCCCGGTCCCCCCACCGACGGCCACGATCCTGGGGCCACGGGCGAGCGTCAGCCGGCGGTGCAGGAGCTGGGCCGCCTCCTGGGGTCGGTCGAGCCAGTTGGAGAGCAGCGAGCGGTTGAGGCGGCCGATCGCGGCCACGGTGAGCCCGACGCCGAGGGCGACGAGGCCGCCCGCCAGCCAGCCGCCAGTACGCGCCCAGGCCGTGCCGGCGAGCAACGCCTCGATCGGCGCGGCGAAGGCGTTGCGTTGATCGCCGAGCAGCCACAGCGTGAAGCCGATCGTGCCGACGATGGCGACCGACGCGCCGAGGACGGCCCAGGTGACGTGCCGCTTGACCCCCATGCCCGGGACGAGCCAGTAGCGCCAGGACCCCCATGCGCGGGCGCCGGAGGGCATGGGCGGGACGCGTCTCACGGGGCCGCCACGAGCCCGCAGGCGACGATCGCGTCACCCTGATCGACGATGCCGACGTCCCCGACGGACGCCACCAGCCGGCCGGGGCAGAGCGCGCCCCACAGGGCGTGGCGCACGACGTCCTCGCCGGCGAGCCTCGCCTGCCGCACGACCGCGACCACGGGCGCCGGCGCCATGGGCTCCGGCGGCGGCGTGACGGCCTGCCACAGGCGCCACCCCGTGCCGTCGTAGCGGAGGTAGGCGGCGTGACCGGCGACCTCGACGCGGAAGGTGGGCTGCTCGTCGGGCCGGGAGACGAGCGCCCAGGCGGCCGGCTTGCGGAAGCCGACGTCGACCGCCACGCAAGGGACGCCGCCGGGCGGCGGTGCCTCCAGCGGCATGGCGACCGCCTCCGAGGTCACGCCCGCCCGCAGCAGCCCCGCCCACCGCTCCGCGGTCTCGCGGTCGAAGCAGCCGACCCGGACGCGCACGTACTGGAGGCCGTCGAGCATCGTGAACTCCGTGTACGCGGCGAGCCCCAGGTCGTTCAGGCGGGCCACCTCGGCGTTCGCCTCGCGGAGGTCGCGCAGGGCCACCGTCTGCACGGTCCAGGCCGCCTGGGCCGCGGCGACGCCGGCACCAGCGAGGCAGCAGGCCACGAGCAGCGCCGCCCATGCGCGGTTCACGTCGCGGCCGCCTCGCTGCCCGCCTCGCGCTTGACCAGCGCGGCGAAGTTCGCCAGCAGCCGGAGCCCGACCCGCTGGCTCTTCTCGGGGTGGAACTGGGTCGCGTGCACCGAGCCGTGGGAGAGGGCGCTGAGGAAGCGTGTCGGACCGTGGTCGGTCCAGGCCCCGCCGCGCACGCCGGACGCGGCGGGATCGGCCTCGTCGAAGGCCACCAGGTACGAGTGCGCGAAATAGGCGTGGTCGCCGTCCGCGATGCCCGTCAGGAGGGGCGAGTCGCCCCACGGCCGCAGGGCGTTCCAGCCCATGTGCGGCACGCTGACGTCCGCGGCGGGGAAGCGGACCACGCGACCGCGCAGGATGCCGAGGCCCGCCACCCCCGGCGCCTCGTCGGAGCCCTCCATCAGCAGCTGCAGGCCGACGCAGATGCCCAGGAAGGGCTTGCCCTCGGCCAGGTGGCGGCGGACGACGCCCTCGAAGCCGCTGGACGCGAACGCGGTCATCACCTGACCGAAGTGTCCCTGCCCGGGCAGCACCAGGGCGTCGGCCTCCGCCGCCGCGTCGGGGTCGCGGGTCCGGAAGGCGGGGACGCCGGCGGCGGTCAACGCCTTCGCGACGCTGTGCAAGTTGCCCGCGCCGTAGTCGATCAGCGCGACGCGCATCGCCTCACAGCGTCCCTTTGGTCGACGGCAGGGCGTCGCCGGTCACACGGGTCGCCGCGTGCAGCGCCCTGGCGAACGCCTTCATCACGGCCTCGCAACCGTGGTGGGGGTCGCCGGTCGCGAGCCACCGAACGTGGATGGTGGCGCGCGCATGGTTCGCGAAGCCGCGCAGGAACTCGCGCAGGTGGTAGGTCGTGAAGCCGCCGACGTCGCCCGGCACCGCCGCGGGGTCGAACGCCAGGAAGGGGCGGCCCGACAGGTCGACCACCACGTGCGCCAGCGTCTCGTCCATGGGGACGAACGCGTCCGCGTAGCGCTCGATCCCCAGCGCGTCACCCAGCGCGTTGCGCCAGGCCTGGCCGAGCGTGATGCCCACGTCCTCGGCGAGGTGGTGGACGTCGATGTGCAGGTCGCCCTCGGCGACGACCTCCAGGCCGAGCCGGCCGTGGCGGACGAGCTGCTCGAGGAGGTGGTCGAGGAAGCCGTGGCCGGTCGCGGGCGCGCCGCGCCCGCCGCCGTCCAGGTCGAGGATCACGCGCACGTCGGTCTCGCGCGTCACGCGATGGATCTCGGATCGACGTTCAGGCATGCGGCTCCCCGTTCACCCGCGTCAGCGCGTCCCACGCCCGCAGGAAGGCGTCGTTCTCGTCCGGACGGCCGACGGTGACGCGCAGCGCACCGGCCAGTCCGGGAAGGTGGTCCTGGCGGCGCACGAGGACACCGTGCCGCAGCAGCCCGAGATGGGTCGCGGCGGCGTCGACCACGCTCAGCAGCAGGAAGTTCGTCACGCTGGGGACGTGGCGCACGCCTCGCTCGCGCAACCCGGCGGACAGCCGCTCACGCTCCGCGACCGTGGCGCGCACGCGCTCGTCGATCCACTCGGGCGCGTCGAGGACCGCCTCGCCGACCGCGAGCTGCAGTGCCGACACCGAGAACGGCAGCACCACCTTGCGCAGCTCCACGGCCAGTTCCGGGTGAGCGACGGCGTAGCCGAGGCGTGCGCCCGCCAGGCCGAAGGCCTTGGAGAGCGTGCGCAGCAGCACCACGCGCGGGAAGCTCCGCGCCAGGGCCGTGTGGTCGGAACCCGCGAACTCGGCGTATGCCTCGTCGATGACGATCGTCCAGCCGGGGCCCGCCGCCTCGGCGACGCGCTGGAGGTCGCGCGGGTCGACGGCGTTGCCGGTCGGCGCCAGCGGCGCGGGCAGGAAGGCGACGCCCGAGCCGCTGCCCACCGCCTCGATCACGGCCGCCACGGGGAAGGCATGCTCGGGTCCGAGCGGCACCTCCTGCAGCGCCGACCCGAGCAGGCGGGCCTGCTGCGCGTACAGCGGGAACGACGGGCTCAGGGCGACCGTGCGCCGACCGAGGCCCGAGAGGACCACCAGCGCCTGGATCAGCACGTTCGAGCCGCCGGCGACGACGACGCCGTCGGCCGGCCAGTCGTGGCGCGTGGCCAGGCGGGCGGCGAGCCCGTCCGGGTGGAGGGCCGGGTAGCGGTGCCACGCGGCCGCCGCCACGCGCGCCAGCGCCGCCTCCCGCAGCGTCGCCGGGAGATCGTCCGGGTTCTCGTTCTGGTCGAGCTTGACGAGCGCGGGTCGGGCCTCGAAGCGGTACGCCGGCACGTCCCGGACTTCCGGCCTGACGTTCGTCACATCCATGCCCGCGTCCCCCTCAGCGACCGGCCCGGCGTCGGGCGTCGTCGATGACGGACGCAGCGAGGTCGGCCAGGGACGGGTCGAGGGCGAGCGCGGCATCGAAGGCGTCGGCCGCATCGGTGTAGCGGGAGAGTCCGTAGAAGGTCAGACCCAGGTTGAGGTGGGCGCGGGCGTTGTCGGGGTTGGCGGCGAGCGCCAGGCGGAGGGTGTCGAGCGCGAGGTCGAGGCGCCCCACCTGGAGCTGGGCGTAACCGAGGTTGTTGAGCAACACGTCGTTGTCACCGAGGTCGTCGCGCGCGGCCTGGTACGCGCCGATGGCGCCGCGTGGATCGCCGAGCACCTGCCGAGCGTAGCCCTCGTAGAAGGCGAGGAGGCCGGCGTCGTCGAAGCCGCGCGCGCGCACGAAGGCGTCCCGCGCCGTGACCAGGTCACCGTTCTCCAGGGCGAAGAGGCCCTGCTCGAAGGCGGTCGACGCCTCCGGCGACAGGGCGACCGCGTCCGCGCCAGAGACCTGTCGCTGGTCGGCGAGCACGTTCAGGGCCCGCTGGGCCAGCGCGCCCGCCTCGCGCGTGCGAACGTCCGCGTCGGGCTCGGCCGCAGCGCGCACGACCTCCTGGAGCAGGGTGGTCGCCTCGTCGACGCGTCCGATCCGTCCCAGGGCGATCGCGTACAGGGTTCGACGCAGCGCGTCGGCCTCGCCTCCGGCCACGCTCGGTTCCAGCGTCGTCAGCGCCGCCCGGGCCCGACCGGCGGCGAGCTCGATCCGGGCGCTGCGCAGGTCCGCGTCGTCGTCCGCGTCGGCGACGGTCGCCAGCCACGTCTGGGCCTCGTCGAAGCGGTCCTGCGAGGCCAGCGCCTCGGCGTGCGCCACGACCTCGGTCACGGGCGCCGAGCCCGTCTCGACCCAGGCCGCCAGGGCGGCGGCGGCGCCGGCGGCGTCGCCGGCGGTCCGCAGCAGGTCGATCTCGAGCCGACGCAGGTCGGGATCGTCCGGGAAGACGGCCCGGCCCTCGCGGGCCAGGGCGAGCGCCTCGCCGGCCACGTCGGTCGGCAGCCGCGCGGCCAGGAGGTAGATCGCCGGCCGGCGGCCGACGGGATCGTTCACGGCCGCACGCAGCAGTTCGATCGCGCCGCGCGCGTCGCCCGCATCGAGCGCCGCGTCGACCAGCGCCAACTGCACGGCCACGGAGTCGGGCAGCGACGCGCTGGCGCGCCGCAGCACCTGGATGACGCGCGCGGGCGTCGTCTGCAGCTCGGCGAGCGCCAGATGGGCATCCACCTGGCGCGGGGCCGCGGCGATCGCCGCCTCCAGCAGTTCGGCCGCCCGTTCGGGTCCGACCCCGGAGCGCGCCAGACCGGCAAGCGCCACGCCGTGGGACGGGTTGGCCTCCAGGGCCGCCGCGAACGCGTCGCCGGCGGCGGGGTCGTTGCGGGACAGGCGCACCATGCCGAGCAGGGCGTACGCGTCGGCGTGGTCGCCGAGCTCGACGGCGCGCTCGGCCTCGCTCAGCGCGCGCTCGCCCTGGCCGGCGAGGGCGGCGACACGGGCCAGCTCGCCGGCCACCCAGGCGGATTCGGGGTCGAGCGCCGCGGCCGCCTCGAGTTGATCGAGACGGATGCCGGGGACGCGGGCGGCGGAGCTGCCGACCGGGCCGAGGCTCGGTAGCGACGGCACGTCCGCCAGGACGCGCCGCAGATCGGCCAGATCGGCCAGGCTGGGGGCGAGGCCGAGAAGGTCGAGCACGCCGTCCGCGGCGCTGCGCCACAGCGCGGCCAGGTCGCCGAGGCGCCCGCTCACCGTCGCGTTGCGCTCGTCGCCGGCTGGCGTGACGACGACGAGCTCGATCGTCAGCGCGTCGCTGCCGCGGATGCGGCCGAGCACGACCGCGTCGGCGGCGAACACGCGGAGGACCTCCGCCAGGACGTCACCCTCCGCGTCGGCCACGCGCTGAGCGACGACCGCGGCGTCGCCGATGGCCGGCACGTAGACGCCGTCGACCTCGTTCATGGCCCGCTGCAGGGCGGTGGGGAAGGCCAACGCGAATGCCTCGATCGACGCCTCGGCATCGAACGGCAGGAGGACGATTCGCTGCGTGTCGGCCTGGGCCGCCGCGGCGCCCGTCAGCGTCAGCAGGAGCCCGGCGAACAACGCCGAGAAGGTGTGTCGCAGGTGGGGTCGCATCGGGGGAGTCTACCGCGACCGCGTGAGAAGCTCGGGGCCCTGCGCGCCGCGGCGGCGGGCTCAGCCGCGCAGCCGGAAGCCGTCGGGCAGCAACCTGGCGACGCTCGTCCGCCACGCCCCGCGGTCGTTGACCAGGTACACCGTCGCGTCGGGGCCGAACTCGCTGAGCACCTGCCGGCAGGCGCCGCACGGGCTCGCGGGCGGGTCGGCCGCCGTCACGACCACGATCTCCATGAGCCGCCGACCGCCGGCGGTCGCCATCGCCTGGACGGCGGACTGCTCGGCGCAGCGACCGAGCCCGTACGAGGCGTTCTCGACGTTGGCGCCTGCGTGGACCCGGCCGTCGCCGTCGCGCAGGGCGGCGCCGACGGAGAAACCGGAGTAGGGCGCATAGGCGTGGCCCCAGGCCGCGCGCGCGGCGGCGAGCAGGTCCGCGGGCACGGCAGCCAGCGAAATGGGCTCCAGCACGCTATCGTTCACGGGACCGCGGCTCCGGTGGCGCGCGCCCACAGCGCCGGCCCCAGGGCCACGAGGCCGATGAGCACCGCGAACCCGGCGGCGACCAGCACCGCGCCGGCGGCGGCGTCCTTGGCGGCGGCCGCCAGGGGTCGCCGCGTCGGCGACGCCAGGTCGACGGTGGCCTCCACCGCGGTGTTGACCATCTCGGCGACGAGCACGAGGGCGCTGGCGACGAGCACGGCCAGGAGCCCGGTGCCCAGCCACACGGCGAGGGCGACCGCGGCGATCCCCGCCAGGACCTCGAAGCGGAAGTGTGGCTGGCCGCGCCAGGCGAGCCGCACGCCGGCGGACGCGGCCGCGACGGACGTCGCGAATCCCCGCAGGCCCGTCACGTGGACGCCCTCAGGCTGCGGTAGGCGGCCCGGGAGCGGTCGACCGCCGCGGCCTCGGCCTCGGCCAGGGCCTGCACGGCCTCGAACGGCGCCCACTCGGCGGCGGAGCGGTGGTCGAATCCGAGCAGGTGCAGCAGGCCGTGGCTGGCAAGGACGGCGACCTCGTGCCACGCGGGCCGACCGCGCGAGCGGGCCTGCCGCCCCGCGGTGTCGAGGCTGACGACGACGTCGCCCAAGTGGGTGACGCGGGGAAATCCCGCGTCGTCGGGCTCGTGCAGCGGGTACGCCAGGACGTCCGTGGGCCCGTCCACGCCACGGTCCGCGCGGTTGCGCGCGGCGATGGCGGCGTCGTCGACGAGCACGACCGTCATCTCGGGCTCCACGCCGCCTCGCGGCCGCGGCAGGGGGGCGACGGCCGCCACCCGCCGCAGCACCTGCGCGAGCCGATCACGCCGCCGGAAGTGGCCTGTCTCGTCCAGGATGTCGATCAGCACGCTTCAGACCTCGAATCTCGTCGGCGTCGGGGTAGGCGATGCGCCGGTGAAGGATGGCCGTGAGCATCCGCTCGAAGGTGGCCGCGATGACCTCCAGGTCGTGCAGGTTGAGCTGGCTCTGGGAGAGCTGATCGTCCTGCAACCGCTGCTCGAACAGCCGGTCGATCAGGGCCCGGATGCTGCCCTGCGTCGGGTCGCCGAGGGTCCTCGCCGCGGACTCGACCGCGTCGGCGAGCATGAGGACGGCGGTCTCCTTGCTCCGCGGCCGCGGACCCGGGTACCGGAAGTTGAGCTCGCTGATCGACGAGGTGTCCTCGAGGGCACGCTTGTAGAAGTAAGCCAGGACGGTCGTGCCGTGGTGTTCCAGGACGAACCGCTCGAGTTCGCGCGGCATGCGGTAGGTGCGCAGCAGCTCCAGGCCGTCGCGGACGTGGCTCGTGATGATCAGGTACGACAGGTGCGGGCTGATGCGGTCGTGCGGGTTGTCGCCGCCGAACTGGTTCTCGACGAAGAACTGGGGGCGACGCATCTTGCCGACGTCGTGGTACAGCGCGCCCACGCGCGCGAGCAACGCGTCGCCGCCTACGGCGGCGACCGCGGGCTCCACGAGGTTGGAGATGATGAGCGAGTGTTGGTAGCTCCCGGGGGCCTCCACCAGCAGGCGCTGCAGCAAGGGGTGGCTAGGCGACGACAGCTCGAGAAGCCGGAACCCCGTGAGGAAGCCGACGCCGACCTCGAAGATCGGCAGCAGGCCCAGGGCCAGCACGCCTGCCAGGACGCCGCCCGCGACGAACGCCGCGAAGGCGACGGCGGTGGCCCAGGGGGAGAGACCGCCCCCGACCAGGACCCAGGCGACCAGGGCCACCCCGCCGGCGGCGCCGCCCATGGCGCCGGCCGCGACGACCGCCGGCCGCGCCTGGACGTTGCGCACGCTGCGGACGGCCACCACCGCGCCGACGAGGGTCGCCAGGAGCGTGACCATCGGCGTCGACGGCAAGAGGACCGCCGTGACGACCGCCATCCAGCCCGCCCACAGCAGCGCCACCTCCTGCGAGACCAGGACGGCGACCAGGAGTGGCACGAGCATGACCAGCACGAAGCTGGGGGAGAGCTCGAGGGCGAAGCGCTGCAGGACGAGGACCGCGAGCGTCAGGGCCACCAGGGCGGCGATCTGCTCCGGCCGGTAGGTGGGGGAGAGGCGCGTCACGACGAAGGGCAGCGGCGCCGAGGCGATCAGCGCGAGCAGCAGCGCCCCGAGGCCGATGAGGGCCGAGCGGCCGCGTGCCTCGCTGCCGGGGTTGTAGAGGCCGGCGGCCTCGAGGGTCGTGAGGGCGTCCGTGGTGACGGTCTCGCCCTCGCGCAGCACGGTCTGTCCCGCGGCCAGCGAGCGCCACACGACCGGCACGGCGCTGGCGGTCGCGGCGCGCGCGGCCTCGGTCAGCGAAGCGTCCGGCACGGCGGTGGCGATCAGCCGCTCGCGTAGGACGGCGACGACCGCCTCGCGATCCTCGATGGGGGCCGCGGCCGCCGCCTGCCGGACGAGGTCCTCGACCTCTTCCCCTCGAACGCCGCGCGGGTCGGCATAGCGTGCCTCGACCAGGGCGACCGAGGCCGCCGGCAGTTCGCTCGCATCGAGCGCGTCCAGCACGGCCGCCCGCAGCTCGGGGTCGGGGCTGGTGAGCTCGGGCACCTGGAGCCTGGCGGCCTGACGACGCGCCTCGGTCGCGAGCCGATCGATCACCTGCAGGTCGACCGGGGCGACGAACGTCTGAGGGCTCGGTTCGCCCACGACCAGCGTCCGCCTCGTGGGTGCGTCGTAGACCGAGAACAGCACCAGGGCCAGGACCAGGACGAAACCGACACCGGCCAGTCGCCACGGCACCCGCTTGCGCGGGCGCTCAGCTCTGCTGCTCATACGCTCGGATGATGCTCGCCACCAGGGGGTGCCGAACGACGTCACCCTCGTCGAAGTGCACGAAGGCGATGCCCTCGATCCCCCGGAGGATCCGCTCGGCCACGCGCAGGCCGGAGGGGACGTTGCCGGGCAGGTCCACCTGCGTGCGGTCCCCCGTCACGACGACGCTGCTGTTGAACCCCATGCGGGTGAGGAACATCTTCATCTGTTCGCCGGTGGTGTTCTGCGCCTCGTCGAGGATGATGAACGCATCGTTGAGGGTGCGCCCGCGCATGAAGGCCAGCGGCGCCACCTCGATCGCGCCCTGCTCCAGCAGCTGGTCGACGCGATCCGGCGCCAGCATGTCGTACAGCGCGTCGTAGAGCGGCCGCAGGTAGGGATCGATCTTGGCCTGCAGGTCGCCGGGCAGGAAGCCGAGGCGCTCGCCGGCCTCGACGGCAGGACGGGTGAGGACCAGGCGCTTCACGCGTTTCGTCGCCAGCGCCTGGACCGCCATGGCGACCGCCAGGTACGTCTTGCCCGTGCCTGCCGGTCCGATCCCGAACGTGATCGGGTGCCGGTGGATCGCCTCGACGTAGCGCCGCTGGCCGGCCGTCTTGGGCCGCGCGCGGCCGGGGAGCGCGGGTGCCCCGACCGCATCGGGCGCGGCCGGCGCCGCCGACCCGACCTCGGGCGTCCAGCGCTCGAGTTCTCCGTGCTCCAGCTCGGTCACGCTGATCTGACCGCCCGCGCGAATCGTGGCGAGCAGCGAACGGAAGGTCCGTTCGGCCTCGGCCACCTGCGCGTCGTCGCCCGACAGGCGCAACTCGTCGCCACGGGCCACCACCCGGGCGCCGAGACGGCGGCGGAGGACGCGCAGGTGGGCATCGTTCTGGCCGAAGAGGGCCAACGCCTCCGCAGGGTTGCGCAGCTTGAGGGTCACCGTTCCGGGAATGGGCCGCCTCCGACACGGCGGCGCGCGCGTGGCGCGCCGAGTACCTGATGCCACACGATGCCAGAGCGCACGGCGTCGCCGTCGAGGCGCAGCGCGCCGGCGCCCTCGACGGTACGCCGCTCCACCGAGCCGGCGAGCCGCTCGACCTCCAGCTGCGGGGCGTTCGCCCGCAGGTCGCGGGGCGCAGGGCCGTCCTCCGGCGTCGTCGTGCGACGGCCCTCACGTCCGAGGAAGGGCGTCGGCATGCGATCGCGCGGTGCGCCCATGGAGCCGACCGGCGCGCCGCTCAGGGTGCGGGCACCGCCGCTGACGAGCGGTCCGCGGGTGCGTACCCGCGGGTCGAAGCCGGAACCGACCGGCGCCCCGCTGATCGTCCGCGGTGCGCCGCTGACGAGCGGCGCCCCCGCCCGCGCCCGGGGGTCGTCCGGGGGGGCGACCGGCACGGCGGGTGCACCACGCTGCTGCATCGCGCGCTGCACGCGTGCGCGGGCCTCGGCGAGGCGGCGGGCGAGGTCGTCGTCGTCGATCGGCGGGAACGCGGCCGTGTCGCGCTCCGCGGCGGTGGGCTGGGTCGCACCCCGGCTCGACGGAGGATCGCCGCCCGCCGAGGGCAGCCCCGTCGAGGTCCCCGTGCGCGGACGCGCCGGCGGTCTGCCGGGCGTGCCGGGAGCGCCGCCGCGCCGCTGTTGCTGGGACCTCGTGATCGAGGGGAGGATCACGAAGACCACGAACAGCAGCAGGACCAGCAGGTCGCCGAAGCTCAAGCTTCCCTCACTTCTTGCGCTCGTCGCCCTCGGTCGAGCGGGCGATGTTCGCGCGCATGTCGGTGTCCGACTCGATGTTGCGCAGGTTGTAGTAGTCCATCACGCCGAGGTTGCCGGCCTTGAAGGCCTCCGCGATCGCCAGCGGCACCTGGGCCTCCGCCTCGACGACCTTGGCGCGCATCGCCTCGACGTGGGCGCGGTTCTCCTGCTCCGCCGCGACGGCCATCGCCCGCCGCTCCTCGGCCTTCGCCTGCGCGACGCGCTTGTCGGCCTCGGCCTGGTCGGTCTGCAGCTCGGCGCCGATGTTGCGCCCGACGTTGACGTCGGCGATGTCGATCGACAGGATCTCGAACGCCGTGCCGGCGTCGAGGCCCTTCGAGAGCACCGTCTTCGAGATGACGTCGGGGTTCTCGAGCACCTTCTTGTGGGTGTCCGTCGAGCCGATCGACGACACGATGCCCTCGCCGACGCGCGCGATGATCGTCTCCTCGCCGGCGCCGCCGACGAGCCGCTCGAGGTTCGCGCGGACCGTGACGCGAGCCGTGCTGATCAACTCGATGCCGTCCTTGGCGACCGCCGAGACGTTCGGCGTCTGGATGACGCGCGGGTTGACCGACACCTTCACCGCGTCGAGCACGTCGCGGCCGGCGAGGTCGATGGCCGCCGCGCGGTCGAAGGGGAGGGCGATGCGCGCCTTGTCGGCGGCGATGAGGGCGTCGACCACGCGGTCGACGTTGCCGCCGGCCAGGAAGTGCGCCTCGAGTTGGTCCTGGCCCACGTCGATGCCGGCCTTGTCGGCCTTGATCAGCGGCAGGATGATGCGGTGCGGCGGCACGCGCCGGAGCCGCATGGCGACGAGGCTGAGGAGGCTGACCTTGACGCCGGCGGCGACCGCGGAGACCCACAGGCCGACGGGGATCACCGTGAACAGGATGAGGAA
>JAABRV010000136.1 GCA_011390735.1 Trueperaceae bacterium | reverse complement strand
ACGTCCGTGTCGGAGGTGGATGACGGCGGCTGGGACCGGCGGACGCCCTTCCCGTTCATCCAGGGGACCGATTGCTGCGGCGAGGTGGTCGCGCGGGCCGATGGCGTGGGGCGCCCCGCCATCGGCGCGCGGGTGCTCGTGCGCGCCTGCATGCGCGA
This sequence comes from Trueperaceae bacterium, assembly GCA_011390735.1. Classification (GTDB taxonomy): domain Bacteria; phylum Deinococcota; class Deinococci; order Deinococcales; family Trueperaceae; genus JAABTL01. The sequence goes on along the minus strand of JAABRV010000136.1, from coordinate 6,316 downwards.
GCGCGGGTTCGACTCGCTGGACAACGTGTGGCTCGGCTCCGACTTCGACGGCGCCTTCGCGCAGTACGTGCGCGTCCCCGCCGGCGAGGCCTTCGAGGTCGACTGCGGCTGGAGCGACGTCGAGCTCGCCACCATCCCCTGCTCGTACGGGACCGCGGAGAACCTGGTGCACCTCGCCGGCGTCGGCGCCGCCGACCGCGTGCTGGTGACCGGCGCCTCGGGCGGCGTCGGCTCGGCGGCCGTCCAGCTGGCGAAGCGACGGGGAGCCCACGTCACGGCCGTCGTCGGGCAGGCCAAGATCGGGGCCGTGCGGGCGCTCGGTGTCGACCGCATCGTCACGCGCGGGCGCGACCTCGTCGGCGAGCTCGGCGAGTCCAGCGTCGACGTCGTCATCGACATCGTCGCGGGCGACGGCTTCGGGCAGCTGCTCAAGGTCATGGCGCGCGGCGGGCGCTACGCCACCTCCGGCGCGATCGCGGGGCCGCTCGTGACGATGGACCTGCGCGACCTCTACCTCAAGGACCTCCGCCTCATCGGCGCGACGGCCTGGGACGAGCCGGTCTTCCCCAACCTCGTCGGGTACATCGAGCGCGGCGAGATCCGACCGCTGGTCGCGGGCACCTTCCCGCTCGCCGACATCGCGGAGGCCCAGCGTGTGTTCGGCGAGAAGAAGCACGTGGGGAACTTCGTGCTGATCCCGCCGGAAGGCTGAGCCGATGGCCGACCCCGGCGAGCGAACGGCGGCGGGCGCCCTGCGGATCGTCCCCCTGCAGGCCGGCGACGTCGACGCGCTGACGGACGTGATGACGCGGGCGTTCGACGACGACGCCCGGCGGCACCTCGGCGTCCCGAAGGGCGGCCCGCCCGGCTACGACACCGGCGAGTTCCTCCTCGAGCACGGCTTCGACCCGCGGGCGCGGGCGTTCGTGGCGGCTCTCGAGGGGCGGCCCGTGGGGGCGATCATCGCGTTCCCGCGCGAGGACGGCCGCCACGTCCTGGGCGGCTTGTTCACGGACCCGGACGTGCAACGTCGCGGCATCGGCGCGGCGCTGTTCGCGCACGTCGAGGCCGCGATCCCGGCGCGCTCGTGGACCCTGGAGACGCCCGCGTTCGCCGCGAGCAACCACCGCTTCTACACCGAGAAGTGCGGCTTCCGGAAGGCCGGCGAGCGTGCCGACCCCGGAGGGGTCGGTGACGTCGACGGGGTGGGTACGATGTTCGTGTTCGAGAAGGCGGGCGTCGCGGCCCGCGGGGGGGGTGCATGACACGATTCGTGATCGGACCGCACGTCCCCCCGTGCGGCGACGGAGAGGGGTACGGACCGTGTACGGACTGATCGGCAAGATCCTGGCGGTGGCCGGCGCGCGCGACGAGTTGGCCGCCATCCTCATCGGCGGCGTCGGCGGCATGCCGGGCTGCCTCAGCTACGTCGTCGCCCTCGACCCGGCCGACCCGGACGCCCTGTGGGTGACCGAGGTGTGGACCGACGGGGATGCCCACCGCGCGTCGCTGTCGCTCCCCTCGGTACGGGACGCCATCGCGCGCGGGCGCCCGCTCATCGCCGGGTTCGGCGAGCGCTTCGAGACCCGCCCGTTGGGCGGCCACGGCCTCGGGGACGCCGCATGAGCCGCCGCCTGCGGGCCGCGGCCGTCGTGGCGGCCGTCGTGGTGGTGGCGCTCGTGGGCGGCTTCTACGCCTGGACGCGCGTCGCTCGCTACGCCGCGTTCCCCGAGGCGGTGGCCGTCGCCGAGGCCGCCGAGCGGGTGCGTGGCTGGACCGTGTTCGCGCCCGACGGCGAGCCGGCGGCGGGGTTCGTGTTCTACCCGGGCGGGCTGGTCGACCCCCTGGCCTACGCGCCATGGCTCCAGCGTCTGGCCGACGGCGGCGTGCTCGCCGTGCTCGTGCCGATGCCGCTCGACCTGGCCGTGTTCGGCATCGGGCGCGCGGCCGACGTGATCGCCGCCTTCCCGGAGGTCGACACCTGGGCGATCGGCGGCCACTCCCTCGGCGGTGCGATGGCGGCCGAGTTCGTGAAGGGCGGCGCGGCCGGCGTCGACGGGATCGTCTTCCTGGCGTCGTACCCGGCCGCGTCCACCGACCTGTCCATGCTGCCGATCCGGGCCGTGTCGACCTACGGCAGCGAGAACGGGCAGACGCCGCCCGAGGGCTTCGCGGACGCCATGGTGCGCTTGCCGCCCGGCAGTGAGCTCGTCGAGATCGAGGGCGGCAACCACGCGGGCTTCGGGCACTACGGTCCGCAGGCGGGCGACGGGGTGGCCACGATCGACCGCGAGGAGCAGCAGCGGCAGGCGGCGGAGACGGTGCTGGGGTTCCTGCGCGGGTTGCGCTGAGGCGCCGGTTCGCCCTCGCTGGCGCCCGGGAGAGGCGGCGTGTCGGCGCGAAGACCTCGTGTGCTACGATTGCTACGGAGGCGCCATCGTGAAGACGATCCCGCATCGCGAGCTCAGGAACCACAGCAGCGACGTGCTGCGCCGCGTGCAGGCCGGCGAGACGATCCAGGTGACGAACCACGGCGAGGTCGTGGCCGTGCTCTCGCCCGCCCGGCCGGGGCTGGCCCCGCGTGTCGTCCTGGCGAAGCAGCGGGGCGGGTTCGCCGCGATTCCGCGCGTGCGCTCGCCCGAGACGACGCGGCAGGCGCTCGATGCACTGCGCGAGGAGTGACGGGTGCGCTGCTACCTGGATACGTCCGCCGCCGCCAAGCTCCTGGTCGAAGAGATCGAGTCCGAGGGCCTGGTGGACTTCCTCGAGCACGCCGTGGAGGTCGGCGACGTCCTCGGTTCCAGCCGCCTGCTCGAGACGGAGCTGCGTCGCCTGGCGGTCCGCGTCGCGATCCCGCAGGAGCACGTCACCCTCGTGCTCGAGCGCCTGGACCTGCTGGTGCCCGATGACGAGGTCTTCCGCACGGCCGGCCTGCTACCGGGCACCGCGCTGAGGAGCCTCGACGCGCTGCACGTTGCGGCGGCGCTGCGATGGGGCGCCGACGCGGTGGTGACCTACGACGAGCGGCAGGCCCTCGCCGCCCGTGCCGTGGGGCTGGAGGTCGTCGCGCCGATGTAGCGCCGACGCCTCGAGCCGGGCCTCGCCGCACCCGCTCGCCAGGGGTCGCGACCCCCGGTGGTGGGTCCTACCGCAGCTCGAACCGCACCCGCGCCGAGCGCCCCTCGGCGTCCACCACCGACAGCGTCACGAACCCGGGCCCCTCGAGCTCCAGGCGGGCCTCGCGCTCGCGGCTGGCGGTGAGCACCGGCGCGCCGTCGGCGAGCCAGGTGAAGGGCGCGCGGCCGCGCTCGACGCGCGCGAGGATCCCGCCGTCCAGCGGGGCGAGCGCCGCGCCGTCGGGCGGGAAGGTGAGCCTCGGCGCGTCGTCGGGTTGCGCGAGGCGGGTCCCGAACTGCCGCAGCGGGGCGGGCAGCTCGGCGCTCATGGCGACGAGCGTGCCGGGGGGCGGCGGTGGCAGCGCGACCGGATGGGGTCCCAGGCGCGCGAACGTGTCGAGCAGCAGCGGCGCCGCGAGCGCCACGCCGAACGCGCCCGGCATGGGCGCGCCGTCCGCGCGGCCCACCCACGCGGCCACCGCGTGCGCGCCGTCGAAGCCGATCGCCAGGGCGTCACGGTGCCCGTACGAGGTGCCGGTCTTGAACGCCACCGGCGCGTCGGGCCACGGCGCGGGGCGTGGCGCGCCGGCCAGGACGTCGGCCACGTGCCAGGCGGCCTGGGGGGTCATGATCCGGGCCGTCGGCGCGGGGGCGCCACCGTCGACGGCCCGCAGCCCGACGGCCTCGCCGCCGCGCGCGATGGCCGCGTACAGCTGCAGCAGGCCTTCCAGGCTGACCCCGACGCCCCCGAGGCTGACGGCCAGGCCGGGCACCTCGCCGGGCACCACGGCCGTGACGCCCGCCTGCCTCAGCGCCGCCACGACCCGCGCGGGACCGAGCGCCTGCGTCAACTCCACGACCGGCAGGTTCAGCGACGCCTGCAGCGCCTCGCGGGCCGTGACCGGCCCGCGGAAGGTGCCGTCGAAGTTCTGTGGGGCGTAGCCGGCGTAGTCCGCGGGGCGGTCGACCAGCAGCGTCTCCGGGTGCGCCAGGCCATCGGAGAAGGCGAGGCCGTAGACGAGTGGCTTCAGCGTCGAGCCCGGCGAGCGCAGCGCCTGCGTCATGTCGACGAAGCCCTGCCGCACCTCGCTGGTGTAGTCGGCGGAGCCGACGCTGGCGAGGAGCCGCCCCGAGTCGACGTCGGCCACCTGCAGCGCCACCGTCGCCTGGGGCGGCAGGCCGCGCAGGGCGTCGGCCGCCAGCGCCTCCAGCGCGGCCTGCAGGTCGAGGTCGAGCGTGGTGCGGTGCACCTGGGCGTCGGGGTCGGCCGCCCGCAGGCGGTCGGCGAGGTGCGGTGCGTGGGCGGGGAAGGGGCGCCGGGCCGCCGGCAGCGGCTCGCGCGTGGCGGCGAGGGCGGTCTCGTCGTCGATCGCGCCGACGGCCGCGGCGCGCGCCAGCACCCGGTCGCGGGCGGCGCGCGCCTCCTCCGGGTGGAGGTCGGGGCTGCGCAGGGCGGGCGCCTGCGGCAGCGCGACGAGCAGCGCCGCCTGCGCCTCCGTCAGGCGCCCGGGCTCGCGGCCGAACCACGCCAGGCTGCCGGCGCGCAAGCCCTCGAGGTTGCCGCCCATGGGCGCGCGCTGCAGGTAGAGCGCGAGGATCTGGTCCTTGGACAGCGACCGCTCGAGGGCCAGCGCCACGCGCACCTGGCGCAGCTTGCCGGCCCAGGTGCCGGTGGCGCCGTCCTCCAACAGGCGCGCCACCTGCATCGTCAGCGTCGAGGCGCCCGACACCCGTCGCCCGTGGACGACGGCCTGGAACAGGGCACGCGCCATCGCGAGCGGGTCCACCCCGGGGTGGGCGTGGAAGCGGCGGTCCTCGTAGGCGACGAGCATCGCCAGGTAGCCGGGGTCCACGCCGGCGGGCTCCACCGCCAGCCGCCAGCGGCCGTCGGCGACGGTGAAGGCGCGCAGCAGCCGGCCGTCGCTGGCGAGCACCTCGACCGAGGTCTCGAGCGCCAGCGGCGGCAGGTCGGTGGCCGCCACCCAGCGGTCGAGGGCGACCCAGAGCGCCAGCCCGGCGAGCAGCCCGGCGAGCCCGAGGCGGACCACGAGGCCCGCGCGGCTCCCGCCCACCGGACGGGTCGCGTCCACCCCGCCCGCCGTGGCGGAGCCCCCGCCCCCGCTCACGGCCGGATCGTGACGCGGCCCGTCTCGCCGACCGCGCGGTTCGTCGGGCGGTACATGTCCTCCACCGTCGGCGCCGCGTAGTGGAAGTCCCCGGGCGAGACGGCGCGCGCCACGTACGCCAGCCGCAGCGAGACCTCGGAGGTCCAGTCGACGGCCGCCAGGAAGCGGTCGGCGCGGGCCTCGGTCATCGCCGGGTCGACGGCCGTCGCGAGCCAGTCGAGCGAACGCACGTCCCCCGCGCGCAGGAGGTTGGCGTTGTCGATCTCGAGGCCCGCCGGCAGCGCGTCGTCGACGAGCAGCCGCCCGCCCGCGACGCCGCGGTCCGGGCGCACCTCGAGCAGCACGACGACCCGGTCGCCCACCCGCAGGTCGCCCAGGTCGGCCTCGCTGCCGTCGATGAGGTAGTGGCTGCGGTGGATCGTGTAGCCGACGCCGCCCGCCGCGGGCGGCTCCTCCGGCACGCCGAAGGCGGTGAGGGTGACGGTGACGTCGGTGGCGCCGGCGTTGCGGACGGTGGCGGGCGTGCCGTCGAAGAAGCGCACGGCGTCCCCGGTCACGGCCTCGCCGTCGACGACGAGCCCCTGCCCGGCGGCGCCCATGGCGACGGCGGCGCGCAGCGACCAGGCGGCCTCCTGGGTGGAGAGGTGGTGGACCGGGGCGCGGCGCTCCAGCAGGCCCGCGAGCTGCGCTCGGTCGACCACGCCGGTGCCGGCCTCGACGGCGAGCGCGAGCACGCCGGCGCGGTCGCGCAGCACGGTGCCGTAGTCGTCGCGCCAGCCCTCCGGTCCCGCGCCGGCGAGCGCCAGGTCGCGCGCGCGTGCGAACATCGCGTCCGCCCGAGCCCGCTCGCCGTAGGCAGCGAGGGCGGCGCCCAGGTGGGCCGCGGCCAGGGGGGTGTCGAAGCGGTCGGCGAGCGTGTCGGCGTAGTAGCGCAGGTCGCCGATGGCGGCCTCGCCGGCGCGCGCCAGCACGTAGAGGGCGTAGCCGACGCCGGCGGCGCCGTCGTGCAGCGAGCCCGCCTGGGCCACGTGGTTGCGCAGGGCGTCGAGCGCCATGCGCAGCGCCAGCGGCGGC
>JAABRV010000135.1 GCA_011390735.1 Trueperaceae bacterium | reverse complement strand
TGAAGCCCTGCATGCGGCCCTTCTCCGAGGGCGCCAGCGCGTCGGAGAGCAGCGCCGAGCCGGCGACGTAGCAGAGGTTCCAGCCGAGCCCGAGCAGGAAGAGCGCCGCCGACAGCGGCAAGAGCTCGGGCGAGAGCGGCGCCATGAGGCACGAGAGCAGCGTGATCGTCGCGCCGAGCCCGAGCACCGGCCGCCGCCCCCAGCGGTCCGCCAGCCAGCCGGACACCATCGAGAACGCGAACATCCCGAAGGTGTGGCTGGAGAACACGATCGCGATGCTCGTCAGCGGGTGCGCCAAGCCGTGCATGTGCAGCGAGGTCATCTGCATGAGCCCGACCATGACCATGTGCGCGGTGACGACGCTGGCGATGGCCGTGCGCACCGACGGGTCGCGCAGCAGCTGCGGCAGGTCGCGCGCCGGTGCCGCCACGACGGGCCCGCGCTCCTCGTGGGCGATCGCCTCGCCGATGAGGCGCGGCTCGGGCCGCAGCGAGGCGAACAGCAGGATGGCCGTGAGGAAGTAGCCGACGCCGGTCGCGAGGTAGGGCCCGGCGATCTCGTTCCAGCCCCACGACGTCACCAGCCCGCTGGTGGGTCCGACGAGCAGGGGCCCGACGACGCTGCCGAAGGTGCCGCCCAGCACGACGGTGGCCAGCGCCCGGGCGCGCCGCGCCTTGGGGTTGACCTCGGCGGCGACGAAGCGGCCGAGCTGCACCGCGGAGTTGCCGGAGCCGCCCACGAACAGCCCGAGGAGCACCAGCGCGAAGTTGCCGCTGGCGACGCCGAAGAGCGACAGGGTGGCGCCGAGGGCGCCGGTGGCGAGCGCGGCGGAGAGCGCGTTGCGGCGGCCGATGCGGTCGGAGGCGCGGCTCCACAGCAGGGCGCCGAGCGCCACGCCGATCTGCGCCACCGCCGCCGGCACGCCGGCCCAGGCGACGTTGCCCGAGAGCTCGGCGCCCACGATGGCGGCCACCGTCGCCGCCGCGATCGAGCCGGCCGACCCCAGGCTCTGGCTGAGGAACAGCGCGCCGGTGATGCGGCGCGCGTGGCGGGCGCGGAGGGCGGGGTCGGGGGCGGGGGCGGCGCTGGCGGCGGGCACCGCGCAACCTTACCGCTCCCGAGGACGGGCGCGGTCGTCAACGGGATGCGGGCGACGGCGAGGCGACCGCCGCGAACCGCTGGTGAGGCGGGCCCACTCGAAACGAGGACCGCGGGCGGCCGGTGAGGTCCGGCCGCCCGCGGTGGCGCCTTGCGCCCGATCGGGCTTCTCTAGAAGGTCATGGCGTCGTTGACGGCGTTGCCCGCGGCGTCGGTCACCGTCACGCGGATGGCCGCGATCGAGCCGCGGTTGCGGACCGAGGTCACGCCGCTCGCCGACGTCCCCGAGACGCTCGTGGCGACGGCGTCGACCACCGCGGCGGAAGCGTCGAGCGCCTCGACGAGGACGGAGGCCAGCGCGATGTCGTCGGAGACGCTCCAGCTGACGTCGTAGCGCGTCCACGGGCCGGCCGAGGTGTTCGTCGTCGACCAGGAGGCGATCGTGGGTGCCGTTTCGTCGGCCGTGCCGTCGCCGCCGGACGCGACACTCACGTTCTGGCTGGTGGTGCCGGTCGCGCCGGCGTCGTCCGTGACCGTGAGCGTCACGGTGTAGGTGCCGGCGGATGCGTAGTCGTGGCTTGGGCTCTGGGCGGTGGAGGTCGCGCCGTCGCCGAAGCCCCAGCTCCAGGTCCTGATCGAGCCGTCCGTGTCGCTGCTGGCGTCCGTGAACGAGCAGCTCAGGTCGGTACAGGAGACGGTGAACTCGGCCGTGGGCGCCGCGTTCTGCGGGGGCGGCGTGGAGCCGTCACCCGTGTACAACAGGAGGTTCGGCGAGCCGCTGCCAGCCGAGTTGACGACGCCGGTCGTCGCGTCGCCCTCGAGGGCGGCCTCCACCTGAGCCGGCGTGAAGCCCGAGTTAGCGGAGAGGACCAGGGCGGCGGCGCCGGCGACGTGCGGCGCCGCCATCGACGTGCCGCTGATCGTGTTCGTCGCCGTCGTGCTCGTGTACCAGGCGGAGGTGATGCCCACGCCGGGGGCGAAGAGGTCGACGCAGGTGCCGTAGTTGGCCCACGAGGCCTTCGTGTCGGTGTTGCTGGTCGCGGAGATCGTGAGGGCCAGCGGCTCGCGGGCGGGCGAGTACTTGCAGGCGTCGTCCTCGCGGCCCCCGCGGTTGCCGTTGCCCGCCGCCACGACCTGCACGACGCCGGCCTTGACGGAGTTGGCCACCGCCGTGTCGAGCGTGCTCGAGGCGCCGCCGCCGAGGCTCATGTTGGCGACCGCAGGCTTGACGTGGTTGGCCGTCACCCAGTCGACGCCGGCGATGACCCCCGACGTCGTGCCGCTGCCGCTGCAGTCCAGGACACGGACCGGCACGAGCGAGACCTGCTTGGCGACGCCGTAGGTCGTACCACCCACGGTGCCGGCGACGTGCGTGCCGTGGCCCTGGCAGTCGTTGGCGTTGCCGCCGGCATCGATGGCGTCGAAGCCTGGCAGCAGTCGGTTGGTGAACTCCGTGTGTGAGAGAAGGATGCCCGTGTCGATGATGTACGCGCGCACGCCGCTTCCGGTTTGACCGTAGGTGTAGGTCCCGCTCAACGGCAGGGCGCGTTGGTCGATGCGGTCCAGCCCCCATGTCGCGTTCGTCTGCGTGGTCTGCGCGACCGTCACCACGGCGTCCTGCTCGACGTACGCGACGTTCGGGTTGCGGCTGATGCCGGCGATCGCCTGCGCCGGCAGCGTGGCCGCGAAGCCGTTCACGGCGTGCTCGTAGGTGAAGTGCAGTTCGCCGCCGGCGTTGGCGACCATGCGGGCGGCGAGCGCCCGGCCGTGGGCGACGCCGTCGCGGAAGACGACGATGTAGCGGTCGGGGATGGGCTGGCCCGCCTGGGCCTCGGTCGCCAGCGGCTCGACGCCCGGCGCGCCGGGGGCGCCCGCCATGGGTTCGCCCGAACAGGCGGCGAGGACCAGCGCCAGGCTGGTGGCGGCGAGAAGCGTGCGAAGCATCTTCGGCATCGGTGGCCCTCCTCGTACCGCCATGGGTCCGGCGGTAGCCGGGCGCCCCAGGCGGTAGGGACATTTGTCCTTGCTCCCCGAGTATCCGCCTACTGGAGGCGGCCGTCAACCTCACGAACTTCACATTCGCGGGCGCCGCCCTGCGCATCCAGGGCGCACGAGAGGCTCGCTGCCGTGCGTGAGGCGGCCGTCGCGGTCGGGCGATCGCCGGTCGTCGTCCGGTCATCCGTCGGTCATCGACCGTTGCCCAAGATGAGCACCGACTCGCGAGGACGCGCCGTGACGCGCCCGCGAGGGACTCCCAAGGAGGTGCCCCATGCACCGCATGCTCACCACGCTGCTCGCCGCGTTCGTCTTCGCTTCCGCGGCAGCGCAGACGAACCACCAGGTCCAGATGATGACGCTCCCGATCGAGGGCCAGGAGATCCCGGCCTTCTTCTTCGAGCCGATGGGCCTGTACGTCCAGCCCGGCGACACGATCACCTTCGTGGCCGCCGGCCCGCACCACGGCGTGACGGCGTACCACGGCCAGCACGTGAAGTCGCACCGCGTCCCGGACGGCGTCGAGCCCTTCTCCTCGCCCATCGTCCCCATCGGCGGAACGTGGTCGATCACGCTCACGATCCCGGGGACCTACGACGTCTGGTGCCCGCCGCACGAGCACTTCGGCATGGCCATGCGCATCGTCGTCGGCGAGCCCGGCGGGCCGGCCAACGAGCCCGTCACGAACTTCGGACCGGACGGCGCCTTCGATCTCGCCGGCGTCCTGCTGAACTCGCCGCTGCTCGACCCGGCACGGATCGTCGCCGAGGGCGCCGTCTCCTGGTTCGAGATCGACCCGTCCAAGACGGTGACCACCATCGGCGGCACCGAGCACTGAGCCTCCTCCGCGGCGCGCTACCATCGTGGCGTGCCGTGGGAACTCCGGGTTGCCGAAGGGGTGATCGTCGACCCCGCCGACGAGGAGCGCCGCCACCGCCTCGACCCCAAGGTCGGGGCGGTGCTGGCGTACCTGGCTCTGGAGGGACCGACCTCGCGCGCCACCCTCGCCGACCTGGCGTGGCCCGACGCCGGTGAGGCCGCGTCCCGCAACGCGCTCGCGCAGGCGCTCGGTCGCCTGCGCAAGCGGATCGGTGCGCAGGTCGCGACGGGCGACGAGCGTCTGGCGCTCGCCGCCGACGTCGTCGTCGACGTCGCCCGTGACCGAGCGCGCTGGACCGAGGCGAACCCCGGCGGCGCCGGCGAGCCCCCGCGACCGTGGCCGATCGCCCATGCCCGCCACCCGGCGCCCGCGCTCGAGGCGTGGGCCGCGGACGCGCAAGCCCGCCTGCTGGCGCTGTGGCGCGATGCCGCCGCGGCGGAGGCCCGTGCCATCGAGCGGCGCGGTGACCTGCAGGCCGCGGTGCGCCTCGTGGAGCGGCGCCTGGACGTCGAGCCGGCCGATCCGGCCGGCATCGCCTGGGCCATCCGCCTGCACGCCGCCCGGGGGGACCGCGCCGCCGCGCGACGGGCGTACGAGCGCGGGCTGCGGGCGCTCGAGAGCGAGTTGGGGGTGACGGAGGAGCCCGTCGTGGAGGCGGCGTGGGAGGCGGCGCGAAGGGGTAGCGACCCGCACGCCGCCATCGACGCACCGCCACCTGCGGCCCTGCCGGCCGGCCTGGTTCGGCCTCCGGTGGTGGCCGGGCGGGACGACGCGCTCGCGGCGCTCGAGGCCGGCTGGCGTCACGGCGGACCCCTCTACGTGACGGGACCCGCCGGCATCGGCAAGACGCATGTGGTGCGGGCGTTCCTCGCGGGGAAGGGGCGCGTGCTGTGGCTCGAGTCGCTCCCCGGACATCGCGACATCCCGTTCGCCGCCGCGGCCCACCTGGCGCGCCAGCGACTCGCCGCCGCACCCGGGGCGGTGCTGGAGGATTGGGTGCGGCGCGAGTTGGCGCGCCTGCTGCCGGAACTCGCCGATGGCGCCGCGCCGCCGTCGCTCGACCTGGCCGGTGGCGAGCGCCTGCGCTTCTACCAGGCCTACGGGGAGATGGTGCGGGTGACCTCGAGGGGCTTCGTCGCGTTCGTCAGCGACGACGTCCAGCACTACGACGACGAGACCGTCGCGCTCGGCGCGTACCTCACCAGCCAGCTCTCCGCCGCCAGCGGCCCGACGCCCAGGTTCGTCATCCTCTACCGCGCCGACGAGCTGCCGTCCTCGTCGGCGCAGGCGATCGAGCGCCTGGTGAACTCGGGGCGTGCCACGCGTGTGGCGCTCGGACCGCTGGACGCGTCCGCCACCCACGCGCTTCTGCGGTCGCTGGAAGTGCCGACCCCGACGCCCGACGTCGCGACGCGGCTGCACGCGCACACCGGGGGCCACCCGCTTTTCCTGCTCGAGTTGGTGAGCCATCTGCTCGAGCTCCGTGCCTGGCCGCCCGCCGCCGACGCGCCGTTGCCCGGGCCGCCCGCGGTGGTGGCGCTGGTGCGGCAGCGGCTGGAGCGTCTGTCGCCCGTCGCGCTGCGCATGGCCCAGGCCGCGGCCGTGCTGGGGGGCGATTACGACGCCGAGCTGGTCGAGACGCTGCTCGGCCTGGAACCGGCGCAGGCGCTGGAGGGCTGGGTCGAGCTCGAGGCCGCGCAGCTCCTGACGCCCGAGCGCTTCCGCCATGACCTGGTCTGGGAAGCGGTGCGGGCGAGCGTGCCGGCGGCCGCCGCCGACCTGCTGCGTCGGCGCGCGCGGACGGTGCGCGCCGCGGTGCGGAGCGACCTGGCCGCTGCGTGGTCGACTGGCGGATGGCTGCCGGGCTGACGGCCGTCGAAGGTCCCCGTTCGGTGCACGCCCCGGCACCACTGCGTCCGAGCCTGGTCGCGAGGCGTCCTCACCCGAAAGGCCCAGGCGTATCCTGGGCGGACGGGAGGCGGGCATGCCGGTCGGCGCGACGGTCACGATCACCCTGGCGCTCGCGTTCTACACGCTCGGCGTGTGGAGCGAGCGGCTGCAGGGTCGGCTGAAGCCCTGGCACCTGGCGATGTTCGTCCTCGGACTGGCATTCGACACCCTCGGCACCGGCATGATGTTCGAGTTCGCCGGCGGTCTCACCCGCGACGTCCACGGGCTCACCGGCCTGCTGGCGATCGTTCTCATGTTCGTGCACGCGGCCTGGGCCGCGGTGGTGTTGTGGCGCCGCGACGAGGCCTCGCTGACGCGCTTCCACCGCTTCAGCGTCGTCGTCTGGTTCGTCTGGCTGGTCCCCTACTTCAGCCCGATGTTCTTCGCGCTGGGGGCGTGAGCGCGAAGAACCGCGTTCGTCGTTCGCCAGCCTCCTACTCGATCGGGAAGGCGCTCGCCAACGCGAGCCGGATGCGGGCCGCGAGGCCGCGCGCCTCGGGCGAGTGCGAGGTCTCGATCGTCACCGAAACGCGGCCACCATCCAGGGCTTTGACGTTGACGACCACCGTGTGGAAGCAGAGGCTCCGCACGC
>JAABRV010000134.1 GCA_011390735.1 Trueperaceae bacterium | reverse complement strand
CCGCGCCCTGGAGGCCCGCATGGACTTCGCCCTGCCCGACGACCTGCTCGCGCTGCAGCGCGCCGTGCGCGACTTCGCGCAGCGGGAGATCGCACCCGTCGCCGCAGAGCTCGACCGCGAGCCGCGCTTCCCGCGGGCGACGCTGCGCAAGATGGGCGAGATGGGCCTGCTCGGCATCCTCACGCCCGAGGACTACGGCGGGCTCGGCCTCGGCTACCTCGCCTACGCCGTCCTGCTCGAGGAGATCGCCGCCGCCGACGCCGCCCACGCCACGATCGCCAGCGTGACCAACGGCATGCCGCAGTCGCTCATCCTCGCCCACGGCAGCGCGGCCCAGCGCGACCGCTGGCTGCCGCGGCTCGCCGCCGGCGAGGCGATCGGCGCCTTCTGCCTCACCGAGCCGCACGCGGGCAGCGACGCGGCGGCGCTGCGGACGCGCGCGCGCCGGGTCGCGGGCGGCTACCGGCTCGACGGCAGCAAGGCCTGGATCACCTCCGGCGGCGAGGCGGATCTCTACCTGGTGCTCGCCAAGACCGACCCGGAGGCCGGCGCGCGCGGCATCAGCGCCTTCGTGCTCGAACGCGACACGCCCGGCCTGTCGTTCGGCGCGCCCGAGCGGAAGCTCGGTCAGCATGCGGCGATCACGACCAGCGTGGGCTTCGACGACGCGTTCGTGCCCGAGGAGCAGCGCCTCGGGGAGGAGGGACAGGGCTTCGTCATGGCGATGTCGGCCCTGGATGGCGGTCGCGTGGGCATCGCGGCCCAGGCGCTCGGGATCGCTCGCGAGGCGTTCGCGGCGGCCGCGCGCCACGCGGAGGAGCGGGAGGCGTTCGGCCGGCCGATCCGCGAGTTCCAGGGGGTCGGCTTCAAGCTGGCCGACATGGCGACGCGCATCGAGGCCGCGCGGCTCCTGACCCAGCGCGCCGCCTGGCTGCTCGACCGCGGCACCCGGGCGACGAAGGAGGTCAGCATGGCCAAGCTCGCCGCCTCCGAAGCGGCCGTGTACGTGTGCGACGCGGCGGTCCAGGTGTTCGGCGGCTACGGCTACTCGGCGGACTACCCGGTCGAACGCTACCTGCGCGACGCCCGGGTGACCACCCTGTACGAGGGCACCTCGGAGATCCAGCGGGTCGTCATCTCGCGACAGATCCACCGCGAGACGGCGCGCTGACGGCCGGGCCCCATGCGATAATGCCGCGATGATCATCGCGACCTACGTCAAGCACGTGCCCGACGCCGAAGCGCGGCTCACCGCCGACGGCGGCCGGATCGAAGTGGACGACCACGCCTACGCGCTCGACGGCATGGACGAGTACGGCGTCGAGGCCGCCGTGCGTCTCAAGGAGGCGGGGCTCGCCGACGAGGTCGTGGCGCTCGCCATCGGCCCGGCGCGCGCGGAGGCCGCCCTGCGCACGGCGCTCGCGCTCGGCGCCGACCGGGCCGTCCTGCTCGAGAGCGACGACGACCTCGACCCCCTCGCCCAGGCGGGCCCGCTCGCCGAGGCGGCGCGCGCCTGCGGCGCCGAGCTCCTGCTCGTGGGCGGCAAGCAGGCGGACTGGGACAGCGCCGCGCTCGGCCCCGCCGTCGCCGAGGTGCTGGGTTGGCCCGTGTGCGACTGGACGACCGAGCTGCGGCTCGAGGGCCGCGAGATCGCCGCCGTCCACGACGTCGACGACGGCAGCGAGGCCTGGCGCGCGGAGCTGCCGGTCGTGGTGACCACCCAGCAGGGCCTCAACGAGCCGCGCTACCCCACGCTGCCCAACATCATGAAGGCGAAGCGCAAGCCGCTCGAGCGCCAACCGGTCGCGGCGAGCGCACGGGTGGTCACGCTCGCCGCCGCCCTGCCCTCGCGGGCCCGGCGCGGGGTCCGGCTCGAGGGCGACGCCGCCACCGTCGCGAGCGAGCTCGCCCGGCGCCTGCGCGACGAGGCGAAGGTCCTGTGAGGTCCCGGCCATGATCCTGATCGCCATCGACCACGCCCATGGCGCGCCGCGCCGCGGCGCCTTCGAGCTCGTCAGCGCGGCCCGCGACCTCGGTGGCGAGATCGCGGCCGTCGTCCTCGGCGGGCCCGACGCGGGCCCCGTCGCCGCGGCGCTCGCCGCCTTCGTCCCGCGCGTGATCCACGTCGACGACGCGACCCTCGACCACGCGAGCCACGAGCGGCGGGTCACGGCGCTCGCCGGCGTCGCCACGGAACTCGGCGCCGAGGCCGTGCTGCTCGGCGCGGGCCGCAGCGGCCAGGCCGTCGGCCCGCGGCTCGCGTGGCGCCTCGACGGCGCCCTGCTCGAGGACGTCGCCGCCGTCCGCCGCGAAGGCTCGACCCTCGTCGCCGAACGCCTGGCGTACCTCTCGCGCGCCAGCCTGACCGTGCGGGCGGAGGCATCGCCGGTGGTCGTCAGCGTCAAGGCCGGCGCCTACCCGGCGGCGGCCCCGGCCGACGCGCCGGGGACCGTCGCTTCGCGCGCGGCGACCTTCACCGCGGCCGACGACGCCGCTCGCCTCGGCGAGCGCCGGAGCGTCGCGCGCGGGCGCGTGGCGCTCGAGGAGGCCGACGTCGTCGTCTGCGGCGGTCGCGGGCTGGGCGACGCCGATGCGTTCGAGCGCCACGTGGTCGGGCTCGCGCACGACCTCGGCGCCGGGGTGGCGTCGACGCGCGCCGTGGTGGACGCCGGCTGGCGGCCCTACGACGAGCAGGTGGGGCAGACCGGCAAGAACGTCGCCCCCCAGCTCTACTTCGCGCTGGGGGTCTCGGGCGCCGTGCAGCACCTGTCGGGCATGAACCGCAGCGGCACGGTGGTGGCGATCAACAAGGACGGCGACGCGCCCATCTTCAAGGTCGCCGACTACGGCATCGTCGGCGACGTGCACGAGGTGCTCCCCGCCCTGCGCGCGGCGCTCTCGGGCCTGGACTGACCGGCGATGCGCGTCCGGCGCGCGACCCGGGGCGACGTCGAAGCGCTCGTGCGCCTCGAGGCCGCGTTCCCGGGCGATCGCCTGTCGCGCGCCTCGTTCGTACGCTTCATCGACGGGACCACCACCGACGTGTGGGTGGCGACGGCGCCCGACGCCGCCGGCCGCGAGCACGTCGTGGGGGATGCCGTCGTCAATTACCGCCGCGGCTTCCATGCGGCGCGGCTGTACTCCCTGGTCACCGACCCCGCGTGGCAGGGACGCGGCGTGGGCCGCGCGCTCATGGCCGCGGTCGAGGCCCACGCGCTCGAGCGCGGTCTCGTGTCGGTGCGGCTCGAGGTGCGCGTCGACAACGTGCGGGCCATCGACTTCTACCGTCGGCTCGGCTACGTCGAGGTCGGGTTGACCCACGACTTCTACGAGGACCACAGCGACGCGCTGCGCATGCGCAAGCGGCTGCGGGCCGACGCCGCCCAGCTACTCGCCGTCCCCTACCATCCGCAGTCGCTCGAGTTCACGTGCGGTCCGGCGAGCCTGATGATGGCCCTGCGCTCGCTCGGACACGCCGAGCCGCTCGGGCAGGCGCAGGAGCTGGCGCTGTGGCGCGAGGCGACGACCGTGTTCATGCTCGCCGGGCACGGCGGCACCAGCGCCCACGGCCTGGCGGTGGCGGCCCTGCGCCGCGGGTTCGCGGCCGAGGTCTGGGTCGACCAGGCGGGACCGCCGTTCCTCGACACGGTGCGCTCGGCGGAGAAGAAGCGCGTGATCGAGCTCGCGCACGCGGGCTTCGAGGAGGCGCTCGCGCGGCTGGGCGGACGCGTGCGGGTGGGCGATTTCGGCGCCGACGACGTCGTCGAGCAGCTGAGCCGGGGCCGCGTGCCGCTGGTGCTCATGTCCGGGGCGCGGCTCTACGCCGAGCGCATCCCGCACTGGGTGGTCGCCACCGGCTTCGATGCCGACCACCTCTACGTGCACGACCCGCACCTGCCCGAGGGCGCGCAGCGGGCCGACGGCGTGCACCTGCCGCTGCGGCGTGCCGACTTCGCCCGGGTGGCGCGCTACGGGCGCGCGCGGCACCGCGCGCTGGTCGTCGTGTGGCGCGCGCGCGT
Organism: Trueperaceae bacterium; assembly: GCA_011390735.1. Classification (GTDB taxonomy): domain Bacteria; phylum Deinococcota; class Deinococci; order Deinococcales; family Trueperaceae; genus JAABTL01. The sequence continues at coordinate 2,525 of JAABRV010000134.1, read as the reverse complement.
CAACCGGGGAGGTGCGCGAGCGCCGCGGGCCCCTCGGCCAGGTAGCGGATGACCTCGGCGTAGATCTCCGGGTTCGCCTGGTCCTCCTCGGTGGCCGCGATCGTCGGGTTGTCGTTGACCTCGATCACCGCGTACTGCCCGTCGATCTCCTTGAGGTCGACGCCGTGGAGGCTGTCGTCGACGGCCGCGCTGGCGGCGAGCGCCACGCGCAGCAACTCGGGTGGGGCCTCGTCGCGCGGCACCGCCCGAACGGTCGCCGCCTCGCCCTCGGCGCCGCGCTGCATGACCTTCCAGCGATCCGCCGCGAAGCGGTACTCCACCACGGCGAGCACCTTGCCGTGCAGCGTGATGACACGCCAATCGAAGGCGGAAGGGAGGTACTGCTGGACCACGATGCGGTCCGCCCGGCGGAGGAAGCGCTTGCCGACCTGCACGAACTGCTCGGGCGTGGTCACCTTGTCCACGTAGGCCGAGAACGACGAGTTCGGCGCCTTGAGGACCAGTGGCGTGCCCAGCTCCTCGAAGAGGCCGACCGCCACGGCGGCGGTCACCTGGCCCTCGTCGAGGAAGCGGGTCTCGGGGATCGGCACGCCCGCGCGCTGCAGGCGCCGGTACATGTTGACCTTGTCGCAGCAGACGCGGATCGACTCGGAGGTGTCGAGGACCCGCTTGCCCATCATCTCGGCCCAGCGGGCGACCACGTAGGCGGTGTTGAGCGGATCGGTCAGGGCGCGGATGAGCACGGCGTCGTACTGGGCGAGGTATTTCAGCTCGTTCTTGAACACGAAGTCCAGCTCGTGACCGAGTTCGAAGGCCGCCAGGCGGAAGTTCGTCAGGGCCGTGAGCTCGACGGCGGAACGGATCGTGTAGCGCTCGGTGAAGACGGCTAGGCGGGCCACGTGCCGGCCTCCTCCAGGCTTCGTCTCTCGTCGGCGGTGAGCTGTCGGATCGGCAGCGGCTCGATGGCCGAGAGGAGGTAGGCGTCCTCGACGACGATCGTCCGCACCTTCATGAGCGGCAGCCGGAACGCCTCCCAGAGCGCCCGCGCGAACGCCGCGTACTCCGGGATCGGGGTGGTGCCGAGCACCACGCGCACGACGTCGATGCGGAAGTCGTCGGGCAGCGCCTGGCAGAGCACGGGGTACTTGTCGGTGTAGGTCAGGCCGCGGCGGCGCGTCTCGATGGCGGCCGCGTCGGCCAGCAGCTCGCCGCGGCTGGAGAACGGGTTGACCGGGTAGGCCATGACGGGCGGCGGCAGGAAGCGGTCGGTCACGAGCTGCGAGCGAGGCACCGGCAGGCCGGCGCGCTCGGCCTTGGCCAGCGCGATCGGCACGACGTAGGCGTCGAGGCACTCGGCGGCCGTGGGGGCGACCTGCTCGCCCGCCTGCTCCAGGTCGAGGGAGCGGTAGTAGCCGTCCGTGAGGTAGGTGTAGTCGCCCACGAGGTTGGCCAGGACCGGGCGGGTGGGATCCATGCCCCACCCGCCCGGCACCAGCTCGGGCTGCAGTGTCAGCGTCCGGCGAGCGGACGTCAGGCCCACGGTAGGTGGCCGAGAACGGCCACGCCCGGCAGCGTCTTCCCTTCGAGGAACTCGAGCGAGGCGCCGCCGCCGGTGCTCACGTGATCGACGCGGTCGGCGAGGCCCGCCTTCTTGATGGCCGAGACGGAGTCGCCGCCGCCGATGACGCTCATGGCGCCGGACGAGGCGATGGCCTCGGCGATGGCGTTGGTGCCCGCGTCGAAGGGGGGGACCTCGAACACGCCGAGGGGGCCGTTCCACAGCACGGTCGCCGCGCCGGCGAGCGCGTCCCGGAAGGCGGAGATCGCCTCCGGACCGGCGTCCAGACCCTTCAGCCCGTCGGGGATGGCCCCCGCGGGGTGGACCGAGGTCTCGGCGCCGGGGACGATCTCGGCCGCGCACACGGCGTCCGCGGGGAGCACGAGCGGGACGCCGCGCTCCTCCGCCTTGGCGAGCAGCGCGCGCGCGAGGTCGAGGCGGTCGTCCTCGACGAGCGAGTCGCCGACCGAGCCGCCCTGGGCCTTGACGAAGGTGAAGGCCATGGCGCCGCCGACGATCAGCGCGTCGGCGATCTCGAGCAGGCGCTCGATGACCGCGATCTTGTCGGAGACCTTGGCGCCGCCGAGCACGACCACGAACGGCCGCTCGGGGGCCTCGAGCAGCTTGCCCAACACGCTCAGCTCGCGTTCCATCAGGCGCCCGGCGGCCGAGGGCAGCAGGCGCGCGACGCCCTCGGTGCTGGCGTGCGCCCGGTGCGCGGAGCCGAAGGCATCGTTCACGTACGCCTCGGCGTAGCCGGCGAAGACGCGGGCGAGCGCGGGGTCGTTCTTCGTCTCGCGCGGATCGAAGCGGGTGTTCTCGAGCAGCGTCACCGATCCCTCGGGCGCGTCGGCCACGAAGGCCTGCTGCTCGGGGGTGCCCGGGCCGTCGGTGGCGAGGTAGCGCACCTCGCGACCGAGCAGCTCGCTCAGGCGCTTGGCGACGGGACCGAGCCGGGCACTGTCGT
>JAABRV010000133.1 GCA_011390735.1 Trueperaceae bacterium | reverse complement strand
GACCCCTCGCGCCATTGGAAGTTCGACGCCAACGACCTGCGGGTCCGCGCCCAGTGGGACGACTACCGCGCCGCCTTCGCCGAGGCGTTCGCCCGCACCGGCCACGAGCCGACGCCGTGGCTCATCGTCCCCGCCAACCGCAAGTGGTACCGCGACCTGGTGGTGGCGACCGCGATGGTCGAGGCGATGGAGGCGCTCGACCTCCGCTGGCCCGAGCCGAGCGTCGACCTCGCCGCGTTCACCGTGGGCGATTGACGGGGCCGCGGCCGTTCGCCGCGTTGCGGACGGTGTCGGCGGTTACCTGGGTGCATGCGCCGGCGACGGCGCCGGGGTACCTTCGGCGGCGTGGAACGACGCGTGACGCCTGCCGAGAGTGAGCCCTAGCCATGCCCCAGGCGCCGGGCGTCCCGCTGATGCCCCTGACGCTGCTCAACGCGGTCCTCGGCCTGCTGCCGGACCGCACGCTGCCGGTGCGCGGGCCCGACCGGCTGGCCGCGGTCGTGCCGATGTACGACGAGGAGGCCGGCGCCGGGCGCGCGCTCGCGTCGCTGCTGGGGCAGCGGGTGCCGGTGCACGAGATCGTCGTCAGCATCAACGGCGGCAGCGATCGCACGCCGGAGGTGGTGGCCGCCACGCTCGCCGAGGCCGGCTATGCGCCCGTGGCACGGAGCGTCTGGGGTCCGATGGCGGCGCGCGTGCGCTGGTGGTGGCGGCTCGCGGGGGGCCCCGCCGTCACCGTCGTCGAGCACGGCCGCCCGGTGTCGAAGGCCGACAGCATCAACGAGGTGGTCACCGGCGGGTTGGTCGTCAGCGAACGCGTCCTCGTCCTCGACGGCGACACCGTGCTCGAGCCCGGTTTCGTGGCGGCGATGCGCGACGGCCACTACCGCCTGCGGCGCGTCGGACGCGGGCCGGCCGCGGGCTACGCGCTCGAGGACGTCGCCCTCCAGTCCGGTGCGGTCACCTCGCTGCGCCCGACGGTGCCGGGCGCCGCCGCTCACTGGGTGTCGGCCGCCCGCTCGGCGGAGTACGCGTTCGCGACCCTCGTGCGTCGCGGCCAGGTGGCGCGCCTGGGCCGCGGCCCCACGTTCGGATCCTCGCGCCTCTACACGGTGATCGGCTGCGGCTTCGTGGCGCGCCGCGACGCGTTCCCGATCCCCGCGGACACCCTGACCGAGGACCACGACCTCACGCTCGCCGTCCAATCGGGACCCCGCAGCACCCGAGTGGCGGACGTCCCGTCGTTGCACCAGCGCGGCTTCCGGGTGGTGCTGGACGGCGAGGAGCGGCCGTTGGCCGAGGTCGTCCGCGACGGCGAGGTGGAGCTGCGGACGACCTCCGACGCGCGCTTCGAGACCGGCGCCACGATGGGCACGGAGGATCCCCCCCGCCTGCGCGCCTATCTGGGGCAGGTGGAGCGCTGGGTCGCCGGCGGCCTCGAGAACCTGCTCAAGCGCGTTCTGGACCCGGAGGGCCGCCGGGCGTGGACGCCCAACGTGCGCTTCTCCGTCCTCGGTGCCCAGCTCGAGAACCTCCTCGGCGTCCTGCTCCTCGTCGGCCTGCCCGCGATCCTGGGGGTGGCGTGGCCGTGGGGCGGGGCGGAGGCCGTCGGACGGGGCCTGGCGGCGTGGCTGGCCTTCGACGTGCTCGTCACGGGGACGCTGGTCTTCGCCGGGGCGTGGCACCAGGCCCGCGCCCCGGGGCGCCGCCCGCTGCCGGCGCTGGGGTTGGCCGCGCGGCGGACGCTCGTGGGCATCGGGCCGCTCCTGTTCCTGCGGCCGGTCAACGCGGTGGCCTACGTGGCGGCGGCGATCCGGGTGGTGCCGGCCTTCCTCCGGTCGCGCGTGCCGGAGCCGCGGGTCACGGTCACGTGGGAGCGCCCCCGTGCGATCGCGCGCGCGCCCCACGCGCGCATCGCCGGCGTGACCGCGGGGATGCTCGCCGTCGCGCTCACGGGTTTCACGGGGTCCGCGCACCTCGCGGGGTCGGCCCTGCCGGTCGAGCCGGAGGTCTGGCGTGACCTGCGCGCCGGCCCCAGGGTCGAGCTCGAGGCCCACCTGGCGCTGCCGGTGGTCTCGGTGGTCGTGCGCGAGGGGGTCGCGCCCCCGGTCGCACCCGCGGCCGGTCACCCGACGGCGGTCCACGCTGCGGCCGTGCAGCCCCGCCCGGCCGAGCCCGCGTCCCCACCGCCGGGCGGCGTGTCGCTCTACTGCGAGCCCGGCGCCGTCGAGTCCGCCGCGCCCGAGATGCGGCGCTTCGGGGAGGATGGGCGCGCGTACGAACCTCTCGGGCCCTGGGGGCTGCTGACCCTGGCCCGGCTGGCGCCGCTGGTGGCGCTGGTCGAGGAGGCGGCGACCACCTACGACCTGCCGCCGAGGCAGCTCCTGCAGCTGCTGCTCAACGAGTCCTACCTCGACCCGCTGGCGATCGGTCCGACCGACGACGTGGGCCTGTCGCAGATGACGGGCGACGCGTTGACGCTGCTGCGGACGATCTCCGAGGGCCGCCGCTCGCGCTTCGCCAACGCACGGCTGTTCGCGCGCCCGTTCAGCGTGTTCGACCCGGACTTCTCGATCTGTGCGGGCGCCGCCAAGCTCGCGTGGGCCCGTCACCAGCCGTTCGGCGGGGATGACGAGGTCGCCTACGCCCGCTACGTCAACCCGCTGGACGGCGTGGTGGACGGCCGCGTCAGCGATCGCCACCGGCCGCTGGTCGACGCCTACGTGGCGGTCCGGCCGATGGCCGAGGCCCTGGACGCCGCCGTCGCCGCGTTCCGCGTGGCGCCCGACGCCGTCGCGCCCGCAGAGCGGTCGCTGCTCGCGGTCGCCGAGGCCGTCGCGCGGAACGAGCTGACGGTCGAGGACGCCTACCGGCGCACGGCCGAGCTGGCCGAGCGGCTGCGCATCGACGATGGCGCCTTCTACGCGCGCGTGATCCCCGGCCTGTACGACGAACCCGGCGAGTTCACCGCACTGCCGACCTGGACGCTCGCCGAGCGCTGACGGCCGCGGCCCGCGGGCCGCGGGGCGACGCGGCGCGAGGGCGCCGATCGGGCCGCGGCCGTGCCGGCGGTCAGCGGGCGGCGACCAGGCGGCGGATGCGCCCGTCGAGGGTGACGATCAGGACCTCGCGCGCCGGCCCCTCGTCGATCGCGCTGACGCCCGGTCCGGCGTCCAGCAGCAGCTCCCGGCGGTCCGCGACCGGGTCGTACGCCCACACGCGGCCGCTGACGAAGTCGCCGAAGACGTAGCGGCCGGCCAGCGCGGGGAGTTCGGGGTCGCGCACGACGACGCCCCCGACCACCGCCTGGCCGCCATCGGGGTCGAGCGCGAGGTGGCCGTAGGCGACCCACGGGGCGACGTCCGCCCGCGTGCCGCAGGCGCGGTCCAGGAGGCTGCCGTCTTCCAAGCGGACGCACTCGCGCCCCTCGCGCGCGGGCCAGCCGTGGTCGCCGCCGGGCTGCACGCGGTTCACCTCTTCCCAACGGTCGGCCCCGACGTCCACCACGATGGCCTCGCCGGAGGCCGGGTCGAACGTGAGCTTCCACGGGTTGCGGAAACCGTACGCCCAGATCTCGGGCAGCGCGTCGTCGCCCGCGGGCGTCGTCCCCGATGCGAACGGGTTGTCCTCCGGCACCGCGTAGGCGGGCGCCCGGCCGGCCGTCGGCAACATGTCGAGGCGGACGATCTTGCCGCGCCACGCCCCCAGGGCCGCGGCCGCGCCCGAGCGCTCGGCCGCGGGGTCGATCGTCGCGCTGCCGTCGCCGATCGTGACGTAGAGGTGGTCGTCCGGCCCGAAGCGCACGGCGCCGCCGTGGTGGAAGGGCTCGGGCATCGGGATGCGCAACACCTCGAGCTCGGCACCCGCATCCGCCAGCCACGCCGCCTCGTCGATCGGGTAGGCGGCCACCACCAGGTCGCCCGTGTCGCGCTCGGTGAAGGCCGCCACCACGTACCGATCGCGACCGCGCGAGAGCGCCCGGCCGCGTGGCTCCAGGGCGGCGCTGAAGAGGCCCTGCTCGCCCTGGAGGCCGGTCATCCGGTGGCGCAGGTCCAGGAACGGGCGCGACGGCGACGCATCGACGCGCACGTCGATGACGAGTCCCTCGAGCTGGACCGCCAACCAGCGATCGGGGCGGTCCGCGATCGCGACGACGGCGACCGGCAGGGTGAGCCCCTCGAACCACGGCGCCAGCGCGTAGGCCTCGGCAGCGCTTCGGCTGGGGGTGGAGAGCGGCGCCGAGGCGGTCACCATCGCGGCCACCACGGCCGCGCCCAGCAGGGTCGCGGCCCCCGCCCGACGGCGAGCGCAGGCACGCTGAGCGGTCGCCATGCGCCACGCGTACCACGGGCTGCGCGCGGCGCTCCAGGGGGGGCCGTCCTAGCGGGGCGTCACCGCAGGCCGGCGGTCATCGGCGAGACGCCCAGGCCGTCCTGGAACGCCCGCAGCACCTCGGCGTCGGAGGTCACGCGCCAGTCCGCCTCCTTGTCCTCGTCGAACCAGATCAGCGCCGCGATCCGCGGGAAGGCCGTGCTGGCGAACATGTCGCGCACCCAGGCGGGCTTGTCCCCGCCGGCGTCGCTGCTGGCGAGCTCCGTCAGCCACACCGGCTGCGGGCCGAGGGCGGTCACGCGGGCGTAGCCGCCGGCGAAGACCTCCTCGAAGCTGCGCCAGCCGATGGTGGGGCGGGTGTCGCCCCAGTTGTAGCCGGAGAGGGCGAGGACGTGGACGTGGTCGTGGCCGGGGTAGTAGTGCTCCATGCGGTTGTGTTCGGTGCGGGGTTCGTCGGTGACGTTGGGGCTCCAGACCCAGCGGACGTTGTGGGCGCCTTCGTCGTGGAAGAGGGTGGTGAGGTGGGTCCAGGCGTCGCGTAGGGCTTGGGGGTCGCCGTTCCAGGGGACCCAGTTGCCGTTCATTTCGGGGAAGGGGCGGAGGTAGACGGTGCCGGGGGCGTTCTTGATGCCTCGGGCCCAGGTGCGGAGGTAGTCGTCGTGGTGGCCGGCGGCGATGTCGTCGAGGTCTTGGTGCATGGGTTGCCAGCTGATCAGCGGGACGCGGCCGCCCGCCAGCACGGCCTCGGCCATGCGCGGGTCGTACACGTGGTCCCAGTTCATGAACCAGTGCACCACGTCGAGGCCGCGGCCGAGCTCGAGCTCGAGGCTGACCACCGGCTCCATGCCCTGCCACACCCCGCCGTACGTGAAGGCCCCGAACGACGCGTGCTCGGCGAGGGTGAGGGGTTCGGGGGGCGAGGACGGTTCGGCGGGCATCGGCGGCGTGGCCAGTGCGGGGGACTCTTCGAGGGTGGCGCCGGCGGGCGCCTCATGGTAGCCGCAGCCGATGAGGATGGTCGCGATGACGAGCGCCGAGAGGACCCGCCGGACGAGCACCTGGACGACGCCGGCGGCGTGGTGTTCGGTGGCGGCTTGGCTGCGAGCGGTCATCCTGACCCCAGCCCCGCGAGGGGGGTTGTGGGGCGCTCGACCGACGACGTGTCCACGGACTCGCGACACGCGTCCCATTGGCCGGTTGCGCTACTCGCTCCATCTGCCCCAAGCGCCCACATGCAGAGCAGACTTCATCGCGTCCAATGATCCGGCTGACGCCGGCTGCCCGAACCACTCGGGCGTTGCGGCACCCGTCGGGTGCCACTCTGGGCGCCAAGCCAGCTGTATGGAGGGGACGACTCGATACGGCCGGTTGCGCTACTCGCTCCACCTGCCTCAAGCGCCCAGATACGAGGACAGGCTTCTCAGCTTCCGTGCACGGGGGCTCGGCCCCGTGAGAAGAGCCTAGCAGCCGGCCGTCACGGGGTTATGACTTGCTTCACGGGGCGGCGACGGGGGCGGGCAACCGCGGGTGTCGGCCCGCGGGCACGCGCGCGCTCAGCCCGCGGCCACCGTCGCGACCAGCCGGTCGATGGCGTCGTCGAGGATCCGCCGCGAGGTGGCGACGTTGAGGCGCGCGAAGCCCGCGCCGCCGCTGCCGTAGTCGGTGCCGGCGTTCAGGCCGACCCGGCCGCGCTCCAGCAGCACCGTGGCGGGGTCGTCGCCGAGGCCCGTCGCGCGGAAGTCCAGCCACACGAGGTAGGTGCCCTCCGGCGCGTACGCGCGCACGGCCGGGGCCTCCGCGGCGAGGCGCGCGAGCAGGTGGTCGCGGTTGGCGCGCAGGTAGCCGAGCGCGGCTTCGAGCCACGCGTCGCCCTCGCGGAAGGCCGTCAGGGCCGCGACCTGGCCCATGATGTTGACCCCCGGCAGGAAGTAGCCGGCGATCTCCTTGACGCGCGCGAGCAGCGCCGGGTTCTCGGCGATGAGGAAGCCGATCTTGAAGCCGGCGAGGTTGAAGGCCTTCGTCGGACCGTAGAGCGTGATCGTGCGCTGCGCCACCTCGGGCGACAGCGACGCGAACGGCACGTGGCGCCCGTCGAACACCAGGTCGGCGTGCAGCTCGTCGCTGATCACCCACAGCCGGTGCTCGAGCACGACCTCGGCCAGGGCCTCGAGCTCCGCGCGCGAGAACACCCGGCCGGTCGGGTTGTGCGGGTTGCAGAACATGAGCGCG
>JAABRV010000132.1 GCA_011390735.1 Trueperaceae bacterium | reverse complement strand
CGAGGAACACCGGGAGCGCCCGTACGACCCGGACGAGTTGCGCGGCCTGCTGGCCGACGCGGGCTTCGCGCACGTCGACGTCGTGGTCTTCCCGACGGGCCGGGCCGCCGACGCGGACGATCCCCGGGTCTGGGTGTTCGCCACCGCGCCCGCCGTTCCGGCCCACCCGCGCGCCGCCCCGGACTGACCGCCGGGCGGGCGTCAGTCTTCGTCGTCGGAGGCGCTGCCCACCAGACCCGCCTGCTCGCGCACGACGCGGCCGATGGCGGAGACGTCCTCGTCGCCGTGGCCCCGTGCGATCAGGCCGGTCTCCCACTGCTCGACCAGGGCCGCCAGCGGCAGGGGCACCCCGAGCTGGCGCGCGGCGTCGAGCGCGATGCCCAGGTCCTTGCGGTGCAGGCGCACGCGAAAGCCGAGCGGGTAGGTGTCGCGCACGACGTTCGGACCGCGGTTCACCAGGCCCCAGGAGCCAGCCGCGCCGCCGGCCAGCGCGGCCATGGCCGCCTCCACGTCGATGCCCGCCTTCAGGCCGAGCACCAGCCCCTCCGCCACCGCCGCGTAGGTGCCGGCGATGATCACCTGGTTCATCGCCTTGGCGACCTGCCCGGCACCGGTCGGCCCCACGTGGGTGATCGTCGACCCCAGCGACGCGAGCGCCGGCCGGGCCCGCTCGAGATCGCTGGCGGCGCCGCCGACCATGATCGACAGCGTGCCGCGCACCGCGCCCTCGCTGCCGCCCGACACCGGCGCATCGAGCCAAGCCGCGCCCGCGCCCGCCGAGAGGCGCTCCGCGAAGGCGCGCGTCGCACCCGGCGCGATGGTGCTCATGTCGACGAGCAGCGCGTCGGCCGCGATCGCGGTCGCCACCCCGTGCTCGCCGAACACCACCTCCTCGACGTCCGGGGTGTCGGCGACCATGGTCACGACCAGCTCGGCGCCGGCCGCGGCCTCCGCGGGGGTGGCCGCCCGCCCCGCGCCGTGCGCGGCCAGCGGCTCCTCGCGCGCGCGCGTCCGGTTGTGGACCGTGACGCGGTGTCCCGCGTCGACGAGTCGTCTCGCCATGGGCGCGCCCATGGTCCCGAGCCCGATGAAGCCGATGTTCATGCGGCGTCCTCCCGTGGTTCGTGCGCGGCGGGCGGCACGCCGCCCACCGCGTCGCGTGCGCCGCGGTCGCCGGCGATGCGGGCCCAGCGGGCGGCGAGGGCGTCGGGCAACCGCAGCGCGCCGCCGCGGGCCCGGCCGTCGGACTGCAGCAGCGCGGAGAGCGCCGCCGATCGCGCCCAGTCGGCGATGCCGTGGGCCTCGATCGCTTCCCCGAATTGGCGCAGCATGGCGTCGTGGTGCGGCCGCAGATCCAGCCGCTTGAGGCCCTGCGCCAGGCACTCCCCGGCCCGGCGGACGTCGCCGCCAGCGACCGCCGCCACGGTGCCGAGGGCGATCAACCAGGCCGCGAGCTCGAGGTCGCCCTGCTCGGGCTCGGAGGCGCCGTCGGTCGCCGCGGCCAGCTCGCGGGTGGCGGCCTGGACGTGGGTCGCTGCGGCGTCGGGGTCGGGGATGCGCAGCGCGCCGGCGGCGGCGTGCGCGTGGGCCGTGGCACGCTGGTACGGGTAGCGCGACGTCGCCAAGGCCCGCTCGGCGAGGTCGACCGCCTCGCGGCCCGACGCGACGAAGAGGTTGGCGGCGAGCAGGGCGTCACGGGCCAGCGAGCTGGGACGCCACGCCTGCGCGTCGTCTTCGACGCGGTCGAGCACCCCGGCGATGAGCCGGCGCGACTGGCGCAGGTCGGGCGTGTCGGCGCCGAGGGCCGCGCCGATGGCGAACGGGCGCCGGAAGGGCTGGCCCACCGCGCGGCAGCCGTAGGCGATGCCGAGACGCAGCGAGCTGCGCAGGACGCGGTAGGTGGCGTCGACCCCGTGGGCATCGGCGTACGCGCGGAAGCCGCGGAGGTTGCGGTCGAAGGTCATCGCCGCGGCGTCGAAACGCCCCTCGGCCAGCAGCAGGAGGCCGGCCTCGTCCTCGATGCGCGCGAGCCAGAACGCCCGCTCCCACGAGTCGGCGTCGCTGCCGACGTCCGGCGCCCCACCCAGCAGCAGCGTGCGCGCGGCCTCGAAGTCGGTCGCGGATCGTGTCAGGTCGCCGCGGCGGCGGTGCACCGTGGCCCGCCGGGCCAGGTAGCGCGTCCGCTCGGACGCCAGCGCGTCGGAGCGGGTGGCCAGCGCAACGGCCTCGTCCATCGCGCGCAGGGCGCGGTCGTAGTGACCGAGGCGCATGAACACGTCGCCGCGCTGGAAGGCGACGCGGGCGGCGTCGAGGTCGTCGGCCCGCGGCACGGAGTCGAAGCTCGCCAGGGCGGCGTCGAGGTCGCCCTGGTCCTTGGCCAGCAACCCCGCCCACAGGGCCGCCTTCACCCGCACGGCGTCGGTCTCGCCGCCCGCGGGCGCGCGCCGCAGGTGGTGCGCCGCCTCGCCGAAGACCAACCGCATGGCCTCGTCGCGGCGACCGCGCCACCGCGCGATCGACGCCCGGGCGATCGCGCCGTCGGCCGCCAGCCGCGGCTCGTCGGTCGCGGGCAGCGCCGTCAGCAGCGCGTCGGCCTGGTCGTGGTGTCCGCGCAGCGAAAGCCCTTCGGCGCGCCGAAGCGCGGTCCAGGCGCGCAGGTTCGGGTCGGACGAGGCGGCCATCACCGCGAAGGCGTCGCGCACGTCGGGGTGCTGGAACGTGCCGAGCTTGACGTAGTGGGCGGCCACGCGGTGGGCGAAGCGCTCGGCCTCGCGCCCCGGGGGGAGCTCGGCCCGGGCGGTCGCCCACAGCTGGCCGACCAGCGCCTGGGGGGCACCGTGCCGCGCCATCCAGTCGATCAGGTCGTCCCACGCGCGCGCCTCGAGCAGAAACGTCAGGTAACGGCCTGCGGCCTCTCCGCGGGGTCGCGCGCGCGCCTCGGGCTCCACGCGGGCGGCGGCGTGGCGGTGCAGATCGCGGTAGGTCGTCGGATCCTGCGCCGCGAGGCGTCGGCGCAGCTCGCGAGCGAGCTCGCGCGAGAAGCAGCGCACGAGATCCGCGCGGCCCGGGACGCCGTCGAGGAAGGTGCCGGCGACCTCGTCGGTCTCGTCTTGGGTCAGCTGCAGGAGGTGCGTCAGCTCGGCGCGCGAGAACTCCGGGTAGTCGGGCAGCGACAACGCCGCGACCGCCGCGAGGAAGCGTCGCAGGTGCGGCTCGCCGCCGTCGATCGCCCGAGCGAGCTGCATGACCGACCGCTCCGGGGTCGTCGTCGGTTCGGACGCGGGGTCGCGGATCTCGGTGAGGAGCGTCAGCGTGCGGAGCTCCTCGAACGAGCGCCCGGCGAGGCGCACGAGCCGCTCGTGAAGCTCGGCTTCGGCGTGCGGCAGGCGCGCGCGCACGAAGCGGCGGGCCTCCGTGAGGCTGGGCGGCGTCAGGCGCACGGGGTCGGCGAAGGCGCCGAGGCGCGACTGCGCGCGCAGGGGCAGGTCCGCCATCGAGACGAGCAGCGCCGTTCCCGGCAGGCGCGACAGGGGCTCGAACAGCGACACCCAGAGCCATTCGGCCGCGGAGACGCGCGGGACGTCGGGGTCGTTGAGGCGGAGGGGCGTCTGCCCGAGGCTCTCCTGGCCGCCGAGCGACTGGGAGACGTGCAGCAGCAGCGTCTGGCGGCCGCGGAAGCCGCGGGCGGCGTCGAGGATCGCCCGCGCCACGTCCGCCTGTGCGTCGGCCTGCACGGCGAACGCGCCGACCGAGCCGAGCTTGACCAGCCGCGCCTCCATGACCGCCGGCGGCACCTCCATCGCCGCGCCGAGGCGGGCGAGGGTGGTGGCCAGGTCGGTACCGCCGAACTCCAGCCGGATCAGCCGGTCGGTCGCCACGGGGGCGAGCTCGAGCGCCTGCTGGACGTAGTCACACAGCAGCGTCTTGCCGCTGCCGGGACGGCCGACGATGACCATCTTGGGGTCCTCGCCGGCGCGGACGGCGTGGACGAAGGCGCGGTAGGCTCGCCGCTTGTCGCGACCGAGCAGCTGCAGCACCTCCTGCTCCTGGCCGCTGTCGGGCGACAGCAGCGACTCGAGCTCGGGCGATCGCAGGGGCGCGTGGCCGGTCGATCGCCACAGGTCGTCGAGGATGCCGTAGAGGGCCTGCTTGTCGGGAAGCTTCCCCTTGTCACGGTAGATGATGTTGCGCACCACGTTGGGGTTCGCGCCACGACGCTCCATGTGGTGCCGCAGCCAGTTGATGCTGCCGAGGGAGCCGTGTTCGTCGCGCCGGTGGCCGACCTCGCTGCGGACCTGCTCGAACACCTGGCGCCACGGGCTGTGGGGGGCCCGACGGGTGTCGGGGCTCTCGGGCATGAACGCGATTGTACGACCCGCGGTGCACGAAGTACACAGCGCGACGGTCTGCCGTCGCGCGCCGGCGGCGGACGGCGAGTTGCGCCACCGAAGTCGTCCGGGGCCGGTGCTATCGTGCCCGCATGACGCTCGCTCGCGCCGCCGCTGGCGCCCGACTGACCGCCGACGAGGCCCTGGCGCTCGCCGATCGTCCGCTCTTCGACCTCGCGGGTGCCGCCCACGAGGTCCGCCTCTCGCGGACCGATCCGGCCGTCGTCAGCTACCTCATCGACCGCAACGTCAACTACTCGAACGTCTGCAACGTCGGCTGCGCCTTCTGCGGCTTCTACCGCACGCGCCGGCAGCAGGACGCCTACGTGCTCAGCTTCGAGCAGATCTCGACCAAGCTGCACGAGCTGGAGGCCGTCGGCGGCACGCGCGTGCTCATGCAGGGCGGCGTCAACCCGTACCTGCCGTTCTCCTGGTACCTCGAGCTGCTGGCGCACCTCAAGGCCACGCACCCGACGATCCGCGTCGAGGCGTTCAGCCCCGAGGAGATCAAGGGCATGGCCAAGCTCACGGGCATGGGCGCGCGAGAGGTCCTCAGGGAGCTGCAGGGCGCCGGCCTGGACGGCCTGCCGGGCGGCGGCGGCGAGATGCTGGTCGACGACGTGCGCCACGCCCGCCACGTGTCCCCGGCGCGCATCTCGACCGACGAGTGGCTCGGGGTGATGGCGGACGCCCAGGCGCTCGGCCTGTACACGACCGCGACGATGGTCATCGGCTTCGGCGAGACGCAGGCCCAGCGGATCGAGAGCCTCATGCGGCTGCGGGAGGCGCAGGACCGGGCCCTCGCGAGCCACGGCAACGGCTTCTCGGCGTTCATCGCCTGGACGCTGCAGACCGAGGGGGTGCGCATCCACGGCAAGGCCCCCGGCGCCGGGTCGGCGGCCTACCTGCGGCATCTCGCGCTCAGCCGCCTCGTGCTCGACAACTTCGTCAACCTGCAGGCGTCGTGGCCGACGATGGGCCACAAGGTCGCGCAGACCGCCCTGTTCTGCGGGGCGAACGACTACGGCAGCACGATGCTCGAGGAGAACGTCGTCTCGCAGGCCGGCGCCAAGCACCAGGCGACCGCCGAGCGCGAGATCGTCCGGCAGATCGTCGACGCCGGCTTCGAGCCCGTCCAACGCGACAGCCTCTACGGCATCGTGCGGCGGCCGGACGTGGCCGCCCTGCTCGGCCCCGCGGCCGCGGCGGCTTGAGGGGCTCCGCGTCGGTGGGCGCGCCTGTGCCCGCCGACTCGGAGACACGCGGCCCGGCCCGCGAGCTGTGGCCCGCCGACCTGGTGTACGACGGCCTGGGACGCCCGCGCAACGACGCCGCCGTGCTGGTGCAGACGCGACCGGCGCCGGCGCGCGTCGTGACGATCGGCCGCCTGGACGCGCTCATGGCCCAGTACCCGGCCGTGACCGTGCGCCCGGCGCGACGGGTGATCGCGCCGGCGCCTGTCAACGCGCACACCCACCTCGACCTGTCGCGCATGCCGCTGAGCCCGGGCGGGTACGTCGACTTCGTGGGGGCCGTCATCGCCCACGGACGGGCGGGGGGCCGCGGCCTCGAGGCCGCCGAGGCGGGGCTGGCGGAGCTCGCGGCGGCCGGCATCGACACCGTCGGCGACATCGTCACCGACGAGCGGGTGCTCGCGCGCCTGCTCACCCACCCGGGGCTCCGGGGGGTCGCCTACTGGGAGGTCCTCGGCGCCGACCCGGACGCGGCGGACGCGGCGTTCGAGGCGGCCGTCGACGTGGTGCGCCGCTTCCGACCGCTGCAGCGGCCGGGTGGCGTGCGCCTGGGGCTGTCGCCGCACACCCCGCACACGGTGTCCGCGCCGTTGTTGCGGAGGCTGGCGGCTTTCGCCCGCGCCGAGGGCCTGCCGCTGCAGATCCACGTCGCCGAGGACCCGGGGGAGCTCGCGCTGCACCGCTCCGGCGACGGCCCGCTGCGCGAGGCGTGGGGGTCGTTCCTGGCGAAGTTCCGGCCCTCCGGCCGGACCCCCGTCGGCTACCTCGACGAGCTGGGCGTGCTGGCGGCCCGTCCGACCCTGGTCCACGCCGTCCACGTCGTCGACGACGACATCCGCCGGCTTCAGCGGGCGGGCTGCGTCGTCGTGCACTGCCCGCGCTCGAACGCCCTCCTGGGCAGCGGCACCTTCCCCTGGGCCGCCTACGCGCGCCACGGG
>JAABRV010000131.1 GCA_011390735.1 Trueperaceae bacterium | reverse complement strand
CCAGCGTCCGCAGCATGCGGGCGGCCTCGCCGCGGTCGATCCCCGTGACGACGTCGGGGACGTCGCCGTCGTCGCCGCCCACGTACTTCTGCCACAGGCCCTCGAAGGCGCTGTAGACCGGCTTGAACTCGTCGGTGCGGGCGACCGAGAGCTCCCGCTCGAGGTGCTCGCGGCGCGCGTCGGCGATGCGGTCGGCCTCCTCGCGCGTGACCCCGCCGAGCGCCAGCAGGCGATCGAGGTAGGCCTCGCGCACGTTCGGTCGCCGCCGGATCTCGGCGTACATCGTCGGCTGCGTGAACGCCGGCTCGTCGCCCTCGTTGTGCCCGAAGCGGCGGTAGGCGTACATGTCGATCACCACGTCGCGCCGGAAGGCGCGGCGGAAGTCCATCGCCACCTCCATCACCTGCGCGACGGCCTCGGGGTCCTCGCCGTTGACGTGGAAGATCGGGCTCTGCAACATCTTGGCGACGTCGCTGGCGTACGTCGTCGAGCGGCCCTGCTCCGCCGTGGTGGTGAAGCCGACCTGGTTGTTGATGATCACGTGCAGCACGCCACCGATGCGGTAGCCCTCGAGACGCGACATGTTGAGCGTCTCCTGCACGATGCCCTCACCGATGAACGCGGCGTCGCCATGGATGACGATTCCCAGTCCCTTGCTGCGCTCGTCGTCGCCGAAGCGGTCCTGCTTGGCGCGCACGCGGCCCATCGCGACGGCGTTGACGAACTCGAGGTGCGACGGGTTGAAGGCGAGCGAGAGGTGGATCTTCTTCCCCGCCTGGGTCTCCCAGTCGCTGGAGTAGCCGAGGTGGTACTTGACGTCGCCGCGGCCCCGGTTCATCTCCGGGTCCTTGTCCTCGAACTCGCGGAAGATCGTGCGCGGGCTCTTGCCCATGATGTTGGCGAGCACGTTCAGGCGCCCGCGGTGGGCCATGCCGAGGACGACCTCGCGCACGCCCTGGGCGCCGGCCTTCTCGAGCGCCAGGTCGAGGAGCGGCACCAGGCTCTCGCTGCCCTCGAGGGAGAAGCTCTTCGCCCCGACGAACTTCTTCTGCACGAACTCCTCGAAGATCACCGCGTCGGTGAGCTTCGTCAGGATGCGCAGCTGGGTGTCGCGCGACAGCTGGAGCCGGTTGCGGGTGCGCTCCATCCGGTGCTGCAGCCACATGCGCACCTTGAGGTCGTCGATGTGCATGAACTGCGCGCCGATCGAGCGCGTGTAGGTGGCGCGCAGCCCGTCGATGACCTCGCCGACGGTCTTGGCGCCGTGGAAGGTCGTCGGCAGGACGGGCCGGCCCATGTCGGCCTCGGTGAAGCCGTAGAAAGCGGGGTCGATCTCCGCGACCTCGAAGGGCTCGCGCCCCAGCGGGTTGAGGTCGGCCACGCGGTGGCCGCGGACGCGGAAGTTGCGGATGAGTCGGTCGAGGCGCTGATGCAGCTCGGCCTCGGAGGGGCCGCCGGCGGGGATGCCCTCCGGCGAGACCTTGACGCCCTGGTCCACCGCGCGCAGCGCACCGTCCGCGACGCGACCGGGCGGATCGAAGAGCGAGCCGCGGCGGAACGACGGGCCCGACCGCGCTCGCTGCGCCCCGAGCTCGCCGTCCCAGCCGGCGAAGTACGCGCGCCACTCGGGCGGCACGGACGCGGGGTCCTCTTGGTACGCGAGGTGCAGCTCCTCGACGAAGGCGAGGCTGGCGGCGTTCGGCAGTTGGGGGACGTCGTCCATGGGTTCCTCGCGCCGGGGGCCCGCGCTGCGAACGGCGGGGACCTCGGGGGTCGCGGCTGGGGTGTCGGGGCCCGGCGCGGATCCGGACCGCGGTTCGTCGCTGTTGTACCACGGCCCCGGCGCCGTTCCGAGCCCTGGGACACGCTGCGGCCGCCGTCCCCGGCGCGCCCCGAGGCGGGCCCCGGAGCGTGCCTCGAAGCGGCACGCGCAGCCAGCGCCACGACGGGCCGGGGGCCGCGCCGCCGTGGTAGACCGGGCCATGCCCCACCCGACCGTCGACGACTTCCAGGCCGCCGCCGCCCGCGTCGCCCCGTTCGTGTTCCGCACGCCGCTCGTGCGCCTGCCGCTGGCCGGCGACGACCACGTGTACGCCAAGGCGGAGAACCTGCAGCGCACGGGCTCCTTCAAGCTGCGGGGCGCGACGAACTTCCTGGCGCGCCTCGAACCGGAGGTCCGCGCCCGCGGCGTCGTCACGCACTCGAGCGGCAACCACGCCCAGGGCCTCGCGTGCGCGGCCGCCGACCACGGCGTACCGGCCGCCATCGTCATCCCCCACGGTGCCCCGGAGGTCAAGGTCGCCCGGACCCGCGCCTGGGGGGCGCGCATCGAACGTTGCGACAACGCCAAGGCCGCGCGCGAGGAGGCCGCCGCGCGCCTCGCCGACGAGCTCGGCGCCACCGTCGTGCCGCCCTACGACCACCCGTGGATCCTCGAGGGGCAGGGCACCGTGGGGCTCGAGATCCTCGACGACCTGCCCGCCGTCGCCAACGTGCTCGTGTGCGTCGGCGGCGGCGGCCTGCTCGCCGGCATCGCGGGCGCGCTGCGGGCCTCCGGCAGCGAGGCGCTGATCGTCGGGGTGGAGCCGGAACTCGCGGCGGACGCCCGCGAATCGTTCGTGCGCGGCGAGGTCGTCGCCTGGCCCGCCGAGGACGTCGTCCGCACCGTGGCCGACGGCGTGCGCACGCAGGCGCTCGGGACGCACACCTACGCGGTGATCCGCGACACGGTCGACGCGTTCGTCGCCGTGAGCGAGGACGCCATCCTCGACGCCGCCGCCTGGTACCTGCGCGAGGCGCACCTGACGGTGGAGCCCACGGGGGCGCTGGCGCTGGCCGCCTACCACGCGCTGCGGCGGGGCGAGGGGCCGGTACGGCTACGGCCCGGCCCGACCGTCGTGCTGGTCAGTGGCGGCAACGCCGACCCGGCGATGCTGGTCGAGTTGGCGCGACGACCGCTGGACTGACGCCGATGCCGGATGGCCGCGGCGCGCCGCTCGTCGCGGCTTCCGTTCTCCCCTCACCGCCGCCGCGGCGTGGCCCGCGGCAGCGGGTACGATGCGTCGATGTCGCCGCTCACCGCCCTCACGCTCACCGCCTTCGGCGGCATCGTGGTGCTGGCGCTGCTGATCTGGTCGCTGCTCATGCCGCGGCGCGACCCGCAGGATGCGCCAGAGCGGCCGGCGCCGAAACGCGTGGCCCGACGCGCGCCCAACGTCTCCAACGACGAGGTCCGCGGCGCACGCGTCCGGCCCGCGGAGAGACCCAAGTCGGACGACCCCTTCGAGGAGTTCCTGCGCGCCGAGCGCGACGAGCGCTGAAGGCCGCCGGTCAGGCGCCGACGGCCGAGGCGATCTCCTGCAGGCGACCGTAGGCCGCCTCGGCGCGGGCGCGCAGCGCCTCGTCGGGCCCCTTGCCCGCCATCATCATGTGCATCGTCATGTGGCGGTCGACGTCCCCGAAGATCGAACCGAGCACCTCGACCTCCTCGCGCGAACGCAGCGAGGCGTCGTCGCGGAACATCGTCGTGTAGACGTACTCGAACTGGCGCTCGGAGATGACCCCGGCCAGGAACTGGTCGAGCACGTCGAGGTAGGGCTGCAGGTTGCTGCCCGCCCCGGCGCTCGACGCCGCGACGGCGGCGCCGGCCGGGAGCTGGGTGAAGCCGGCGGCCAACGCGTCGGGGGTGATCGCCCAGTTGTCGACGTCGAACACCGCATCGCCGTCGCGGAAGAGGATGACCTGCGGCGAGTGGTGGACGATGCCCGTGCGCTCCGCGACCAGGTTCGAGGCCGCCCGCGATTCGACCACGCGAATGAGGCCGACCATGAGGTCCTCGCGCGCCTCGAGCTGCTCCTGCAGGTAACCGAAGCCCTGCATCGTCTTGTGGCAGGTGCCGGCCTTGAAGATGACGCTCGTGGGGTGGTCGGCGAGGAACGCCTCGACGTCGGCGGTGTCGATCAGGTTCACGATGCGGTCGCGCAGCATGGGGGCCTCCAGGGGTGGGTTCGAAACCTGAGCACCATGATAGGGATAGCGCGCGGATCCACCGTGCCGTGGCCGACCAAGCCCCCGCGCCCCGCACGGGGCCACCGTTGCGGGCGCCACCGCGGGCCGCCGCCGTGCTAGACTGCCGACCGCCAGACGCCCGGAGAGGTGTCCGAGTGGTTGAAGGAGCTCGCCTGGAAAGCGGGTAAACGGGTCAAACCGTTTCATGGGTTCGAATCCCATCCTCTCCGCCAGCATCGACGTCGCCGCCCCTCGGACACCACGCCGGGGGGCGGTCGTCACAGTGCAGTCGAGCCCAACCACACGCGTGCCGCAGCGCCTCGACGCCGCACCGTGCCCGCTTCGTGCACACGCACCTGATGTACTCCGGCTGGGCCAAGCCGGCCCTCTTCGCGCTGATCGGCTCTGTCGTCGCGCGGCGGGCGCCGGTTGCCGCTTCGGGAACGCTCGCCATCCTGCTGGGAACCGAGGCCACGATCCTCAGCGTTGCGATCGTCGTGGCGCAGGCGAGGCCGCGACGCGATGCGCGCGTCGGCGACATCGTGCACCCACGCTGAGGCGCCATCATGGGGTCATGCGCGCCCAGTCCGCGAAGCGGCCGCACGGCGCCCGAGGAGACCCAGCATGAGCGAACTCGTCGTGTTCACGTACGCCCACCCGGACCGCGCCACCGAGGTGCTCCAGCACGTGGCCAGCCTGCAGCGCGAGAACATCCGCAAGCCGCTGGTGACGATCGAGGACGCCGCGGTCGCGGTGAAGGGCGAGGACGGTCAGGTGCGGATCCGCCAGACGCTCGAGAACGCGCTCAAGACGCGGGTGGTCGCCACCGGCGGGCTGTGGGGCGTGCTCGTCGGCTTCCTCTTCGGCGGGCCCCTGCTCGGCGCGCTGGTCGGCGCCGGCGTCAGCTGGCTCGCCGGCCGCAGGATCGACTTCGGCATCGCCAACGACTTCATCACCGAGGTCAGCGAGGACCTGCGTCCGGGCCGCTCGGCCCTGCTGCTGCTCGTCAAGGACACGCCGATCGACACGCTCGCCGAGACCCTCAACGCCCAGGGCGGACGCCTGTACCACACGACCCTCTCGGACGAGGCGGCCGCCGCCTTCACGCAGGCCGCCGCGGCGCCCGAGATCCAGTCGCTCGCAGACGAGCGGGCGCTCGCAGACGAGCGGGCGCTCGCAGACGAGCGGGCCTCCGAAGGCGAGGGGGCCCGCCCGGACGAGAACGCCGGCTGAGGCGCCGGCCCGCGCGGTCGCACCACGCGCCGTCTCGTTGGCTACCGGGCGTGAGATCCGCCTGACGCCTCGCGGACATGCGGGCGGTAGGCTGGCGAAGCATGCCTGCGAGATCCGTCCCCCGTGACCGGCCTCGAGCCGTCGGCCGAGCGCGCCCCGTGGCCGCATGATCCGCGGCGTCCGCACCCGCGCGCACCTGCTGGCCCTCCCCGCGACCCTGGTCTTCGCGGTCTTCAGCCTCCTGCCGCTGCTGTCGGTGCTGCGCTTCGCCACCTGGCGCTGGAGCGGCACGACCGACCCGCTGCCGGTGGGCGCGGCCAACCTCGTCCGCCTGCTGTCCGACGGGGCCCTGTGGGCCTCGCTGGGCACGACCGCGATGTTCGCCGCGATGGCCCTGCCGGCCTTCCTCACGCTGTCGCTGGTCATCGCGTTGGCGATCGAGGGCGTGCGCTACGAGCGGGCCATCAAGGCGCTGCTGTTCGCGCCCGGGCTGATCACCGTGGGCGGATCGGCGATCGCCTGGTACCTGCTCTACAACCCGGACTTCGGGCTGATCCCGGAGCTGACCGGCCTGGTGCTGCCCTGGACCTCGCAGCCCTGGGCGGCACTGATCTACGTCGTCCTCTTCACCCTGTGGCAGCAGACCGGTTACGGGGTGCTGGTCACCTCGGCGGCGCTGCGGGGCATCCCGCGCGAGGTCAAGGAGGCAGCCCGCGTCGACGGTGCGACGGAGGGCGAGGTGCGGCGCCTCATCGTGCTGCCCATGCTCGGCCCCACGATGCTGTTCCTGACGATCATCGGCACCGTGTTCAGCCTGCAGTCGTACACGGCGGTCTACCTGCTCACCCGCGGCGGCCCCTTCGGCAGCACCCGGGTGCTGGGCTACTACCTCTACGAGACCGCCTTCGAGCGCTACCAGCTCGGTTACGGCGCCGCCATCACGCTGTTCGTGCTGCTGATCACGCTGGTGGTGGCGTACCTGCAGGCGCGCGTGCTGGCGCGCCGCGGCGCGTCCGAGGCGACCACGTGATCGCGATGCGCCTGGTCACGGCGGCGTTCGCGGCGTTCGTCGCGCTGCCGCTCCTGTGGCTGGTCTACGCGGCGTTCATCCCGGCCGAGGCGCTGGTGCGTGCCAACCTGGCGACCTTCGGCTTCAGCCTGGAGAACTTCGCCGCGCTGCGCGGCACGGGCCTGTGGCGGGCGATGGCGGTGTCGTTCACCGCCACCGGCCTGGCGGTGGCGGGTCAACTGGCCTTCGGGCTGGGCGCGGCCTACGCGATCCGCAACGGGCTGCGCCTGCTGGCCCTCGTCATGCTGCTGCTGGCGCTGCCGCGCGAGC
>JAABRV010000130.1 GCA_011390735.1 Trueperaceae bacterium | reverse complement strand
GTGAAGCGCAGCCCCCCGAAGACGGCGAAGGGGATCTTGCGCCGCAGCAGCTCGCCCTGCAGCGGCACGCTGAGGTAGGCGTTGCGCACCAGCACGGCGTGACCACCGAGGGCGCCCGGGTCGCCGAGACGCTCCTGGAGGGCGTCGGCCACCAGGTCGGCGACCGCACGTTCGTCCTCGACCACCGTCAGGCGCGGGCGCTCGCCGCCGGGCCGGGCGGCGGCCCGCAGGGGCCGATCGATGCGGCTCGCCATCTGCGCCATGACGGCGTTGGCGACGTCGAGGATCGCCTGGGTGCTGCGGTAGTTGTCGGTCAGGTGCACCACCGCGGCGCCGGGCACCTCGTCGGCGAAGCCAGCGATCTTCTCGTGCCGCGCGCCGCGGAAGCCGTAGATGCTCTGCTTCGGGTCGCCCACGACCATGAGGTTCCCGTGCGGAGCGGCGAGCGCGTTCGCGAGGTCGGCCTGCCAGGCGTTGACGTCCTGGTACTCGTCCACCAGGACGTAGCTCCAGGCGGCGGCGACGCGGTCGCGGACCTCGTGCAGCGCCAGCAACTTGGCGGCCATGACCAGGACGTCGTCGTAGTCGACGTAGCCGCGCTGGAGCTTGTAGGCGGCCCACGCCCGGCGCACGCGCTGCAGCGCCTCGACCTCGTCCGCGAAGTCGGGCAGGTCGCGCGCGACGACCTCCGCCAGCGGCGCGCGCAGGTTGGTCGCCCGGCTGAACGCCGCCTGCAGCGCGCCCTTGCGCGGCAGCCGCCGGCGGCGATCGCGCTGCAAGCCGAGCCGCTGGATCACGGCGGCCACGGCGTTGGCGGCGTCGTCCGTGTCGATGACCGTCGGTGGCCCGCTGAGCCCGAGGGCCCGGAAGTTGCGCGCCACGATGCGGTACGCGACGTGGTGGAAGGTGCCGCCGTCGACCCGCCGCGCCAGGGGGTGACGGAGCGCCGCGCGCTCGAGCATCTCCGCGGCGGCCTTGCGGGTGAAGGTCATGAGCAGCACCCGCTCGGGCGCCACGCCGCGTTCCAGGAGACGGGCCGTGCGCTCCTCGATGACCCGGGTCTTGCCCGTGCCCGCGCCGGCCACCACCAGCAGCGGGCCATCGAGACGTTCGCTGGCTTCGCGTTGGGCGTGGTTGAGCGTGGGGATCTCGTCGCGGGGCATGCTCGAGCGCGATGGTACCGCTCGGCAGGCGAACGACACGCAGCGCCGGTGCTACGCTCGACGCATGACGAGCCTGGAGCGCATCCGCGAGCGCGGTCACGTCCGGTGGGGTTTCGTGGGCTGCGGCGACGTCACCGAGGTGAAGTCCGGCCCTGCGTTCTCCCGCATCCCGGGCAGTTCGGTCAGCGTCGTCATGCGCCGCGACGCGGAGAAGGCCCGCGACTACGCCGCCCGGCACCAGGTGCCGCGCTGGACGACCGACGCGAGCGAGGTCATCGAGTCCGACGACGTCGATGCCGTGTACGTGGCGACCCCGCCCTCCAGCCACGCGGCCTACGCGCTGCAGGCCGTGGCGGCCGGCAAACCCGTCTACGTCGAGAAGCCGCTCGCGCTCGACCGCACAGAGGGCGAGGCGATGGTCGCGGCGTCCTCGGCGGCCGACGTCCCGCTCTTCGTCGCCTACTACCGGCGCGCGCTCCCCCGCTTCGAGTTCGTGCGGGCACGACTGCACGACGGCAGCATCGGCGAGCCGACGATGGTGCAGTGTGAGCTGCATCAGCCGCCACCCGTCGAAGCGGCCGCGCCGGGCTGGCGCTGGAACGCCGACATCGGGGGCGACGGCCTGCTGATGGACCTTGGCAGCCACGGCCTCGACCTCCTCGACCACTGGCTCGGCCCGATCGTCGAGGCGCGCTCGTTCACCGCCCGGCGCCTCCCTTGGACGGACGTCACCGACGAGATCGTCGCGACGCTGCGGTTCGAGAGCGGCGTCCTCGGCAGCGCGGCCTGGGGCTTCGCCGGGCCGGCGCGGGCCGACCGCATCACCGTCGTCGGATCCGGTGGCTCGGTGTCCGTCCCGCTCTTCGCTGATGCGCCCGTCCGCGTCTGCGACGAACACGGCGCCTGCGTCGAGCACACCATCGCGCACCCCGCGCATGTGCAGGAACCGCTGATCCGCACGATCGTCGACGAGCTGCTCGGCCGCGACGGCGGTTCGCCCAGCACGGGCGTCAGCGCGCTGCGCACGCAGGCCGTCCTGGACGCCCTGCTCGAACCCCGCTGAGCATCGCCGCCATCGTCGTGACCCCCGATTCGCTCCCGCGCGCCCTGGCCGACGTCGCCGAGCGGCACCCCGGGCGCCACCTCCTGTCGTTCGAGGGGAGCGCCTTCACCTACGCCTCGTTCGCGGCGCGCGTCGGCGCGGCCGCCGCCGCCCTCCACGGCTGGGGACTGCGGCCGGGGGACCGCGTCGCGCTCTACCTCGGCAACACCCCGAGCTACCTCGTCGCCTACCTCGCGGCGCTGTGGTGCGGCGCCGTCGTCGTGCCTGCCAACACCCGTTACCGGGAGTCCGAACTGGGGCACATGCTGCGCGACGCCGGGGTGCGGCTGGTGGTGACGGACCCCGACGGTGGCGCGGTGGTGGCGGCGGCGACGACGCCGACGGTCGGCGCCGTCGTGACCCTGACGGGCTCCCTGGACGAGGACCGGCACGCTTGGGCGGAGCTCAGCCCGAACGGTGGCGCCACGCGACCACCGGCCATCGCGGCCCGGCACGACGCCCTGGCGCTGATCGCCTACACCTCGGGCACGACGGGCCGCAGCAAGGGCGCGATGCTGACGCATGGCAACCTGCTCGCCAGCGCCCGCGCCGTCGGTCGCGCGTGGCGCTGGGCGGCGGACGACCACCTGCTCCTGACCCTGCCCCTGTTCCACATCCACGGCCTGGGGGTCGGCTTCCACGGCGCGCTCGTGCACGGCGCGGCCCTCACGCTTCACCGCCGCTTCGAAGCGGCCGCCGTGCTCGCGGCCCTCGCGGACGGGCCCGCGACGCTCTTCTTCGGCGTCCCCACGATGTACGGCAGGCTGCTGCGGGAGGCCGACGACCGCCCCAGGGAGTTCCGCAGGCTCCGCCTGCTGGTCTCCGGGTCGGCCCCGCTCGCCGTCGACACGCTCGAGCGGGTCGAGCGCCTGTTCGGCCAGCGCATCCTGGAACGCTACGGCATGACGGAGACGGTGATGCTGACGGGCAACCCGTATGCGGGCCGGCGCAAGGCCGGCACCGTGGGCGTCCCCTTCGAGGGCGTCGAGCTGCGCCTGGCCGGCGCCGCGACGGGGGCAGGATCCAGCGGCGGCGCCGGCGAGGTCCAGGTGCGCGGCCCTTCGGTGACGAGCGGCTACTGGAACGACCCCGACGCGACGGCGGCTGCGTTCACCTCCGACGGGTGGTTCCGGACCGGCGACCTCGGCGTCCTGGACGCGGACGGCTACCTCACGCTGAGCGGCCGGGCCAGGGAGCTGATCATCAGCGGCGGCTTCAACGTGTACCCGCGCGAGGTCGAGGAGGCGATCGCGGCCCTACCCGGCGTGCGTGAGGTGGCTGTGGTGGGGCTGCCCGACCCGGACCTCGGCGAACGCGTCGCGGCGGCGATCGTCGTCGCCCCCGAGGGGCCGGAGGTGGATGAGGCGGGCGTGACCGCCCACTGCCAGCGACGCCTCGCCGGCTTCAAGGCACCACGAACCATCGCGTTCGTGGACGAGTTGCCGCGCAACGCGATGGGCAAGGTGCTCCGCCATGACCTGCGCGACCACCTCCTGGCCGCGACGTGAACGGACCGGGCGCGACCGCAGGCCGTTGGCTCGGGCCCGTGGCCCCCCGGCGCGCGCGGGCCGGGTCCACGGGACGGCGGACTCAGGCCGGCGCCACGTCGACGGCCACGCCGCCCGCGCGCGCCGAGGCGTAGAGCGCCTCGATGGCGGCCATGTTGGCACCGGCCTCCAGCGCGTCGTACCGGGGCGCTTCGCCCTGCAGGGCGCAGGCCGCGAAGTGCTCGACCATCCGTTGGTAGGAGTCGACCGGCTCGAACGCGATGACCTCTGGCGGTTCGGGGGGCCGCTGGTACTCGAGCGCGACGGTCTGACCGGTCGGGACGAACGCGTGCCGCAGCCTGGCGACCCCCTTCTCACCGACCACCAGGAGGTCCTCACTGCGCGCCGCCGCGAGCGAGCAGGCGACCTGCGCCATCCCGCCGCCCTCGAAGCGCATCGTCCCCACCAGCTGCTCGTCGACCCCGCTCTTGCTCCAGCGCGCCCTGGCCTGCACCTCGCCCGGCTCCACGCCCATCAGCGTGCGGGCCGCGTTCACGGCGTAGCAGCCCACGTCCATGAGCGCGCCGCCCCCCAGCTCGAGGTTGAGCCGGATGTTCGCCGGATCGGTGACCGTGAAGGTGAAGCTGGCCTGCACGAAGCGGAGCTGGCCCAGCTCGCCCGCGCGGACCGCGGCGATCAGCCGCTCGATGCGGGGGTGGAAGCGGTACATGAACGCCTCCATCAGCACGATGCCGTTCGCAGAGGCCGCATCGTGCATGGCGCGGCATTCGGTCGCCGTCACGGCGAGCGGCTTCTCGCACAGCACGTGTTTGCCCGCCTCAGCGGCGCGGATCCCCCACTCGGCGTGCTGGGCGTTGGGCAACGGTACGTAGACCGCGTCGATCTCCGGGTCGTCGATCAGTGCCTGGTACGAGCCGCAGGTCCTCAGCGACCCGAGATCCGTCCCGACGCTCGGCTCGAGATCCTGCCGCAGATCGGCGGCCATCTCGCGGGCCCGCTCGGCGTCGCGCGAGGCGATCGCCAGCAGCGTGCCGTTCGACGACCGCACGATGGCGGGGGCCACGGCCTTGCGGCCGATACGGGCGGTGCTCAGCACCCCCCAGCGGAGTCGTTCGGTTCCAGCCACGGATTCCTCCCGTCGATCTTCGGGGGCGGTCGCGAGCGGGAGCCGTTGCGCCCGGGCCCGCCGGGTCGAGGTGGTCGCGTCCATGGTACGCCGCGGACCCAGCGAGGGTCCGCGGCGCGCCATGACGGGAGGCGGGGCCTCAGGCGCCGACCGCCTCTGCCACCGCTTCGCTGGCGGTCACCTGCACGTCGAGGCTGAGTCGCACGTCCTCGCCCACGAGCAGGGCGCCGGCCTCGAGGATCTGGTTCCAGGTCAGGCCGAAGTCCTTGCGGTTGAGCTTCCCCCCCACGACCGCGGCCCGCCGCATCTGACCCCAGGGATCGCGGATCGGCTCGCCGATCTCGGCCTCGAGCGTGACGGGGCGCGTGACGCCATGCATCGTGAGGTCGCCGACGATCTCGAAGCGGTCACCGCCCGTGGACCGCACGCTCGTGCTGCGGAAGGCGACGGTGGGGTGGGCGGCCGCGTCGAAGAAGTCCGCGCTGCGCAGGTGGGCGTCACGGTCGGCGGCGCTCGTGTCGATCGAGGCGGTCTCGATGTCGACGGCGACCGCGGTGGGCGCCCCGTTCTCGTCGGTCGCGACGGTGCCGCCGAAGGCCTTGAAGCGGCCGCGCACGGTCGACAGGCCCATGTGGCGGACGGAGAACTCGATCTGCGTGTGGATGGGGTCGATGGTCCAGGTGGTCATGGTGGTCTCCTCGGGATGGACGCGGTCATGCGTCGCTTGAACACCATATCCTGGTGTGCTTGAGATTGTAGTGTAGTCTATGATACGAAGCGCCACGCGTGGTACACTGCCGCATGACGGTCGACGACCACGCCTTCTGCCCCGTGCACGACAGCATCGATCTCCTCCAGGAGAAGTGGGTGCTGCACATCGTCCGGGCGCTGCTGGACGGACCGCGCGGGTTCAACGAGCTCTCGCGCGCCGTCGGTGGGGTCAACACCACCACGCTCGCGGCGCGCCTCGAGCGGCTCGAGCGCGAGGGCGTCGTCAGCAAGACCGTGGAATCGACGATGCCACCCCGGACGCGCTACGAGCTGACCGAGGGCGGGGTGGCGCTGCAGGGCGTCATCGACGCCATCGCGGACTGGGCACGCAGCCACCTGAAGCGCTGCGCGACGGCGGCCTCGCCTGGCCCCGGTGAAGAAGCCCACGACGCGGCGACGCCCGTGGCCTTCCCGGCGGCGCCCCCGACGGCGCGCTAGCGCCAACGACGGCACGGTGCTAGGTTGGTCCCCATGCCCCGAACCTCGAGCCTGATCATCGTCACGGGCGCGTTCCTGGGCGTCGCCTCCCTGCTCATCCTCCTCGTCCTGGGCAACGCCCTCATGGCCGGGTTGGTCATGCTCGTCGCGGTCGTGGACGTCAGCCTCGGCGTCGCGATGCGCAACCGACTTGGCCGCTAGGCCAAGCCGGCCGATTCGGCCGCTAGGCGCAGTCGCCCGACCGCGGCCCCTAGAGCGTGGCCTGGATGAACACCAGCACGAACAGCGCGACGGTCTCGACGATGCCGATCGCCATGAGGTAGTTGCCCAATCCCTTGCCCGTGTCACCCAACGCGTCGGCCGCCGCCGCCCCCACGCGCCCCTGACCGTACGCGGACGCCGCCATGCCGAGGCCGCCGAAGAGGCCGGCCGCCATCATCGCCGGAAAACCGACGAAGTCGCCGGCCGCCATGCGCTCGCCGGCGACGCGCACGATCGTGTTCATCAGGATCATGCCGTAGATCGTCTGCGACAGCGGCGCGCC
>JAABRV010000129.1 GCA_011390735.1 Trueperaceae bacterium | reverse complement strand
CTCGAGCGTCTGGATGTCGCTACCCTTGGGAACGATGATCTCCATCTCGTAGCCGAACGAGCCATCCGCCGCGGCCATCATCGTGAACGGCCGGAAGCCTGCGGTGTTGACCGCGAAGGGCACGCTGCCGGTGTTGAAGCCGGCGACGTGCAGGCGCCCCGCGCGCATGGCCTCGAGCTGCGCGGCGTTGGAGTCGACGGCGAAGAACTGCACCTGCTTGCCGGTCACGGCCTCCATGTGCGCCAGGAAGCCGGCCCACACGTCGCGGTAGACGGCGGGGTCCTCGACCGGGGTGTAGGCGAAGATCAGCGTGTCGGGATTCACCCACTGGGCGGGGTCGGCGGGCACGTCGGCCAGCAGGTCGCCGTCGACGTCGCAGAGGCCCTCGGCGAGCGTGCCGCGCGGGCAGTCCTGGGCGGCGGCGACGCCGAGCGTGGCGAGGGCGAACAGCAGGGCCAGCAGTCGTCGGATCATTGTCGGGCCTCCTCGGTGGGCGGGTCGTGGGTCGAGGCCGATGGGCGACGACCACTAGGGAGGAGGGTACGGACGTCGCGTCAGCGTTCGGTCAGCCGTGGAGAAGCGATGCGTCCCGGCCCCTGGGCGTTGCGTCGCGGCGTCGCCATGCCGTCCGATCCGCGCACGGATCCGGCGGAATCGCTCGCGCTGCCCTGGCCGTCGCGTCACAACGTTCGCCCCTACCGCCCCACCCTCACGCGCCGGGATGATGGGGCGAGACGCGGCGCCAGCCGCATCGAGGTGACGTGATGACCCAGCCCGCCGCAAGCCCTTCGGACCCGCACGAGCTCCAGCGCTTCGTCAACGCGCAGCGCGACACCTACGACGAGGCCCTCGCCGAGCTGCGCGTCGGCCACAAGCACGGCCACTGGATGTGGTTCGTCTTCCCGCAGGTCGCCGGCCTCGGCCACAGCGCCATCGGCGCGCGCTACGCCATCGCGTCGCGCGACGAGGCGGTCGCCTACCTGGCCCACCCCGTGCTCGGCCCCCGGCTGCGCGCGTGCGCGGAGGCGGTCCTGGGCGTCACCGGCAAGACGGCGCACGACATCTTCAGCTACCCGGACGACCTCAAGCTGCGCTCGTCCATGACCCTGTTCGCCCGCCTGGCCGAACCCGACAGCCCCTTCCGGCGCGTGTTGGAGCGCTACTTCGCGGGCGAGGAGGATCCCGCGACGATCGCCGTGCTGGAGGCGTGGGACGCCGCTCCCTGAACGATGACCGGGGTCTGAGCCCCGGCCGGGGTCCGAGCCCCGGCCGGATCCCGAACCACGGGCGCGGCCCCGCGGGCGGCCCGCGCCCCGCCGTCAGTACAGGACGAACGACGCCACCACGATCGCCAGCCCCAGGGCCCCGACCGCGAGGTCGACCATGAGGACGCCGCGGCCGCGGTCTTTGGCGAGCAGGCCGGCGACCCAGCGCTGGAAGCGCCCGTAGTCGAACAGCAGGGCGATCGCCTTGAGCGCGGTGAGCGAGAAGAGCACCGTCACCACCCACGAGTACGGCACGCCGGCGGTGAGGTGCAGGTACCACGTCAGCGCGACCCAGGCGAGGCCGAGGACGGCCACGGGCACGATCCACGCGGGGCGCTGCCGATCGTAGGTCTTGGCGAGGAACGCCTGCTCGTCCCACGGCAGCACGTGCATGTAGACCGGCTTGAGCATGGCGGCCAGGCCGAAGACCATCCCGAGGACCAGGAAGTAGTTCACCTCTCCCCCTTCGCGTCAGGCGTAGTACGCCAGGACGAGGAACAGCGGCACCAGCACCATCCGCGACAGCGCGAGCTTGCGCCAGGCGGCGTCGCCCTCGATCGCGGTGACGGTCGCCTGGCCCTTCGGGTTGAACACCACCAGCGCGCCCTTGAGCGCCACCCCCACGGGGATCGCCACGACCAGCAGCCAGGCGGCCCAGCCGCGTTCGGGCGCGGTGACGAACCCGTAGAGGGCGAGGCCGTACAGCGCGAGGAAGGCCAGCGCCGCGGCGACGAACCACCACGGGCGGCGGTCGCCGGCGTAGGCGCGGCGTTCGACCTCCTGGAAGCGTCCGCCCAACACGATCATCCACAGGCTCGTGGCCAGAACGGCCAGTGCGAGCACGAGCGCGAACACCTTCGCAAGCAGCATCGCGTCACCTCTCTCGCGGTCGTCGCGCATGACTCATCAGTCACATGACCGCTCGGTCATAATCGCCCCAGCGGCCGCCGGCGTCAAGGGACGTTGACCTCTGGCGCCGCGTCAGGATATGACCAAGCGGTCACACCCCGGAGGCGCATGCCCAAGCCGACCTTCCTCAACCTGCCGCCCGACAAGCGCCGGCGCTTCGTCGACGCGGCGCTGAACGAGTTCGCCTTGCACGACTACCGTGCGGCGTCGGTGGGCCGCATCGTCGACGCGGTCGGCATCGCCAAGGGCAGCGTCTACCAGTACTTCGACGGCAAGCTCGACCTCTACCGCTACCTCGTCGACCTCGCCGCCGAGACGAAGTTCCGCCACATCGACGCGGCCCGGGCCGGCGACGCCCCCGATTTCTTCTCCCAGGTCCGGCAGGCGGCGTTCCACGGCGCCCGCTTCGACTTCGGCGAGCCGCGTCACGCCAGCCTCCTCTACCACGCGACCTACGAGCCCTCCACGCCCGAGACGCTCGAGGTGTCGTCGCGGCTGCGCGCCGCCTCGCACGCCTACCTCCGGGGCCTCGTCGACGCCGGGATCGCCCGCGGCGACCTGCGGCCCGACCTCGACCGCGACATGACCGTGTACGTGATCTACCAGCAGATCGTCGCGCTGCGCGACTTCCTCACCGATCGCTTCGGCTTCTCCTTCCAGGACGCCGTGCACGCCGGCGCCGGCCTGCCGATCCGCGAGGAGGAGCTGGGCGCCGTGCTCGACGAGCTGATCGCCGTCCTGCGGCACGGCCTGGCGCCGGGGTAGCGCGCCCACGCGCGCCACGCCGCACCAGCGCACGGTTCCCTCCCGCGACCCGTGCGACCATGAGCCCGATGCAGCCCTTCCCCGGCCTCGAGCACCAACCGTTCACCGAGGGCGACGGCCCCGCCACGGCCGTGCTGGTGCACGGCTTCCCGGGCACGCCGGCGGAGGTGCGGCCGCTCGCGGCGGCGCTCGTCGCCGTCGGGTGGCGCGTGCATGGGCCGCTGCTCCCGGGCTTCGGCCCGGACTGGGGCACGCTGCGCGAGCGCCGCTGGACCGAGTGGCGCGACGCGGTGGCGAGCGAGCTCGCGGCGGCGGCCGCGTCGGGCGGTCCCGTCATGGCGATCGGCTTCTCGATGGGCGGCGCGCTCACGCTGGCGGCGCTCGAGACCGGCGCGCCCGCCGACGCCGCGGTACTGATCGCCCCATTCACGCACTTCGACGACCGCCGCACCCTCCTGCTCCCGCTGCTGCGTCATGTGGTCCGCGACCTGCGCCCCTACGAGCGCGCCGATCTCGACGACCCGCAGGTGCGGCACGACCTCGCCGAGAAGCTCGGTGACGTCGACCTCGACGACCCCGCCACGCGCGACCACGTCCGGAACGCGGTGAGCCTCCCCACCGTGGCACTCGCCGAGGCGGTGCGCGCCGGTCGTCACGCCTGGCGTGCCGCGCCGCGGCTCCCCGCGCGCCCCACCCTCGTGGTGCAGGGCCTGCAGGACACCACCGTCACGCCGGTGTCGACCGTGGCCCTCGTGCGCCGCCTGCGCGGCGAGCCGCGGCGGCTCATGCTCGACGATGCCGACCATCGGGTGCTGAACCCGGGCGCGCCCGGGCATGACGAACTCCTGCGCGCGCTGCAGCGCTTCGGCCACGAGCAGCTCGGGCGGTTGGGGTGAGCGCGGGGCCACTCAGGCGTCGTCCCAAGCCAGCGTCCGGGTGAGCGACGCGCCGAGAAGCACCACCTGGGCCGAGAAGAAGACCCACAGGAGCAGCACCACGAGCGACCCGGCCGCGCCGTAGGCCCCCGCCACGGCGACGTTGGCGACGTAGATGCCGAACAGCCAGCCGAAGAGGACGATGAGCGCCGCCGTGACGGACGACCCGATGGCGATCGCACCCCACGGCGCCACGGCGTTCGGGAGCAGTCGGAACGTGAGCCCGAAGACCACCGCCAGCGCGAGGAAGGCGACGAGCCGATTCAGCAGGCGCCAGGGCGCCGGTCCACCCGGCAGCACGTCACCGGCCGCCGCGATCGCCGTGCCGACGACGGTGGCGAGGAAGAGCGCCAACAGCAGGAGCAGGCCGATGGCCAGGACGAGCCCGAGCGCCCTCGCCCGGCCCCGCAGCAACGCCTTCGCGCTCCCGAGCCCCGGCGCGACGTCTGGAGCCGTATCCCACAGGATGTCGAGCGCGCGCTTCAGCTGGAAGAACAGGGTGGTGGCAGCGAACAACAGGATGCCCACGCTGGTGACCGTCGCGAACGCCCCGCCACCCTGGCGGGCCTGGCCCTCGATCATCGTGCCCACCATCCTGGCGCCCTCCTCGCCCACGACCCGCGCGACGATGCCGAGCACCGTCCCCTGGGCATCGCCGGCGCCGAAGAACACGAACAGGGCGATGACGATGACCAGGAAGGGCGCCAGCGAGAAGACGGAGAAGTAGGCGAGCGCCGCCGCGAGGAGCGGACCGTTGGCGTCGGCGTAGCGCTTCAGGGCGGCCTGGAGGGTGCGTCGCATGTCACCTCCACCCCATCTTCCCGCGCACGGCCACGACCCGGATCGGGCGTCCGCTTCTCAATCGTCGAGACGACCGCCACCCCGGCGGGTGACCGCCGCCGTCGATCTCGAGGTCGTCGTGACGGGCCACGGTCACGACGACACCGTCGGGCAGACGGTGCGGCTGGTGCGCTTCGAGCCGCGCCAGATGGGCTGACCGCCGGGCCTCATGCCCGCGAGCGCGTCGTCGTCCGCGCGCGCCGCACCGGCGTCCGCGCGTAGTCGAACAGCCCCGCCTCGTCGACGATGACCCTGTCATCGTAGCCGTCGAACCACAGCGCCTCGGGGTTGCGGCCGACGATGGCCGCCTTGCCGCGATCGGGCGCATCGGCGGCCGAACGCAGCAGCTTGAAGACCACGAAGCCGTCGGCGGCGGCGGCGACCCCCGGGATCCGCGCGTCGCTGACGGTCGCCACCTCCGTCTTCCCCTTGTAGTGCGTGATGGAGAGCCGCGCGTGGGCCTCGATCCCCGAGAGGCCCTTCTGCGACGCGTTGAGGAGCTGCCAGGCGCGCTCGATCGGCACGTTGAACGAGCGGTGCGCGACGATGTCGCGCCCGCAGAAGAAGTAGTGGTTCTCGACGCCGACCCGCTTGAGCTCGCGCTGCAGCAGGCGCAGCGCATCGGCGTCGTCGTTGACGCCGCGGATGATCGGCGCCTGGTTCTCGACGTCGATCCAACCGCGGGACTTCAGCGCGTCCAGCGCCCTCCGGGTGTGCGGGTGCCAGCGCGGCAGGCCACCGGGGCCCTCGACGACGGCGCCGCCCGGGTCCGTGAGCAGGAACTCGTGCGGGTGGTCGAAGTGGACCATCAGGCGGAAGGCGACGTCCGGGTACGCCTCGTGGAACGCGTCCATCATCGCCAGGAAGGCGTCGTCGAAGCGGTCCGGATGGAACGCCATCTCCTTGGTCCCGAGGCGGATCATCTCCACGCCGGCCTCGGCCAACCCGGACAGCCAAGCCGCGATACGGGCGTTGGAGAGGACCATCGGATCGCCGCCGGAGAGCAGCACCTCGCGCAGCTTCGGCCGTCCCGTCTCGGGGTGGACGCCACCGCCCTCGGCGACGCGGCGGTTGTGCGCCCGGACGTAGGCAGCCACCTCGGGCAGCCGCGCGAGGCCCTTGCGCGCGACGCTGCCGTCGGCCCGCTCGACATGCTTGCCGGCGATCAGCTCCTCGCGGTAGCAGAAGCGGCAGTGGGCGGAGCAGGTCGACACGGCGTACACGAGGGCCATCTCGTACTTGTGCAGCAGGCCCTCGACCGGGCTGTAGTCCATCTGGTAGCCGGGGTCGTCGATCCCCGCGAGGTCGAGGGTCTCGCTCGGGTCGGCCTTGACGATCCGCTGCAGGGCGGGGCTGTGGCGCGCGAGCGAGGCGTAGTGGCGGGTGACCTTGACCGGCATCCGCGCCTCGACGTCGCGCTCGGTGCCGCGCAGGGCACGCAGCGCGGCGAGCTCGTCGGCGCCGTACAGGCCGCGGGCCTCGCGCGGGACGCGGCCCTCGAGGAACGGGTCGATCCCCTTGACGACGCCTCGGGTGTACCTGGGATCCTCGACGGCGGCGAGGAACGCGCGGGCTCGCTCCGAACGGGCGGACGGACGGCGCACGGCGGGCATCGGCGACCCCCTCTCACCCCCAGGGCGGACACCCCGTCCCGCAATACGGCATCGGCTCGCCACCACGATAGCGCGGCGACCCGCGGACGCCGGAAGCGAGGGTGACGGGCACGCCCCAGTCAGCCGGGACCCACGTGCCCGGCCACCCCTCGTAGCATGGCGGCAACGGAGCGGCCGCCGTCCCGCCGGGGCGCGGCCCGACCGTCGGAGGACCGCGCATGGACTACCGACCGGTGACCCCCGCCATCGTGCAGGAGCTGCGCGCCATCGTGGGCGACAAGAACGCCTGGACCGACGAAGCCCGCCTCGACACCTACGCCCACGACGAAACCAGCATCAGCGAATACGCCCACGCCCCAGAGG
>JAABRV010000128.1 GCA_011390735.1 Trueperaceae bacterium | reverse complement strand
ATCTCCAGGAACTGACGCTGCGCCAGCGCGTCGATCATCGCCAGGGCGTGCTCCTTGTCGATGTAGACGCCGTCCTTCATGACGGTGTGCCCGTACACCCCGAAGCGGTGGCCCGACTGGCGCACCAGTTGCGGCTTCTCGTACCACCAGGTCTTGGTGTCGGGGTCGTGGTAGAAGAAATCGTCGAAGACTTGCATCCCGGGCGTCGGCCCGGCGTGGGCGAAGTGGACGCCGTGGTGGACGACCTCGCGCGGGAAGCTGCGGAACCAGTCGGCCAGGTCGTCGGGCAGCGCCACGCCGCCGCGGTCGGTCCGGAACTCGTCGTGCTTCAGGCCCCCGCGGGTCCCGAGGTCGTAGTTGTGCAGCAGCGCGGCCTCGTCGTGGTTGCCGAGGATGATCTGCAGGTTGCCCGCCGTCTTCTCGACGAAGTCCTTGAAGCGGTAGAGCTCGCGGATCTGCGCCCGGGCCGCGCGCCGCAGGTGGTCGGGGTCGCTGGCGTCGTAGGGATCGGCCCCGACCGCGACCGCGTAGGCGCGCTGGTCCTTGTAGTGCACCAGGTCGCCCATCAGCACGACGCGGTAGCGCCCGCTGAGCACCGCCTCCGTGGGCTCGTACGTCGGCGTCACCACCGAGGCGGCGCGCAGCACGGACCACAGCTCCGCCCACATCCCGTGGACGTCACCGACCGCGAGGACCTTGATCATGCGCTGGCCCCGGGCGCCTTCGGCTCGGCCGCCGCATCGTCGGCCGGCGCCGGCCCGGCGAGGAGCAGTTGCCGGAGCGCCGCGTAGAGCTCGCGCGCGGCCACCGGGTCCTTGCCGTAGCCGCCGTGCTTCACCAGGATGCGCGCGGCCGCCAGGCCCTGCCCCTGCGCCTTGAGGCGCTCGATCAGGCGGTCGATCATCTGCTGGCCCTCGGGCTTCGCGGGCGCCTCCGCGAAGGCCTCCTCCGCCGCCAGCGGCCGGCTGGGAACGGGCGCGCCGGCGTCCTCGCGGACGACCTCGGCGGGCGCCGGCGGCGGGGCACCGCGCGCCTCGCCGCCGGCCGGACGCGCCGGCGCATGGAGCGGCTCGAGGGTCTCCGGGTCGCACGCCACCCAGGCGCTGGCGTCGGCGGGCCAGGCGGGTTCCGCGCCGAACAGCGAGGCCGCCCGCGCGAACGCGATCGCCGCGGTGGCCTCGGCGCCACCCACCAGGGCGGGACCGGCCACGACGCCCTTCGTCACACCATCGATCACCACGTGGCAGGCGATCGCCTCGCCGGGCATGGCGGCGTAGCTGACGCTCCAGCCACGGGCGCCGTGCGCGGCGTCGAGCCTCGCCCGCAGCGCCGACGCGCCGACGCGCGGGGTCACGCGGACCTCGTCGCCCGCGTCACCGACCTCGACCACCGTCCACTCGACGTCGTCGTCACCGAACGGGTCGGCGAGGGACGCGGGAGGAGGACCGGGCTGGGGTTCGCCGGCTCGCGATCGGGCAGGCGCGGACACGGCGACATGCTAGCACGCTCCCCGACGGGCCTCATGGCGCCTGCCGTGGCCGGGCCATCCGACCGCCGACCACCCCCCGCCGTCAGGGGCGAGCGGTAATGTAGGAGCCATGGCCACTTCCGTGCCCCGCCCCGCGCTCGGGCTCGCGCTCCTGCTCCTGACGTGGGTCGCGCTCGCCGCGGCGCAGTCGGGGCCGCAGGTGACGCTGCTCGCGCCCGATCGCCCTGCCCTCGGTGACACCGTCACGCTGGAGGCGACCGGCCTCCGCGACCTCGACCACGTCGTGCGGGTGGAGGCGCCCGACGGCAGCGAGACGCTGACGATCGCCGCCGCGGTCGGCGGCCGCCTCGCCGTCGACGTCACGCTCGAGCAGGTCGGCCGCCACGTGCTGTGGCTCGAGGGGGTCGACATCGAGGCGGCCTTCACGGTGACGGCATCGGCGCCGTCGGGGGCGGCGGAGCCGCCGGCGACCCCGGCGCCGTCCGGCATGGCGGCACCGTCCGGGACCGCGCCTGCGTCGCGGACGCCACCGCCGTCCGCCTCGACGTCGGGGGACCGAACGGCACCCGTGCCGCCGGTCGCCGAACCCACCCCCACCACACCGGTTCCTGGCGTCGACGGGCTCGAGCTCGACGTCGAGGCCAACGTCGTCACCGCCATCGAGAGCGACGGCCGCGTCCGCTGGCGCCTGCCGTTCGGCCCCACGAGCGGCGTCACCCACGCCGCGATCATCCACCGTGACGCGGTCTGGATCGCCCACGGGCATCAGGTGCTCGAGGTCGAGCCGGCCAGCGGCCGCGTCCGGTCGCGGGTCGCGACCGCGGGCACGGTGCTGGAACTCGTCCCCGTCGGCACGGGCCTCGCGGTCATCAGCGAGGTCGCCGCGCCCGGCTCGTCGCTGACGGTCGAGGCCAGGCTGGAGGCCGGCCGCCTGCATCCACCCGCGCTGTTCGACCCGCAGAGCGACCTGTTCGACGCCCTGCAGCGCGAGGCCGAGGTCGGCGACCCGGCGGCGCGCCTGGCGCTCGATCGCACCAATCCCTACCTGTACCTGCGGGCGGCCAGGGTCGCGTCGACCGAGGCCGAGCGCGCGTTCGCCATGACCGAAGCGATCGCCGAGGCGACCACCTTCTACGACCTCGCCCGGCTGGCCCGCGGGTTCGCCGCCGAGGGCTGGTGGGACGCCGCCGACACGGCCATGGCGGCGGCCGCCGACGACTTCGCGGCGCGCGGCTACGACCCGGCCCTGCTGACCTCCCCCGAGGTGCACGAGCGCTACGGCTTCCCGCTGCTGCCCCTGCGTCGGGCCCTGATGCGCGGCGATCTCGACGCGGCGCGGCTGTGGGCGCCGTGGCTCCACGCCCTCTCGGGGCCGAACCTTCCCGGCGTCGGCGGCGAGCTCAGGGCCTTCGCCTCGGCGCTCGCCAACGCCGGCGACCGCGAGGCCGCGGCCGCCTGGCGCGAGCTCGCCGCCGAGCGGACGAACACCGCCGCCAGCGACGCCGTGGCGCGCAACGCCCTGCTGCTCGGGCGCGGCGGGGGCGTCGCCTCGACGGCGCTGATGATCGCCTTCTTCTTCCTGCACCTGGTGCTGACCGTGAAGTACCAGCGGGCCCAGGACCTCGCGCGCCGCCGACGACTCGAGTCGGGCCAGCGGCCCCTGCCGTTGCCCCGCCTGCGCGCCATCCGCTTCTACGGCATCACCGAGAAGCTGGTGCTGGTGATCATGCTGGCGCTCGCCTACGCCACGGTGGTGCTCGTCGGCTGGGTCCAGCGCGGCGATCCCCTGGTCGCCACCGCCTCGGCGGGGCACCTCGGGGCCCCGGCGGCGGCCGCCGTGTGGTCGAGCGCCGACGGCGACGCCGCCAGCCTCGCCTGGGTGAACGCCTACCGGAGCGACCGCGCCGGGCACGACGAGCTCGTGCGGGGCGCGCTCGGCTCGCTCGACGCCCCCCTGCTCGACCCCGTCGCGGCGGCGCTGGCGCAGGGCGACCCGGTGCCGACCCCGTCGCCGGTCACCTTGCGCGCCGCCGCCGCCGGCACCTGGTACGTCTTCGTCGCCGACGCCTTCGTGCAACCCCAGCTGCTGCTCGACGACCACCTCGTGCTGCTCGGGCTGCCGGACTGGAGCTGGCCGGCGCAGCTGCTGGCGTTCTGGCTCGTCGCGCTGTGGCACCTCGCCTGGCTCCTGATCCCGCGGCCGCGCTACGCGGCGGATGCGCCTCGGCCGCTCCTCTACGAGCTGCTGGCGA
Organism: Trueperaceae bacterium; assembly: GCA_011390735.1. Lineage (GTDB taxonomy): Bacteria > Deinococcota > Deinococci > Deinococcales > Trueperaceae > JAABTL01. The sequence goes on along the minus strand of JAABRV010000128.1, from coordinate 2,989 downwards.
TCCTCGTGCCCGGCAGCGGCCAGGCCGACGAGCTCTACGGCCTGCTGCTGCTCGTCCCCTGGGCGCTGTTCGGGATCGACACCCTCCGGCAGTTGCTCGGGGGCCAGAGCGCGCTGGGCATCCCGTTCGACGCGGGCGTCGTCGTGCTGGGCGTGCTCTACGTCGTCAACCTGATCGCCTGGGCGATCGAGTTCGCCTCCGTGCGCAAGCGACTCGCCCACCTCAGGGCCGCCCGCCCCGATCTCGCCCGCGCGTTCGGCCTGACGCCGACGGGCGCGGCGGCCGGCCAGGAGCTCGACCCGGCGTGAGGCCGCCGCCGGCGACGGCGACCGGCTACCTGTACGTCTTCGCCGCGGCCCTGCTGTGGAGCCTGATCGGCCCGTTCTCGCGAACGGTGCTCGAGGCCGGCGTCGGTCCGCTGGAGATCGCCTTCTGGCGGGCCGTCATGGCCGGCGCCGCCTTCGCCGTGCACGCGCTGCTCGCACGCGAGGCGCGGCTGCGGCCGTGGCCGGCGGGCGGCGTCGACCTCGCGGCGCTCGCCGCCTTCGCGCTGGTCGGCGTGACCCTCTTCTACGCCGCGCTGGCGCTGGCGATCGATGCCGGCGGCATCAGCCTGGCCTTCGTGCTGCTCTACACGGCGCCCGCGTTCGTGGCGCTGCTCGCCTGGCCGCTCCTCGGCGAGCCGCTCACGCGCGTCAAGCTGGCCCTCGTCGCCCTGGCGCTCGCCGGCGTGGTGCTGGTGGCGCGCGGCGGCGGCGGCGGCGTCGCGATCGGCGCCGCCGCCCTCGGCTGGGGGCTCGCCGCCGGCGCGAGCTACGCCAGCTACTACCTGTTCGGCAAGTGGGTGCTCCGCCACCACGCGCCGGTCACCGTGTTCGCCTGGGTGCTGCCGCTCGGCGCCCTCGGGCTGTGGCCGCTCGTGCGCTTCGCCCCGGACAAGCCGGCCGAGGTGTGGGCCTGGCTCGTCGCGCTGAGCCTGGTGTCGACCTACCTGGCGTACCTCGTGTACTACACGGGCCTGCGGCGCACGGAGGCCTCGCGCGCGGTGCTCGTCGCCACCGTCGAGCCGGTCGCCGCCGCCGCCCTCGCCGCCGGGCTCTTCGGCGAGCGCCTCGGCGGGTGGGGCTGGGCCGGCGCGGCCCTCGTCGTGGCCGCCGCCGCGGGCGCCGCACTCGTGCGGCCGGAGGCACGGACGTCGACGGCCGAAGGCAGCGTCGCGCGAGGCCGTCGCGCGCTCGGCGCCGCCCGCGACCGCCGGCATGGGTAAAGCGGCGGATCTCTCGTGCGAAGGGGCCCAACGGCCGTTGACCGGCGCCGTCCGTGGTGCTACCCTGCGCCAGTATGCAGCGCGACTGCAAGCTCTTGCAGTCCGCCTCGAACCCCAGCCATGCGCCTCACGAACCCGACCCACCCACGCGCTCGACGCCGCTGAACCGCCCCCCAACGGGGCGGCCACCCACGCGTCGCGCCACGCCGGTGCGGCGCGGTTCGCTGCCGCTCGGAGGAACCCATGCCCCAGTCCCGTGACGTCAAGAAGGTCGTGCTCGCCTACTCGGGGGGCCTCGACACCTCGGTGATCCTGCACTGGATCCGCGAGACCTACGGCGCCGAGGTCGTCGCCTTCACGGCCGACATCGGCCAGGGCGAGGAGGTCCAGGTCGCCAAGGAGAAGGCGCTCGCCACCGGCGCGGTGGCCGCCTACGCGGTCGATTTGCAGCGCGAGTTCGTCGAGGACTTCGTGTTCCCCGTGCTGCGCGCGGGCGGCAAGTACGAGACCGACTACCTGCTCGGCACCAGCTTCGCGCGGCCGCTCATCGCCAAGCACATGATCGCGGTGGCCGAACGCGAGGGCGCGGACGCCGTCGCGCACGGCGCCACCGGCAAGGGCAACGACCAGGTCCGCTTCGAGCTCACCGCGTACGCGCTCAAGCCCGACGTCAAGGTCATCGCGCCCTGGCGCGAGTGGGACCTCAAGGGCCGCGAGGACTGCATCGCCTACGCGCACCAGCACGGCATCGACCCCGGCGTCACCCGCGAGAAGCCCTACTCGATGGACGCCAACATGTTCCACATCAGCTACGAGGGCGGCGTCCTCGAGGACCCCTGGAACGAGCCGCCGCCCGGCATGTGGCGCCTGACCACCGACCCCGAGGCGGCGCCGGACACCCCGCAGGTGGTCGAGGTCGCGTTCGAGCACGGCAACCCCGTCGGCATCGACGGCGAGCGCCTCGATCCGGTGGCGCTGCTGTCCCGGGCGAACGCCATCGCCGGCGCCCACGGCGTCGGGCGCGTCGACCTGGTCGAGAACCGCTTCGTCGGCATGAAGTCCCGCGGCTGCTACGAGACGCCCGGCGGCACCCTGCTGTTCGAGGCCCACAAGGCGCTCGAGCAACTGACCCTCGACCGCGAGGTGCGGCGGCTGCGCGACGAGTTGCTGCCGCGCTACACGACCGCCGTCTACAACGGCTTCTGGTACGCCCCCGAGCGCGAGGCCCTGCAGAAGCTGTTCGACGACATCCAGCGTCCGGTGACCGGCGTGGCGCGCCTCAAGCTCTACAAGGGCGGCGTCACCGTGCTGGGCCGCAAGAGCCCGAACAGCCTCTACCGCCAGGACGTGGTGACCTTCGAGGAGGACCACGTCTACGACCAGGCGGACGCCGACGGCTTCATCAAGCTCAACGCGCTGCGCCTGCGCATCGCCAGCCAGCTGGCCGCCGAACCCGTGGCCGCCGCCGGCGACCCCGTCGACGGGGGCTGAGCCGGCGATGACCGACATGCCGGCGCCCAACCCCGCGACCGGCCGGCCGGGACACGCCTACGAGGCCGCCCAGCTGCGCTGGGCGACCATGGCCGACGCGCCCCGCCTGGCGGACCTGTGGCGCGCCGCGTACCCGGAAGACGACCCGCAGGACGTCGCCGCCTGGCTGGAGCACGGCGGGGCGCTCGTCCTCGAGGACCGGACCGGACGCCTGCTGGCGGCCCTGCGCTG
>JAABRV010000012.1 GCA_011390735.1 Trueperaceae bacterium | reverse complement strand
TCACCGAAGGACGGTCCTTCGTGGAAGCGGACGGTCGTGCTCAGGCGCTCGCGGCTTCGCCTTCGGCAGCGGGCTTCGCCTTGCGCGTCTTCCACTCGGGACGGTCCTTGACGACCAGGACGCGCATGACGTTATCGCGCTGACGCAGGGCGGCCTCGATCGTCTTGGGCTTGTCGAGCGGCAGTTCTAGGCGGTAGATCAGATAGTAGCCCTCGCTGCCCTTGCGGATCGGGTAGGCGAGCCGCCGCAGGCCCCACTCGTCGAGCTCCAGCAGCGTGCCGCCGGCGCGGTCGAGCTGCGTCTGGACGGCGTCCTTCTCCGTCTGGATCTGGGCCTCGGAGAGTCCGGGGTCGAGGATCAGGTTCAGGTCGTACTTCGCGGTATTGGCCATGGGTGCACCTCCTCTCAGGAACTGGTGGTGGCACCCGGGTCCGCGCGTCCGACGAACCCTGCTCCGCATGCGCCGGTGGCGGCATGCGTCAGCGCGAGGCCCCAGGAAGGGGCCGCGACGCCCTCGCCCTGGCCCCGTGGGGCCGGTCCCCGAGGGGGACACCGGCGCCAGGCGCCGCGGGCGATCGAGGGGAGCCGTCGGACGATGGTGACCGCGAAGCGGTCACACACGCGCGGGGGACGTCACCTTCCCCAGCGTAGGCTCACGGGACCGCGCCCGAGGCGCGGGTCCGAACGGAGACTGTACCACACGGCGCGTTCAGTGGGACGGCGGTCGACCGCCCGCGGCCGCTCGTTCCGATCACTCGGCGCGCGCTGGCCGCCGAGACCAGCCGGCGCCGGCGACGAGGATCGCCATGAACAGCAGCCCGAAGAGGGGCTCGTTCGTCACGAGCGGGGAGAGGCCGTAGTCGGTCGCCGCATGCGCGGCCACGACCAGCCACAGGTTGCCGCTCAGCGCGTAGATGCTGCCGAAGATGAGCCACGAGGCGAGGTTGAGCGCCAGCCGCCCCGCCGTCGCGCCGATGCCGTAGCCGATCGCCAGGTAGCCCGGCAGGTGCCAGAGCGCGAACGCCACGCCGACGAGCACGACCGCGAGCCAGAGCCTGCGGCGGTCGACGAACTGGCGGGCGAGGCCGAACAGCACGCCCGCGAACAGCAGTTGCTCGGCGAAGGCCGTCAGCAGCCAGTTGTCGACGAACGCGTTGACCTCGTAGCGGCTGCGGAGCAGCACGAAACCGGTGTCGAAGGCCGCGTTGAGGAGGCCGGCGACGAGGACGATGGCCGCGTAGCCAGCGGCCCCGATGACCACGGCCGAGAGCAGCGACCGGGGCCCCAGGCCGAGGCCGCCCCAGCGCAGACCGCTGACCGCGACGAGGACGGCTCCAGCGACCAGCACCGATGCTTGCGCGAGCGACAGCGTGCTCGGCCCGTATCCGAAGGTGGGGTAGAGCCAATACCAGGTGGCGATCGGGATCGCGAACGCGACGACGAGGGCGACGACGAGGGGAGCGATGGGTCGGGACGGGGACATCGAGCCTCCGACACGCAGCGTAGCGCCGTGCGCCGGAGCGCGCCGCGGCGAAGGTCCCGCCGCACGCCGCCATCACGGGCAGGCACCAGGCCACGGGGTTCAGACCCGCGGCACCCCGGCCAGCCGCGCCGCCGCGGCCCGCGCCTCGCGCACGACGTCGTCGAGGCCGACGCCGGAGAGGTAGGACCCCGTCAGCGCCAGCCGTGGCCAGCGGGCCGCCGCCGCCCTCCGCGCCGCCTCGACCCGGCCGCCGTGGCCGAGCGCGAACTGCGGGATGCCGCGTGGCCAGCGGACGATGCGGACCGCCTCGGGCTCCGCCACGATGCCCATGGTGCGCTCCAGGTCGCGGCGGACGGACGCCAACAGGTCGTCGTCGGAGAGCGTCACGAGGCCGGGGTCGAGGGTGCCGCCCGCGACGACGCGCAGCGTCACCTTCCCGAGCGGCGCCTGCCCGGGGAAGACGGCCGAGCTCCACTGCACCTCGAGCGCCCGCACGCCCTGGCCGCGCGGCACCAGCACGCCGGCGGCGTCGAGCACCGTCGGCACGTCGACGCGGTCGTAACCGAGGGCCGCGACCACCACGTCGGCGTAGCGGATGCCGTCCAGCGCGGCGGCCGCCTCGGGGGCGGTGGGCGCGAGGAGCTCCGCGGCGGCGTAGGCCGGCACGGCCAGCGCGACCGCGTCGGCCGCGACGACCTCCTCGCCGTGGGCGCCGACCGCACGCACGGCGATCGGACCCTCGCCGGGGCGGCCGTGGTCGTCGAGCCCCAGCACGCGGACGCCGCTCCTGACGCGGCCGGCGAGCGCCGCCGCGAGGGCGTCGACGAGCGCCTGGACGCCCCCCTCGAGCGTCGTCAGGCGGCCGTCGGTCGGGATCGCGGCGGCCGTGGGCCGCACGCTCGTCGGCGCGCCGCGGCGGGCGGCGAGCATGCCGCGCAGCACCGATCCGTGGGTCGCCTCGAGCTTCCGCAGCCGCGGGAAGAGGGCGTCGAGCGACAGCTCCCGCGCGTCGCCGGCGGCGATGCCCGCCACGAAGACCCCGGCGAGGACGCGCGCGGCCTCGTGGCCGAAGTGGCGGGCGATGAAGTCGTGCACGCTCTCCTCGCGGCGCGCGCGGCCGCCCAGGAGGGGCTCCGCGAGGGCGCGCAGGCGACCCGGCGGCGAGAGCAGCTCGCTGCGCAGCCAGGCGCCCAGCGTCGCGGGCACGGGGCGCAGGCCGCCGTCACGGAACAGGTAGCGGTGCGCAGCCGCGTCGGCGGCGGGTCGCAGCCGGTCCTGCAGTCCGAGCGCCAGCGCCAGGTCGAGGGTCTCGCCGGCGTTGGTCAGGAAGCCGCCCGGCCCCCAATCGAACAGGTGGCCGCCTTCGACGCTGCTGCGCGCCTTGCCGCCCGGCTCGGCCGCGGACTCGAGCACCACGACGTCGACGTCGGGGTGCGCGCGCTGGGCGAGGTAGGCGGTGGCGAGGCCGGCGATGCCGGCACCGACGACGGCGAGGCGCATGGCCGGAGCCTACCGCGGCGGGCTCGCGTCCCCGCGGCGGACCCGCGTCCCCACGCCGGGCGCGGCGGCCGGGCGCGTCGCCGATCGCCGGGTCGGCCCGGGACGGCGGACCAGGGCGGGTGGGCTTCGGCCGACCTCGCCCCCGACGCCGCCGGACCGCGCCCCTACGCTCGCCCTCGAGCACCGGCAACGCGCCGGTGCCGGACCAGCGCCCGCTGCCGAGCCCATCCCGGGTGGCGCCGGGTCGCGAAGGAGGCGTCGATGTTCCGTCCCGTCCCCCCACCCCATCCGAAGAACCGCCCCCCCAGGGCGGATCGCGGCCCGCGGCGCGGTCCCGCGGCCGCGGCCGTGACCCGGCCCGCCCTGCTCGCCCTGGTGGCCGCGGCCCTCGCGCTCGCCGGCTGCCAGGGTGTCGGCGGCGTCCCGCCGGCCGAGGCCTGGACCGAGGCGCAGGTCGCCCAGGTGTTCGACCTGAGCGAGCTCGGTCGGTCGCTGAGCATCGCGCCCAGCGGCGACCAGCTGCTGCTCGACGGCCGCGTGCTGCCGCCCGGGGTCCTCGAACGCTTCCCGCACCTGACGATGGGCCGCACGACGAACCTGTTGCGCCTCTCGGACGATGCGCTCGCGGCGATGTCGCCCGAGGCACAGGCGTTCGTCCTGCGGGCCGCGCCCGCCGAGCTGCGGGCGCGGTTGGCGGCGTACGGCCTGGCGGTGTCCGACCTGCACGCGGGTTGGGCGGCGAGTGGCGAGCTCGACCTCGCCGGCCTGCGAACGGTCGCGGCGCGGCTCGACGACGCGGCGGCGGCCACGACCGCGGCGCGATCGGCCGCGGACGCGCCCGGCGCGCGCCTGCTCGCCGACCTCGGGGTGGCGCGATGACCCGCGGCCTGCGCGCGCGTCCGCGGCATGCGGCCGTCGCCCTCGCGTGGCTGCTGGCCGCCACGCTGGCGTTCGCCGGCACCGGCGGCGGCGACGATGGCGGCGACACCACGCCGAGCGACCCCAGCCCCAGCGATCCCGCGCCGACGGCGAGCGAGTACCGCATCGGGCTCACGAACGGCTCCTTCGCCGACGCGTACTACGACGTCTACAAGTGCGCCACGATCTCGACCGGGACGTACACGGACCTCCGCGGGATGGCGTCGACCTCGAGCGGCTCGTACAAGTCGAGCTACCTGGCCCACAACGTGCGCCTGTACGCCAACGGCAGCCTGGTCGCCCGCTCGCCCGACGTGGAGCGGCGGGTCTCCGGCGCCAGCGAGACGAACTACATCACCTCGCTCTCGCCGGTCTCGGTCAAGCACTCGGTGTCCTGCCCACAGGCCGTCGTCACCGACATCCTCGCCCGCGGCTGGCACAAGGGCATCTCGATCCACGGCCATAGCCACAGCCTCTACACGTCCGATTACTTCTACGGATGAAACCCCTTGCCTCGCGCGCCCCGACCCGACCGGGTCGGGGCCGCGCGCCTCTCGGGTCGTGGTGGACGCCGGCGCCGCGCTGGTCGGCGATCCTGCTGGCGGCGTGGCGCGCGGTCGTCCTCGCCGGTGCCCTCGCCGGGATCGGCTCGGCGTCGTCGCCGCCGTGCGGGCAACCCGGCCTCATCGGCCTGGCACGCACGTCCGAGTTGACGAGCGCCGGCGATCTCGTGGCGACCTTGACGCTCACGGACGCGGCGGTCGCCTCCCTGTCGGCGCTGCCGCTGGTGTTCGTCGACGGCCTGGCGGTCGACGCCGGCGGGCCCCTCGCCCTCGCGTGCGGCCGGGAGGTCGCCTGGTCGGTGCCGGCCGAGGCGATCGGTCGCGTCGAGCACGCGGTTCACTGGACCGTGCTGCCCTGGCCGCCGGTCGCGCCCGCCGTCGCCGCGCTCACCGGCGACGAGGCGCTCGCGCGGTACACCGATCGCGCACCGCCCGGGCTCTACCCCTGGAGCGACGTGGCCCTGCTGCGGCCGGCGGGCGCCGCGCCGTGGCCGCGTGAGGGCCGTGCGAACGAGTCCGACGGGCGTGGTCGCGACGCGGCCGCGGCGCCGCCCGGCCTCGTGGACGACGCGGCCGAGTGGGTCGTCGGGGGCGACGCCGGCGGGCTCGCGCGCCTCGCCCGCGCGCCGGTGGGCGCCACGAAGCGCTTCGTCCTGCGCTACCTGCCGGGCGAGCGGGGCGGGGGGCCGCTGGTCGCGACCTGCCTGCTCGACGACCGTCAGGTACCCGCCTTCGACGGCCTGCCGTTCGTCCTCGTCGAGGCGGTGGCCGGTCGGCTGGTGGCCCTCGACGGCGTCGTGGTGGTCCCCGGCCCCGGTTGGCACCGCCTGCAGTGCCTCCTCCTGCCGGACGACGACGGCGAGCGCCCGATCACCTGGCCGCGGCCGCTGATCGCGGCCTACCTGTGGGGCGATCCGTGAGCGGCAGGAACCGGCGATGACCGTCGCCGCCGCGTGCGGGGCGTCGGCGGACGCCGACGACCGCGTCCCGACGCCCGCGCGGGCCCTGGGCGCGACGCGTCTCGCGGCCGACGTCGCCGTCGTCGCGGCCGCCGCCGCCCTCCTGGCGCTCTCCGGCACGCAGGGGGGACCGTGGTGGGCGGCCGTGGCTGCCGGGGGTCTGCTGTGGCCGCGGTTGGTGCGGGCGAGGGGTTGGCGCGCTGCGGCGCTGGCGGCGATGGCGCTGCTGCCCGTGCCCGCGACCGGGTACGAGGGGCTGCGGGTCCACGACCCGCCCGCGTGGTGGGCGGTGAGCTCCGCGGTGGCGGTCGGCTACGGGGCGGTCGGGGCCGGTGCGGCCGGCGTCGCGGTCCGCCTGTGGCCGGCCGCACCGCTCGCCTGGCGGCCGCTCGCCTGGATGGCCGCCTGGTCGGCGTTGGACCTGCTCGTGAGCCACGCCCGGCCGTGGGCCGTGCCCGTCCCGGTGACCGTCGGGTACGCGTTGGTCGGCGGCCCCTTCGTCGCGCTCGCCGCGCTGGCCGGCCCGACCGCGCTGGGGATGGCCTGGGGGGTGTTGGGCGTCGCATCCGCCGGCCTGGGGCGGGGCTCCTTCGGCCTCCCCGGCGCCCGCGCCTGGTGGCCGGCCGCCGCGGCGCTGGCGCTCGTGGCCGTCGGCCTGCAGGTCGCCGCGGGCATGACGGCGATGGGCCCGTCGCGCGTCGTCGCCGTGCTGCAGATCCCGGAGGGGGACGCGCCCGGGCGCGATCGCCTCGCGGCGTTCGCGGCCGGCGCCGCCGACCTGCCGGCGGACCTGCACGTCTGGCCCGAGGCGGCCCTGGCACGGGAACTGGCGGACGACGCGTCCCCGCTGCACGCCGTGGCGCTCGAACTCGACGCGGCGGTGGTGGCGGGCGCGTTCCGGCGCGACCACGACGGCGCCTGGCGCAACGCGGCCGCCCTCGCAGATCGCCACGGCGCGCTCTTCGCGGTCGACAAGCGCCGGCTGGTGCCCGGCTACGAGGACTGGCTCGCGCACGGGATCGGCGAGCGCTGGCCGCTGCGCGCGGCCGGCTGGCGCCTCGGCGTGCTGATCTGCTGGGAGTCGCTGTTCCTCGACGAGGCCATCGACCGGGTGCGCCGGGGCGCGGACGTCCTGCTGGTGCTGGCGCACGACGGCTGGGCCAACGGCACCGGCACGCCCTGGTGGCACGCGCGGGCCGGCCGGCTGGTCGCCTGGTCCGTCGGGCGCCCGGTGGTGGTGGCCTCGCACGACGGACCCTCGATGGCCTGGGGCTTCGAGGGCCGCGCCCTGGCCGAGGCCGCACCCGGGCCGGGCGCCCTGCGGGTGGAGGTCGCCGCCCCCGTCGGCTGGCGGACGCCCTACGTGGGGCTCGGGCCGCGGGGGCTCGCGGCGATCTGGGGTGCGGCCGTGGCGGCCTGGATCGCGGCCTCGCGGCGGGCGGCCGCGAACGCTCGCCCGCAGGAGGTCGCCCGCGGCCGACCGTGGCGACATGCGCGCCGTCAGGGGTGAGGCGCCTCCGGTCCCCAGGCCGCGTAGAAGTCCGGGTTGCGCAGGTCGCGCTTGTTGTAGGCCAGCGGCGACCCGTCACCGGCGCGCCGCAGCACGCCGCCGGCGCCGACCACGATCGCCTCGGCGGCGGCGGTGTCCCACTCGCTGGTCGGTCCCAGGCGCGGGTAGAGGTGCGCGCTGCCGTCCGCGATCAGGCAGACCTTCATCGCGCTGCCGCGGCGCAGCACCTCGACGTCCCACTCGGGCGCCAAACCCTGCAGCCACGCGAGCGTGCGCGGGCCCGCGTGCTGTCGGCTGGCGAAGGCACGCAACCGGCGCCCCACGGGCGCCGCCACCCGCACGGGGCGCCAGGGGCCGTCGCCTTCGCGGCGCCAGGCGCCGCGGCCGGGCACGCCCAGGTAGCTGACGCCGTCGACCGGCGCGTGGATGAGCCCCAGCACCGGGCGCCCGCGCTCGAGGAGCCCGACGTTGACGCTGAACTCGCCGCTGCGGGCGACGAAGTCGCGGGTGCCGTCGAGCGGGTCGACGCACCACCAGCGCGGCCACTCGCGGCGGAGCGCGTACGGCGTGGCGGCGCCCTCCTCGGCCAGGATGGGGATCCCGGGCGCCAACGCGGCGAGGCCTTCCTGGAGGATCGCCTGCGACCGCAGGTCGGCCTCCGTCACCGGGCTGGCGTCGGCCTTGAGGCGGACGTCGAACTCCCCCGCGTAGACCTCGAGGATCGCCGCGCCGGCGGCCGCGGCCAGTTCCGCCAGCGGGTCGCGCAGCGAGAGGAGGTCGTCCGGCGGAGCCGCTGGCCCGCCGCGCGCGGACGCCGAGTTCACCGCGCGCCCCCGACGGGGATCATCGCGTCACGCCTCGCGCACGCCGCGGAGCAGGCGCAGTCCGTTGGCCACGACGAGGAGCGTGCCGCCCTCGTGCCCGATCACACCGAGCGGCAGCGGCAGGCGCCCGGCGAAGGTCGCGACCACCATGACCGCCATGATCCCGAGGGCGAAGGCCAGGTTCTGGCGGATGACGCGCCTGGCGGCCTGAGCCAGGCGCAGCGCCTCGGGAAGGCGCCGCAGGTCGTCCGACAGCAGCGCCACGTCGGCGGTCTCGAGCGCCACGTCGGAGCCGGCGGCCCCCATGGCGATGCCCACCTGGGCGGTGGCGATCGCCGCGGCGTCGTTGACGCCGTCGCCCACGTACGCCACCACGCCGGTCTCGCTCCAGCGCCGCACGTGCTCGACCTTCTCCTCCGGCAGCAGGTCGGCGTAGACGTCGTCGGGCGAGAGGTCGAGGCGGTGGGCGACGTCGCGCGCCACCGTGGCGTGGTCGCCCGACAGCACCCCGATCCGCCGGACGCCCGCCGCGCGCAGTCCGGCGAGCGCCGACGCCGCGTGCAGGCGGACCTCGTCGGCCACCCCGAACCAGCCGAGGACGCGCGCCCGCCGACCGTCACCGTTCGCCTCGCCGACCACCACCACGCTGTGCCCGCGTGCCTCGAGCTCGTCGAGCGCTTCGCGCAGCTCCCCGTTGGCGGCGAGCTCGACGCCCTGTGCGGCCAGCTGGCGGCGGTTGCCCGCCCAGAAGCGGCGGCCGTCGACGCGGCCGCTCAGGCCGCGCCCGGGTTCGGCGACGACGCCCTCGGCCACCGACGGCATCGGCCCCTCCCGGCGCGCCCAATCCACCACCGCGCGCGCGATCGGATGCTCCGAGGCCGACTCCAGCGCGGCGGCGACGCGCCGCAGCTCGTCGCTCTCGGCCTCGTCGGTCACGATGTCGTGGACGGTCATGACGCCGCGCGTCAGGGTCCCGGTCTTGTCGAAGGCGAAGGTGTCGACCTCGGCCAGGGCCTCGAGCGCGCCGCCCCCCTTGAACAGCACGCCGCGTCGCGCGGAGGCGGCCAGGGCGGAGAGCACGGCCGCGGGCACGCTGATCACCACCGCGCAGGGGCTGGCGACCACCAGCAGCGTGGCGGCCCGGTAGAAGGCGGTCTCCGTGCCCACGCCGGCGAGCAGGAAGGCGACCAGCGAGGCCGCCGTGCCGACCAGCACCCACACGGTGTAGCGCTGGCCGAACCAGTCGCTGAAGCGCTCGCTCGGTGCCTTCGCCGCCTGCGCCTCGGTCACGAGGCGCACCATGCGGGCGAGGGTCGAGTCGGTGGCGGCCTTGGTGACGCGCACGACGAGCGTGCCGTGGCCGTTGACCGTGCCGGCGAAGACCCCGTCCCCCGCGCCCTTGTCGACGGGCACGGCCTCGCCGGTGATCGGCGCCTGGTCGATCGCGGAGTTCCCCTCGACGATCTCGCCGTCGAGCGGCAGGCGCTCGCCCGCACGCACGCGGACGCGGTCGCCCACGGCCACCTCGTCCGCGGGACGCTCCACCTCGCGGGCATCCGCGCCCTCGCCCTCGATCACGCGCGCGGTATCCGGGCGCAGCTGCATCAGCGACGCGACCGCACGGCGGGTGGTGCCCATCGCCCGCTCCTCGAGCGTGCCGGCGAGGCTGAACAGGAACAGCAGGATGGCGCCGTCACGCGGCTCGCCCACGGCCGCGGCGGCCAGGGCCGCGAGCACCATGAGCAGGTCGATCTCCAGCCGGCCCCGCCGCAAGGCGCGGCCGGCCTCGATCCCGGCCGGTCCCCCGCCCGCCAGGTACGCGACGACGTAGGCCGCGGCGGCCAGGGCCTCCAGGCCGGCCATGGCCGCGACGATTCCGCCGACGAGGCCGGCGAGCGTCAGCGCCGTCCAGGTGATGCTCCAACGGAGCGCCCGGCGCTCCTCCGCGAGTTCGGCTTCGAGCGCGCGCGCGTCCATGGCCCAGGCTACGGCCCCGTGCGGGGGACGCGCGATGGCGCACGACGCTCGGGCGGGTCGGCGGGGGCGGCGGCGTTCCACGGGTCGCGTGGCATGATGCCCGCGTGGTCGACGATCCCATGGCCCTGGTCGAGCTCCTGCATGCGCGACCGACGCGGTTGGTCTACGAGTTCGCGGGCGCCGGCGTCAGCGCGCTCGCGCTCGTGCACGCGCAGGGGGGCTCCTCGCGCACCCTGCTCGAGGCGACCGACCGCTACGCGGCCCGCTCGCTCGCCGAGGGCGTCGGGGGTGTGCCGGCCACCGCGGTCTCCGCCGACGTCGCGGTGGCCCTCGCCGTGCGCGCCCGTGCACGCGCCCGACACCTCGCCGGGGCCGACGAGAGCGTCGCCGGGGTCGGCGTCACGGCGACGATCGCGACCGATCGCATCAAGCGCGGCGACCACCGCGCCTGGGCCGCGGCCGCCGACGGGCTCGCCGTCCGCGTCGCGGGGGTCACGCTGCACAAGGGCGCGCGGACGCGCGAGGCCGAGGAGCGCCTCGTGGGGCGCCTCGCGCTGCGGCTCATGGCCGAGGCGAAGGGCGTGCTGCGCGAACTGACGCTCGATCTCGCGGAGGACGAGGCCCTGGAGACCGAGTTGCGGCCCGGAGCGGAACTCGCGGACTTCGCCGCGGGTGGTCGCCCGATGCTGGCGATCGATTCGCTCGGCGAGTGCGTCGACGTCCTGCCGTGGGCCGCGGCCGGCGGCGCCGGCGGCACCGCGCTGGGAAGCACCGGCGGCGCGGTGGTGAGCGGCGCCTTCCACCCCCTGCACGACGGCCACCTCGGCCTCGCCGGGGCCGCGCAGCGCCACCTGGGTCGCCCGGTCGCCTTCGAACTCGCGGTGGCGAACGCCGACAAGCCGACCGTGGAGATCGCCGAGGTCCACCGCCGCGCGGCGCAGTTCGCCGGCCGCGCGCCGCTGCTGCTGACGCGGGCCGCGCGCTTCGACGAGAAGGCTGCGCTCATGCCCGACACCGTGTTCGTCCTGGGCGCCGATACGGCCGCGAGGGTCCTCCAGCCGCGCTTCTACCCCGGGGCCGACGGCTTGGACGTCGCCATGGACGCGCTGCGCGCGGCCGGCGGGCGGTTCCTGGTGGCCGGGCGGCGCTCCGAGGGCGGTTTCCTCACGCTCGACGACCTCTCGGTGCCAACCCGCCACGCCGACCTCTTCGAGGCGCTGCCCGCGAGCGCCTTCCGCGCCGACGTCTCGTCGTCCGAGATCCGCTCGGCCTGGGCGCGTGGGCCGTCCGGCGGGGCGCCGTGATGGCGGCGCGCCGGCGTGGACCGCGCGGTGCCCGCGTGTGTGCCGTGCTCCTGACGCTCGCGCTGCTGGTGGCGCCGTGGACGATGGCGCAGTCGGCGGCGGTCGGGGCCGGGCCGCAGGCCGCGGACGCCGAGGCCGGCGCGAATGGCGCCGGGGACGGGTTCATCGCGGCCGAGACCGTCCCCGCCGTCGCGTCGTTCGGCGTCCAGTTCGGCTTCCCCGCATACCGCACGGCCAGCCTCGCCGCCAGCCTGCAGGCCCGTTTCGTCGGCTTCGCCGTACGCGCGGGCGGGGGGCCCGGCGGCGTCGCCTTCGGGCTGCAGGCGCGCGCCTATCCGCCGATCCCGATCCCCCTGCCGGTCTTCCTGGCCGGCGGCCTCGACCTCTACGCGGGCCGCGTCGCGCCCCACCTGGCCCTCGGGGTGCACGTGCCGCTCGGCGGCGGCTGGCGCATCGACGTCGAGGCCGGGGCCGCCTGGACGCCGCTGCTCGACGAGGTGCGCGTCGCGCCGCTGCTCGGGATCGGCGCCAGCTACGCCGTGCCGTTCGGGCTGCCGACCGGTGGGGGGGCGCCCGTGGCGACCGCCGCGGTCAGCGAGCGTGCGGGTGGGCCGACGTGCGAGCCCGGTGCGCCGGATCTGGCGGCGCTCGATGCGGCCCTGGCCGCCACGGTGAGCCGCTTCGTCGCCGACGCCGTCGCGACGTACGGCAGCGTCTACCGCGACCTGCGCTACCGGACCTCCGTCGTCGACCGCCGGGTGGAGGGCGATCGCGCGACCGTGACGGTCCGGTACGCGGGCTCCGTCGTGGAGATCCTGACCGGGCAGGTGGTGGAGGCAGCCGGCCAGGCCGAGGCCGACTTCCGTTGGGACGGCTGCCGTTGGCGCCGCACGGGACTGCGGTACTAGGCCCCGTGGACGGCGGGCCGAAGGACGGCGGGACGGCCTTCGCGGCCGGCGTCCGCGAGGGCGTGCGCGATGCGCTGCCGGTCATGCTGGCGTTGATGCCGTTGGGGCTGGTCGTCGGGGTGGCCGCCGTCGAGGTGGGCCTGCCGCTCGCGCAGGCGATCGGGATGAGCTACCTCGTCTTCGCGGGCGTCTCCCAACTCGCGGCGCTGCAGCTCATCGCCGTGGGCTCTCCGGTCGCCGTCATCCTGGTGACGACGCTGCTGCTCAACCTGCGCTTCGCGCTGTACTCGGCGGCCCTCGCCGAACACCTGCGGGCGGCGCCCGGCTGGCTGCGGGCGATCATGGCCTTCCTCATGACCGACCAGGCGATGGCGCTCGGCAGCCAGCGGTACGCCCTCTTCCCCGAGCGCGGCGCCAAGGTCGCGTACTACCTCGGCGTGGCGGTGCCGATCGGGGTCGTGTGGACGACGGCCAGCACCGTCGGGGTCCTGATCGGGGCCGGGCTCCCGGCCGGCCTGTCGCTCGATTTCGCCGTGCCGCTGGTCTTCCTCACGCTGTGGGTGGCCGCGATGGTCCGCGGCGCGCCGCCGGTGTGGGTGGCGGGCGCCGTGGCGGGCGGGGTCGCGGTGGTGGCGCGGCCGCTGCCCTTCAACCTCGGCCTGCTGGTGGCGGCCTTCGCGGGCATCGCGGCCGGCCTGTGGTGGGAGACCCGCCGCGGTCCGGCGCCGCGCCCGGGCGGCGTGTCCCGCGCGCAGGGCGGCGACGCGACGTGACCGGCGCCACCGGGTGGGGCCTGATCCTGGCGATGGCGGCCATCACCTTCGCCCTGCGCGCGAGCTTCATCGTGCTGCAGGACCGCATTCACCTGCCGGGCCTGGTCCGGCGCGGGCTGGCGTACGTGCCCGCGGCGGTGCTGGCCGCGATCGTCGTGCCCGCGTTCGTGCAGCTCGGGGGGGATGCCGGCCTCGCCGACCAGGCGCCGCGTTGGGCGGCCGGACTCGTCGGCGCGGCGGTCGCGGTGCGCACGCGGCACATGGTCGCCGTCCTCGTCGCCGGCATGCTGACCCTGTGGGGCGTGCAGGCGCTGCTGGGCTGAGCGCGCGGTCGACGTGCGCGGCTGGCGGGCGGGCACGCGGCCGATCCACGAACCAGGGTTGACAAGCGAAGACAGCTGCTCAGTCCTCCCAGTCCATCGCCGGATCGTCCACCAGGCGCTCGCCCCGTGCCAGCCCGAAGATCCGACGCATCTCCTCGTCGTCGAGCTCGAAATCGAGGACGTCGAGGTTGGCGGCCTGGTGCTCGGGTGACGCCGCCTTGGGGATCGCGACCACCCGCGGCTGCTGCAGCAACCAGCGCAGCGCGACCTGGGCGGGACCCTTGCCGTGGCGCTCGCCGATCTCCCTCAGCGTCGGGTCGTCCAGCACGCGCCCACGGGCGACCGGCGAATAGGCGGTGAGCAGCAGGTCGTGGGCCTCCGCCAGCGCCAACAGCTTGCCCTGGGCGAGGAACGGGTGGTACTCGACCTGGTCGGTCAGCGTCGGCCCGGCGGCCAGCGCGCGGAGCAGCAGCGAGGGCGGGAAGTTGCTCACCCCAACGTGCCGCGCCAGGCCGCGCTCACGCGCTTCGTGCAGCGCACGAAGCGTCTCCTCGAGCGGTACCTCGGGGTTGGGCCAGTGCAGCAGCAGCAGGTCGACGTCGTCGACGCCGAGCGCGGCGAGACTCTCCTCCGTGCTGCGCAGCAGGTCGTCGCGGCGGAAGTGGCGCGGGCGGACCTTGGTGGTCAGGAAGATCTCGTCGCGCGGCACGCCGGAGCGGCGCAACCCGGCGCCGACCTCGGCCTCGTTGGCGTACCCCTGCGCGGTGTCGACGTGCCGGTAGCCGAGCCCGAGGGCGTGCTCGACCGCGCGCGTGCAGTCGTCGCCGCGCAGTTCCCACGTCCCCAGGCCCAACGCGGGCACGGTGGCCCCTTGGATGCGTCGCTGGATCATGATCCAAACTACCCGCTGCGGCGGTCGGGGCGTGTCCGGTGGCGGCCCACCGCGGCACGGCGCCGCGGTCGCCCCGTGCTGTGATGGGGGCGTGTGGACGTCCGCGGCGGTCAGGTTGCGCACCGTCTATCTCGGCTGGTGGGTGGTCGCCGGCGGGATGGGTCTGCAGGCGGCGCAGGCGGCGCTGCTGAGCAACGTCTTCGGCGTCTACGTCGTCGCGCTGAGCGCCGAGTTCGGCTGGTCGCGGGCCGCGCTCGCCAGCGGCTTCGCGCTGATCCAGCTGCAGGGGGGCCTGCTCGGCCCCCTCCAGGGCCTGGCGCTCGACCGCTTCGGCCCGCGCCGGGTGATCGCCTTCGGCGTCGTCGTCTTCGGTGCGGGCCTGGCGGCGGTGTCCACCGTCTCGTCGCTGGCGGGCTTCTACGCGGCGCTGCTCGTCGCCGGTCTGGGGGCCTCGCTCGCCGGTTACCTCTCGGTGACGACGGCGATCGTGCCCTGGTTCCTGCGTCGGCGCGCGACGGCGATGGCGTGGATGGCGCTCGGCTCCAGCGCCGGCGGCGTCCTGGTGCCGCTCGTGGCCGGCGCGGTGGTCGCGTTCGGTTGGCGGCCGACGGCGCTGGCGTCTGGGTTGGTGATGCTGCTCGTCGGGCTGCCCTGCGCCGCGCTGATGCGCCGCGAGCCGGTGCGCTACGGGCTGGCGATCGACGGCGGCTACCGTGGCCTGCCGGACGCCGCGCGCGGCGCGATCGACGTGCCGGAGGGCGATCCCGAACACGACTTCAGCCTCCGCGCGGCCGTGCGCACCCGCTCGTTCTGGATGCTGGGCCTGGGGCACGCCTCGGCCCTCTTGGTGGTGTCGGCGGTGGTCGTCCACCTGGTGCCGCACCTGAGTGAGGGCCTGGGCATGTCGCTGACCGGGGCCGCGTCCGTGTTGGCCGCGCTGACCTTCGTGACGGCCGTCGGCCAGGCGCTCGGCGGCGTGCTCGGCGACCGGGTCGCGAAGCGCCGGTTGGCGATGGGCGCGATGTTCGCCCACGCCGCCGGCCTGCTGTCGCTCGCATGGCTGCCCGCCGGCGTCGGCATCGGCGCCTTCCTGCTCCTCCACGGCCTCGCGTGGGGCGTGCGCGGGCCCTTGATGGGCGCCATGCGGGCGGACTACTTCGGGGCCACCCACTTCGGTGCGATCATGGGCGCGTCGACGCTGGTCTTCATGCCCGGGCAGTTGCTCGGTCCGATCGCCGCCGGGATGATGGCCGATGCGTTCGGCGACTACCGCTGGGGCTTCACGCTGCTCGCGGGCTTGGCGGCGCTGGGTTCGCTCGCCTTTCGGCTCGCAACGCCGCCCCGTGCGACCGGCGGTCCGCCCGCGGCCTGACGAAGGCGCGTGGCTTCTCGCCCGCCAGCGAGATGGCAGCCGAGCCCGCAGACGCCATCGCCGGCGGCCGCTACGATGCGCGCCGACCAAGGAGGTCCACCATGCCCACCCTCACCGTCGACGGGCGCAGCGTCGACGTCGAACACGGCAGCAAGCTCGTCCTGGCCATCGAGGCCCTCGGTATCGACATCGGCCACCGTTGCGGCGGCAAGGCCCGCTGCACCACGTGTCGCGTCGAGTTCCATGACGGCGAGCCCGAGACGTTCACCCGCGCCGAGTACCGCAAACTGCGGGAGGCCGGCCTGCTCGACGAGGTGCGGCTCTCCTGCCAGGTGCTCGTGGAGCACGACATGACCGTCGAGGTCCTGAAGACGCTGCAGAGCGAGGGCTGGGCCGACACGGGGCCCGCCGTCGCGGCCGAACTCACCCCCGAGACGGAGCGGCTCGCGCGCGCGTCCCTGGAGGCGGAGGCGCCCCTGGCCTGACGCCGGCGACGGGGCCGGCGTTCATCCGACGCCGTGGATCGCGCGCGCGTCGCCTGCGGTAGCATGCGCCACCGTCGGCCGGGGTCGTGCCCGCGTTCGGGCTCCAGCGCGGACCCGGAAGGGCACGCAGGTGACGCGCAGCGGCCCATGACCCAGATCCCCATCCCCCCAGGCGCCCCACGCCGCCGCAGCGCGGCCCGGGGCGCCTTCGTCGTCATGGGGGGCACGCTGGCCTCGCGGCTGACCGGCCTCCTGCGCGAGGTGCTGGTCATCGCGCTGTTCCCCGTCCGCGCGTCGGACGCGTTCCGCATCGCCTGGGTGGTGCCGAACCTGTTCCGCGAACTGCTGGCGGAGGGCGCGCTGACGAACGCCTTCGTGCCGATCTACCAACGCCTGCGCGGTCCGGACCGGCGCGACTTCGCCGGCGCCATGACGGCGATGCTGGCGCTGGTGAACGCCGCGCTGCTGGCGGCGGCGATCCTGAGCGCCCCGTGGATCGTCGACCTGCTGCTGGCCGCCGACGCCAACGTCGACCGCGAGTTGGCGGTGACGCTGCTGCGCCTGACCTTCCCCGTCCTGGCGGCGATCAGCCTGAGCGCGCTGGCGATGGGGGTGCTGCAGGCCGAGGAGCGCTTCTTCGCCCCCGCCTGGGCGCCGGTGGCGCTCAACGCCGCCGCGATCGCGGCGATGCTCGCCTTCCCCGGGCAGGCGAGCGCGCTCGCGCTCGGGGTCGTCGCCGGCGGCGTCCTGCAGGCGGTCGTCCAGTGGCCGGCGATGCTGCGCGCGGGCATCGCGCCACGGCTCGGGCGCTGGTGGCACGCGGCGATGCCCGCCGCCCTGGCGCTGATGCTGCCCTTCGCCTTCACGACCGGCGCGCGGCAGCTGCTCAACGTCGTGGCGCAGCGCATCGTGTCGAACGACACGCTCTTCCCTGCGGGCGCCGTCACCGCCTACGCGCTCGCGGCGATGCTGTTCAGCCTGGTGCTGGGCCTGTTCGCGATCAGCCCCGCCGTGGCGTTCTACGCGCGCCTCGGGAACCTCGCGGCGGAGGGGGCGACGACCTTCGGCGCCACCCTCGAGGCGGGCACCCGTTTCATCCTGCTGCTGACGCTGCCCGTCGGCGCCGTCACCTTCGCCTTCGCCGAAGGCGCCGTGCGCACCGTCTTCGAGATCCTGCGGCCGGCGGCCGGCCAGGAGGTCGCGATCGCGCTCGCCGTCCTCGCGCTGGCGCCCCTCGGTGTCGCCCTGCCGGCGGCCGGGCTGGTCAACTTCCTGCTGCGGCCCTTCTACGTCCGGCAGCGGGTGCGCGCCCCCGTGGCGCTCTCGGTGGTGTTCACGCTGTGGACCGCGCTGCTCTACCTGTGGCTGGCCCCCGTCTACGGCATCGCCGGCCTGTCGTGGGCCACCGCCGCGGCGATGTGGGCGCAGGCGCTGGTGCTGCTCCTGTGGTTGCGCCGTGCCGAGGCGCTGGATCTGGGCGCCGTGGCGCGCCAGTTCGCGCGCGTGGGCGTCGCGGCGGTCGTCGCCGCTGCGGGCGCGCGGTGGGCGGCCTCGGCGACCGTGTCGGCCTGGGGGTTGGCCGGATGGTGGTCGGCGGCAGGCATGCTGGCGGTGGGCGGCTCGCTGGCCCTGGCCGCGTTCGTGACGCTTGCCTGGGCCCTGGGCGTGCCGGAGTTGCGGCGCTCGCGAGGCACCACCTGACGCAACCCTGTGGCGTCGGCGACTATGCTGGGAACGTCGGCTGCCATCGTTTCGCGATTTCTCTTCGAGCGAGGAGGGTCCATCCATGTTCAGAACGAACACCCTACGCGCCGTGCTCATCGTTGCGGCCGTGGTCGTGGCCGTGTCGTCGCTGGCCGCGTGCGGACCGAGTCAACGTGAGCAAGACCTGACCAGTGAGAACGAGCGGCTCGTCGCCGAGGTTGCGGCACTGCAGACGACCGTCGAAGGGCTCGAGGCCGATGCCGGTGAGGCGAGCCAGGCGCTGAGCGAGGCGCTCGCGGCCGTCGAGACCGTCGTCGCCGAGCGTGACGAGGCGCTGGCGGAGCGGGATGCGGCGGCTGCCGAGCGTGACGAGGCGCTGGCGGAGCGGGATGCGGCAGCTGCCGAGCGTGACGCCGCTCTGGCCGCGGCCGAAGGTGCGGATGCCGAGCTCGACGTGCTGAGCGCCGAACGCGACGCGCTCGCGTCCGAGCGCGACACGGCCGTGACGGAGCGGGATGCCGCCCGGGCCGACCTGCTCACCGCGGCAGCATCCCTGGACGCGATGGCCGGCGAGCGTGACGAGGCCTTGGCCGAGTTGGCGAACACGGTGGCCGAGCGTGATGACGCGTCCGCGGACCTGGCCGCGGCGCAGGCCGAACTCGCCGGGTTGAACGAGGCCCTCGCCGCCGCCGAGGAGCGCGCGACCGCGCTCGAACAGGGGCGCGTGGAGGACCAGGAGGCCCTGGCGGCGACCGAGGCGGCCCTCGAAGTCGCAAGGATCGAGCGCGACGTCATGCAGGCCGAGCTCAGCAACACGAGTGGGCTCGTCGCGGCCCTGAACGACACGAAAATCGAGCTCGAGGCGGCGCAGGCCGTCCGGAGCCAGGAGTTGGCCGCGCTGCAGTCCGCGCTCGAGGCCACCGCCGAGGCCCGGAGGGCGGCCGAAGAGCGGGTCGCCGCGCTCGAGGCGGAGATCGCCGCGCAGGAAGCAGAACTCGAGGCGAGCGCCGCCGACGTCGACTCCGGCAACGCCGAGATCGAGGCCATGGCGGATGCCCTCGAGGTGGCTACGGCGCAACTCGCGGGCGTCACGGCCGAGCGGGATGCGTTGCTGTCGGAGCGCGATGCGCTCGCGTCCGAGCTGGAGGTCACCCAGGCCGCGCTCGAGGCCGCGACGACCGAGGCGGAGGCGGCGACGGCCGCGCTCGAGGCCGCCGCGGCCGAGACGGAGACGGCGTTGGCCGAGGCGAGGACCTTGAGGACCATGCTGGACGAACGGACGGCCGAGCTGGAGGCTCGGGGCGCCGAACTGGAGACGGCCGCGACCGAGCTGGTTGCCGCACGTAGCGAGCTGAGCACGACGGGCGCTGCGCTCGAGGCCAGGACGGCCGAGTTGGCTTCGGTGTCGGCCGCGCTCGAGTCGACGTCTGCCGAACTCGCTGCCGTGACGGACGCCCGTGACGCGGCCGAGGCGGATCTTGCCGCGGCGAGCGAGCGGGAGACGGCGGTGAGCGCCGAGCGTGACGCGCTGGCGTCCGAGCGTGACGCGCTGCTGGCTGAGCGCGATGCGCTCTCGTCCGAGCTGGGCGACACGCGGGCCGCCCTCGAGAACGCGACGGACGAGGTGGAGGCGACGACGGCCGCCCTTGAAGCGGCCGTGGCGGAGACCGAGACGGCGTCCGCCGAGGCGAGCACCCTGAGGACCAGGCTGGCGGAGCGGACGGCCGAGCTGGAGGCTCGGACCGCCGAACTCGAGACGGCGACGACCGAGTTGGCGACGATCGACGCCGCCCTCGACGCCGCCGAGGCCGATCTCGCCGCGGCCGGCGAGCGGGAGGCGGCGCTGACCGCGGAGCGCGACGCGCTGGTGTCCGAGCGCGACGCGCTGGTGTCCGAGCGCGACGCCCTGGTGTCCGAGCGCGACGCGCTGGCGGCGGCGCGCGATGACCTCGCCGCGCGCCTCTCGATCGCGGAGGCCGCGAGCGCCAGCGCGATGGAGCGCCTCGGCGAGACCGCCGAGGCCCTCGATGACGCCCAGGGGCGGGCGGCCCAACTCACGGGGCGGCTGTCGGAGCTGCTCGAGGAGCAGGCGGGGCTGCAGGAGACGACGCAGGCGCAGCGGGACGCGCTCGCGGCCGTGCGCGCCGATCTCGAGGCCACCCAGACCGAGATCGCCCGCCTCACCGGCGCACGGGGCATCTACACGGTCCAGGCGGCCGACTCGCTGTCGTCCATCGCGACGTTCTTCTACCGGGACGGCAACCGCTGGCCCGACATCCTGGCCGCGAACGACAACCTGATCGACGATGCCGACCTGATCTTCGCGGGGATGGTGCTGATCATCCCCGAGTGAGGAGCCCGTGCGCCTAGGATGAACGCATGGATCCGCCGCTCAGCGCGCCGACGCCGATCGAGCTACGTCCGCTCGACCTGGCCCGCCTGACCGACGACGACGTCGGCGCGCTGCTGCCCCTCGCCACCGCGCTGCGGCTGGAGTCGCGGCCTGACGACGCACCCCCGACGGCGGCGAGCCTTGCCGGCTCGCTCGCGGCAGTGGCCGGGATGCAGGAGTTGACCGTCGAGGCGGTCGTCGCCTGGGAGGGCGATCGCGCCGTCGGCCGCGCGTTGGCGTTCGTGCCCTCCGGGGTCGACAACCGCCACCTGCTGCAGCTCGATCCGCAGGTCGCCCCCGACCGCCGCCGACGCGGTGTGGGCCGATCGCTGCTGCGTTGGGCGCTCGAGGTCGCCCGCCGGCACGACCGGCGGCTGATCGTCGGCGGGACGGGCGCGCGGGTGCCGGCGGGCGACGCCTTCGCGCTCGCCTTCGGGGCGCGCGCCTCGCTGCAGGCGAGCCTCAACGAGCTCGACCTCGAGGAGCATGGCTCGCGGCTGTTCGGGCCCGACGGGTTGGTCGCCGCCTGGATCCGCGAGGGACCGGAGCGCGCACCGGCGTACGAGCTGGCGTGGCTGCCGCGGCCCTACGAGGCGGAGACGCTCGCCCCCTTCGCGGCGCTGAAGTCGACGATGAACGACGCGCCACGCGGCGAGCTCGACGTCGAGGACCGGGTCTATACCGCGGATTCCTTGCGGGACATGGACGCCTACGAGATCACCGCGGGTTACGAGCCGTGGACGCTGGTGGCCAGGCACGCTGCGAGCGGCGTCTACGCCGGGTTCACGGAGATGGTGTGGCACCCCGACAACCCTGCGATCGCGTTCCAGGGCGACACGGCGGTGGTGCCCGCGCACCGCGGGCACGCGCTCGGCAAGTGGCTCAAGGCCACGATGCTCGACCGCCTGCGCCGCGAGCGGCCAGGCGTGCGCGTGGTCCGCACCGGCAACGCCGACAGCAACGCGGCGATGCTGGCGATCAACCACGCGCTGGGCTTCCGCCAGGCGGAGGGCGGCACGGTCTACCAGCTGGAGGTCGAGGAGCTCGCCGCGCGCCTGTGACCGCCGGGCGAGCGGCGGCGATGGGGGCACCCGAGGCCCGCGCGCCGAGGCCTAGGGCGCGGGCGCGCCCCAGGCCTCGAGCCAGCCCCGCAGCACGGCGATCTCCTCCGTCTGGACGCGCACGATCTCGCGTGCGAGGGCGGCGACCTCGGGCCGAGGCGCCGGATCGAGCGCCAGCACCTCCTCGGCCATCGCCACCGCCATCTCGTGGTGGCGCACCATGTCGGCCACGAACACCCGGTCGACCTCGGACGGCGTGAGCCCCGTCAGCGCACGCATCATCGGGGCGTAGGGCGCGGGCGGCGCCTCGGGGGTCCCGTCGGCGAGCCAGGCGCGCAGCGTCGCGATCTCGTCCGCCTGCGTCGTCACGATGTCCCGCGCCAGCGCGCGCACCTCGGGCCGCTCGCCGCGCTCGGCCACCTCGCGGGCTGCGTCCACGGCCTCCTGGTGGTGCGGGATCATGCCGGCGATGAAGTCCGCCTCGCTGGCGATGGGCGCATGCGACGCCACGGCGCCGCCGTGGCCGTCCGCGCCGTGACCGGCCCCCCCGTCGGCGCCGGCGCGCGGCAGGTCGACGGCGATGCTCACGGCGACCAGCGCGGTGGCGAGCGACAGCAGGAGGACGGTGCGGCCGATCAGGTCGCGGAACACGCGTGCCCCCTCAGCCCGCGACCGCGGCCCGAAGCGCGGGCTGGCGTGCGGAGCCGACCTCGGCCGCCATCGGCGGGCGGAAGCGCCGCAGGCGCAGGGCGTTGCTGACGACGAACACGCTGGAGAGCCCCATCGCGGCCGCCGCGAAGATCGGCGACAGCAGCAGCCCGAAGGCGGGGTAGAGCACGCCTGCGGCCACGGGGATGAGCAGCGTGTTGTAGGCGAAGGCCCAGAAGAGGTTCTGGCGGATGTTCGCCAGCGTCGCCCGCGAGAGCGCGATGGCGTTGGGCACGTTGCGCAGGTCGCCGGACATGAGCACGACGTCGGCGGACTCGATGGCGACGTCGGTGCCGGTGCCGATCGCCAGGCCGACGTCGGCCTGGGCGAGCGCGGGCGCGTCGTTGATGCCGTCGCCGACGAACGCCACCGTGCGGCCGGACGCCTGCAGGCCGCGGACGGCCTCGGCCTTGCCGTCGGGCAGGACCTCCGCGAGGACCTCGTCGATGCCGAGCTGCTTCGCGATGGCGTGGGCGGTGCGGGCGTCGTCGCCGGTGATCATCGCGACCCGCTTGCCGAGCGCGTGCAGCGCCGCGACGGCCTCCGCCGAGGAGGGCTTGAGGGCGTCGGCGACGGCGACCACGCCGGCGGCGCGGCCGTCGACCGCCACGTAGACGGCGGTCTTGCCCTCGTCGGCGAGCCGCTCGACCGTGCCGGCCAGCCCGCCGGGGTCGATGCCGAGGCGCTGTAGGTAGCGGCCGGCGCCGACCTGCACGGTGCGACCGTCGACGCGGCCCGCCACCCCGAAGCCCGGCGTGGCCTCGAAGGCCTCCACGCGCGGCAGTTCCCCGCCGTTCGAGCGGGCCGCGGCGACCATCGCCCCGGCGATCGGGTGCTCGGAGTCGGCCTCGACGGCGCCCACCAGCGTGAGCAGGGTGCCCTCGTCGAAGCCCTCGGCGGTCACGACGTCGGTGACCTCGGGCCGACCCTTCGTCAGGGTGCCGGTCTTGTCGAGCGCGACGACGTCGGCCTGGCCGACGCCCTGCAGCGCGACGCCGTTGCGGAAGAGCACGCCCATCTCGGCCGCCTTGCCGGTGCCGACCATGATCGACGTCGGGGTGGCGAGGCCCATCGCGCAGGGGCAGGCGATGATGAGCACGGCGACCGTGTTGACCAGCGCGAAGGTGAGCGCGGGCTCGGGGCCGAAGACGAGCCAGGTGACGAGCGTGAGGGTGGCGATGCCGAGCACCACCGGCACGAAGACCCGGACGACGCGGTCGACCAGCGCCTGGATCGGCAGCTTGGCGCCCTGCGCGGCCTCGACCATGGCGATGATCTGCGCCAGCACGGTGTCGGCGCCGACGGCGCGGGCCTCGAAGCGCAGCGAGCCGTTGGTGTTGATCGTGCCGCCGGTGATGGGGTCGCCGGCCCGCTTGGCGACCGGGATCGGCTCGCCGGAGATCATCGACTCGTCGACGTACGACTCGCCGGCGACGACCACGCCGTCGACGGGCACGCGTTCGCCCGGTCGCACGGCCACCACGTCGCCCCGGCGCACGGCGTCGACGTCGACTTCCAGCTCCACGCCGTCGCGCTCGACGCGTGCCGTGCGCGGCTGCAGCCGCATGAGCGCGCGGATGGCCTCCCCGGTGCGGCCCTTGGCGGCCGCCTCGAAGTAGCGGCCGAGGAGGATCAGCGTGACGATGACGGCGGCCGCCTCGTAGTAGACGTGCACGGTGCCCGCCGGCAGCAGCCAGGGGGTGAAGGTCGCGACGACCGAGTAGCCGTAGGCCGCGCTGGTGCCGATCATCACCAGCGAGTTCATGTCGGGCGATCCGCGCCGCAGCGCGGGCCAGCCCTTCTGGAAGAAGCGCAGGCCGGGACCGAACATGACGCCGGTCGCGAGCACGAAGAGCAGGTAGGCCATCGTCTGCTTGGGGATCAGCGCGTGCAGCCAGTCGCCCACGGGCGGGATGAGCATCGCGCCCATGTCGAGCGCGAAGATCGGCACGGTCAGCGCGCCGGCGATCAGCACCGCGGTCCACAGCTCGCGCCGCTCGGCCTCGCGCCGCTCGCGCTCGGCGTCGCTGCGCGACTGCCGCTCGGCCTGCTCGAGCACGTCGTAGCCCGCGTCGCGGATCGCCCCGGTCAGGCGGCTGACGGGCGCGACGTCGGGCAGGTAGCGCAGGGTGGCGCGTTCGGTCGCGAGGTTGACGCTGGCGGAGAGCACGCCGTCGACCTTCGAAAGCGCGCGCTCGACACGGGCGCTGCAGGCGGCGCAGGTCATGCCGGTGACGGAGAGCTCGGTCTCGGCGACCACCGGCTCGTAGCCGGCGTCGCGGATGGCGTCGAGCACGCCGACCGGCGTCAGTTTGGCGGGGTCGAAGACCACCGTGGCCTGCTCGGTGGCGAGGTTGACGTTGGCCTCGGCGACGCCTTCGAGGCGCCCGAGGGTACGCTCGACGCGGGCGCTGCACGACGCGCAGGTCATGCCGGAGACGCCGACGCGGAGGCTGCCGGTGGGGGTCGTGGGGGTGGGGGTCTCGGCCATGGGGGGCTCCTGGGATCGCGAGGATCCGAACCGAGGCTATCCCACCCGGGGTGGGGTAGGGGTCGGTGAGACGACGGCGAGACTCAAGAGCGGTACTTCAGCGCCTCCATCAGCTCGTCGACGATGTGCTCCGTGTCGCCGCGGAGCGCCGCGGTCGCGACGTGGTCGCGCATGTGCGAGCGCAGCACCCCTTCGGACACCTTGCGCAGCGCGCCCTGGACGGCGCTGACCTGCTTGAGCACGTCGACGCAGTAGACGTCGGGGTCGTCGAGCATGCGGAGCACGCCCTCGACGTGGCCGCGCACGCTCTTCAGGCGCCGCGAGGCGTCCTGGCGGGTGGCGGGGTCGAGGTGCAGGCAGCCGCTGTGGGCGTCGGCGAGCTCGTGCTCGCCGAGGGTCGCGACCACGGCGTCGCTCATGCGGCCGGCGCGGCCTGGTAGCCCTCGTCCCGGACGGCCGCCAGCAGCGCGTCGAGCGACGGTTCGCCCTCCACGCGGGCGCGTCCGGATTCGAGTTCGACCTGGGCGGCGGTCACGCCGGGGACCATCTCGAGCGCCTTCTTCACCGCGGCGACGCAGTGGCCGCAGGTCATGCCGTCGATCTTGAGTTCCGTCATCGGGTGCCTCCTGGGCCGCTCTCGCGCCAACGGGGCGGCCTACCCCCCCTGTGGGGGTGGGTTGAACACCCAGGTTACCGCAGGTGTGTCGGGGCAGAAGTCATCCGCGACGCCGACGCCCGCCGGAGGCGGTACCGTGGTGGCACGGAACCACCGCCGAGGCCGGCGCCGTTCGCGCCACGAGGGCGCGCACCGCATCGGCCGGAGGAGGCACCCATGCCGACGCGCTCGACGACCCGCCGCGTTCCTCGGTTCGTGCTGGCGTGGCGAGCGGCCCCCGCTCTCGCTCGCCGCCCCGGGGGAGCGCCATGAGCGCCGCCGGCCCCCGCCCCGTGCGGGCTCCCCGCGGCCCCCGCCGCACCGCCAAGGGCTGGATCCAGGAGGCGGCCAAGCGGATGCTGATGAACAACCTCGACCCGGAGGTGGCCGAGCACCCCGACGAGCTCATCGTCTACGGCGGGCGCGGCAAGGCCGCGCGCAACTGGCAGGCGTTCGAGGACCTGGTCGCGACCCTCGACCGCCTCGAGAACGACGAGACGCTGCTGGTCCAGTCCGGCAAGCCGGTCATGGTCGCCCGCACCCACGCGCTGGCGCCGCGCGTCATCCTCGCCAACGCCAACCTGGTCCCGAAGTGGGCCGACTGGGACCACTTCGACGCCCTCGACCGCGCCGGCCTGATGATGTACGGCCAGATGACGGCCGGATCGTGGATCTACATCGGCACCCAGGGCATCCTGCAGGGTACCTACGAGACCTTCGCCTCCGCCGCCAAGCTGCGCTTCGGCGGCACGCTCGCGGGCACGATCACGGTCACGGCCGGTCTGGGCGGCATGGGCGGCGCGCAGCCGCTGGCGATCGCGCTGGCGGGCGGGGTGGCGCTGTGCGTCGAGGTCGACCCGACGCGGATCGCCCGGCGGCTCGAGACGCGCTACCTCGACGAGGTCGCCGACTCGCTCGACGACGCCCTCGCTCGGGCCGAGGCGGCCAAGGCGGAGCGCCGCGCGCTGTCGATCGGCCTCCTGGGCAACGCCGCCGAGGTGCTGCCCGAGATGGTGCGCCGCGGCTTCACGCCCGACCTGGTCACCGACCAGACCAGCGCCCACGACCCGCGATTCGGCTACGTCCCGCCGATGACGCCCGACGAGGACGCGGCCGAGCTGCGCACCCGCGACCCGGAAGGCTACATGCGCCGCGTGCGCGCGGGCATGGCCGACCACGTCCGCGCCATCCTCGAGATGCAGCGCCGCGGCGCGGTCGCCTTCGACTACGGCAACAACCTGCGCGCGGAGGCGCGCGCGGCCGGCGTCGACGACGCCTTCGACTACCCCGGCTTCGTCCCCGCCTTCATCCGCGAGTCCTTCTGCGAGGGGCGCGGCCCCTTCCGCTGGGTCGCGCTCTCCGGCGACCCGGGCGACATCGCCGCCACCGACCGGGCGCTCCTCGAACTCTTCCCCGACGACGAGCGGCTGCAGAGCTGGCTGCGCTACGCCGGCGAGCGCGTCGCCTTCCAGGGGTTGCCGGCCAGGATCTGCTGGCTCGGCTACCGCGAGCGCGACCGCGCCGGCCTGCGCTTCAACGAGATGGTCCGCAGCGGCGAGCTGTCGGCGCCCATCGTCATCGGGCGCGACCACCTCGACGCGGGCTCGGTCGCCAGCCCCTACCGCGAGACCGAGGCCATGCGCGACGGGTCGGACGCGGTGTCCGACTGGCCGCTGCTGAACTTCGCGCTGGGCGCGAGCTCGGGCGCCGCCTGGGTCAGCTTCCACCACGGTGGCGGCGTCGGCATGGGGTACAGCCAGCACGCCGGCCTGGTGGCGGTCGCCGACGGCAGCGACGAGGCCGAGGCCCGCCTCCGCCTGTGCCTGCTCAACGATCCCGCGCTGGGCGTGGCACGCCACGCGGACGCCGGCTACGAGACCGCCCTGCGGGTGGCGGCCGAGCGCGGCCTCGACCTGCCCGGGCGAGGAGCCGCCGGGCACGGTCCCGAGGGGCGCGGTTGAGCGGCCCGGCCACGCGCCCGCCGGGCACCTTCGCCGGCGCGCCCGCGCGCTCGCTCGACGGCGACTGGCGCGCGGAGGGGGGCGTCCTCGGGGTCCCGACGGACCGCGCGGTCGGCTTCCGCGCCGGGGCGCGCGACGGCCCGCGCGGCCTGCGCGACGCGTCGCTGCGCTACCTCCTGCAGCCCGACGGCTTCTTCGACCTGGCGCGCGGCCGCGCCGTCCTGGCCGGCTTCGACCTGGCCGACGTGGGCGACGCCGACGTCGCGGGGCTCGAGCCGCGGGCGGCCCGCGAGCGGGTGACGGCCGCCGCCAGCCGCCTGCGCGAGCGGGTGCGCTGGCCCATCTTCCTCGGGGGCGACCACGCCATCAGCTACCCGCTCCTGCTCGCCTACGACGACGTCCCCGACCTGCATGTGGTGCAGCTCGATGCCCACCTGGACTTCAGCGACGAACGCGGCGGCAACCGGTACAGCAACTCGAGCCCCTTCCGCCGGGCGGCCGAGGCGCTGCCGAACCTCGCGCACGTCACCACGATCGGCCTGCGCGGTCTGCGGACCGATCCGGAGGCCGTCGCGGCGGCGCTGGCGCGTGGCCATGCGCTTG